>NZ_CP087999.1:2065000-2365000 GCF_021044625.1 Geomonas sp. RF6 | reverse complement strand
CCTCCAGCGTGCGGGGGCCGCCGGTGGAGACACCGACGAGGACGATGCCGTCGCGCACCGGTGCGCGGCGCGGGGACGGTGCCCTCTGCACCGGCTTTTCCCGTTCCTCGCGCAGCCGCTGCGCGAGCCCCTTCACCTTGTTCCCCTTGAGCTTCGCCTTCGCCGCGGCGCGGACCTTGGCGACGAGCTCTACGCCGATCTCGTTGATGTTAAGGGAGATCGTCCCCCCCGGCTTCGTGACGTAGTCCACCGCGCCGAGGTGCATCGCCTCGAAGGTGGCGAGCGCCCCCTTTTCGGTGAGGGAGGAGACCATGACCACCGGCACCGCCCGCTCCGCCATGAGGAGGGATAGGGCGGTGATGCCGTCCATCTCCGGCATGTTGATGTCGAGGGTCACCACGTCCGGCTGGAAGTTGCGGTTTGCCTCCACCGCCTCCTTGCCGTTGTGAGCCTGCTCTATGATGAAGTCCCCTTCCGCCTGGAAGAGGCCGTTCAGATGGCGCCGCATCAGCGCCGAATCGTCCACGATGAGTAGCTTGATCATTGCTGTGAAACACTCCGTGCTAAAGTCGCCCGAATCCGCGCTAGAAAACGGGCGAGGAGATAGGACAGAGCTAAGCCGTCGGCAGCGCGTCCCTCCCCTTTCAAGGGGGAGGACAGGAGGGGGATGGGGTCAGCGCGCTCATCAACCTCAACCCCATCCCCACCCTGACCCTCCCCTTGAAAGGGAGGGGACGCCTGAGCTCCTGCTCTGCTAAAGGCCTCCCGGGTCCGGTGCAGCTCCCGGAAAGTCTGCGCCCCTACGCTGCCAGCCTGGCGAGCCCTGCCCGGTCCTTCACCTCGATGAGGTTGGAGGGCTCTAAAAGCTGGATCATCCTCTTTTGCTTCTCCAGGTTCGCCATGCGCGCCAGGAGCTTTGCCTGCTCGTTGGAGAGCTGCGGCGCGGGCTCGATCGCGGCCTTGTGGATCATCAGGACCTCGGCGACGGAGTCGACGATAAAACCGGTCCGCAGCCCCTCGATGAGGAAGACCATGACGCGCTGCCGGTCGGAGCGCTCCACCGAGGGCATCCCCAGCCGCCTTCTCAGGTCGACGACCGGAAGGACTGCGCCGCGGAGATTGATCACCCCCTCCACGAAGGAAGGCGCCTTCGGCACGCGGGTCAGTTCCTCCGGAACCCGCACGATCTCCTGCACGCTGTCGATCGGCACCCCGAACTCTTCCTTGTCGAGCCGGAACACCACCACCTGCTCGTCGTCGGTGTTCTCCTCCTCCAGATCGACATCCGTTTCACCGCTCTCTTTCTGCTCCATTTTCCCCACGGTGGAAAGCGCCTCCTTCACGCCGGAATGTTTGAAGAGATTGCCGGCGGAGATGATGGAGACGAGACGCTTCCCCTTCTCCAGCCTGCAGATCTCGGAGATGTCGGCGAGATCCCCGTCCTGCGCCAAGAGCCCCGGCATCGGATCGACATCCGATTTCGCCACCCTGAGGACTTCGTTCACGCTGTCCATGACGATTCCGACGGAGTCCGATCCGAGTGCGACCACCACGACCCGGCTGCGGTCGTCGTCGTCCCTCGCCGGCAGGTCGAACATGCGGCGCAGGTTCACCAGCGGCAGGAGCCGGTTTCTCAGCGTCATGATCCCCATGACGTGCGGCGCCGAGTGGGGGACGTGAATGATCTCCTCGGGGATCTGCACGATCTCCTGCACGTCCTCGATCGGCATGGCGTACTCCTGCTGCGCCACCTCGAAGCTCACCAGCTGCAGCTCGTCGCTGTTGTCCTCGTCGTCCGCCTCGCTCGTCTCGGAACGTCCGGAAGAGATCCCGGAGTTTCTGGCGGCGGCCGCGATGTCGGCAAACTCCTGGGCGATCAGCTTCGTGAAGTCGAGGACCATGATCATGGCGTGCCCGCCGACATCCTTGATGAGGCCGGAGAGGAGCTCGGTGTTCACCGTGCTGCGGATGGAGTCGACCCCTTCGATCTTCGAGGGCTCCACGCCGACCACGCTTGCCACCCTGTCCACCACGAACCCGAGCGGCTGCCCCATGTCGATCACCACGGCGCGGGTGGAGTCGTTGTACGCGCATTCGTCGAAGCCGAAGACGCGTCGGAGCGAGATGATGGGGAGGACCTTGCCGCGCAGGTTGGCGAGCCCCTCCAGGGTGTGCGGCGCCAGGGGGACCTTCACCACCTCAGGCACCCTGATGATTTCCTGCACCGGAGCCATGTCGACCGCGAAGACCTCGTCACCCGCGATGAAGGTTACGAACTGGCGGGTGTCGCTCTCCTCGGCTTCGAGACCCTCGTCGCCGAGGACCCCCTGTTGTGCTTCCAGATTATCTGTCGTCATTTTTGTTGGCTCCTGTCTAGGCGCTCTGGAGTTCGTCGGCGAGGGAAGCGATTTCCTCGATGGCTGCGGCGAGCTCCTCCGCCCCCTGCGACTGCTGCTTCGCGGCGGCGGCCTCCGTGGCGGCCTTGTCCGCCTCCTGGGCGGCGGCGGAGATCTGCTCCACCCCCTGCTTCACTTGGATGACCGCTGCGGCGATCTCGTTGGAGGCGGCCAGTATCTCCTGCGCGCCGGTCTCGACGACCGCTATGTCACGCTCGATGAGGATGAGGTTGCCGGTGGAGGTCTTTGCCTTCTCCACCTCGTTCTGGGTGGTGGCGACGATTTCGTCCAGGTCGCGGCCTACGAGGCCGATCTGGTCCTGCACCGCTTTCACGAGGTCCTTGATGCGGTCAGCGTTCTCGGCGGAGTCGTGGGCGAGGTTCCTGATGTCGGTGGCGACCACCACGAACCCCTTGCCGAACTCACCGGCGCGCGCCGCCTCGATGGAGCCGTTTACCGCGAGCATGTTCGTCTGGATGGAGACGGTGGTGATGGCGTCGACGATCTTGTCGATGCGGCGGGAGACCAGCTCCAGCGCCTTGATCTGTTTTATGCTGTCGCGCGATGCCTCGGCGGAGGAAGAGATCCCGGTGATGAGCGCGTCGACGGACGCCTTGTTCGTCTCCAGCAGCCCCTTGATGGCGAGGATCTTGTCGTTGCTCGCGGTGGCGCGTGCCTGGGCGATTTCCACCCCCTTCTCGATCTGGCTCGTGGCTGCGGCGGATTCCTCGGCGGCGGCGGACTGCACCTCGGCCCCCTTCCTGATCTGCTCGATCGCTGCCATGATCTGCGCACCGGAGCGGTTGATCTCGGAGACCGCGCTGGAGAGCTCCTCGGCGGAGGAAGCGACTTCTTCGGCGTCCTTTGCCACATCGGTGGAATTCTTCAGGTCCTCGGCGAGCTCGGAGAGGTTCTGGGCCGTGGACTCGCACTCGGCGAGTGCTGCGGTCTGCTCCTCCACCGTCTTCGCCGACTCCTCGGCGGCGGCGGACTGCTCCTCGGCGGCCGCGGCGATCGCCTCGGACCCCTTCAGCGCCTGCTCGGCCGCAACGCTCGACTGGGAGGCGCCGGTGGCGATCTCCGAAACGCCCTTCACGATCTCCACGAGGTCGACCCGGATCTGCTCCAGCTGGGCGGTGATCGTCTTGCCGTTTTCCACCTCCGCCTCGACGGTCTTCGCGGAGTTGCCGATCCCCTCGGCGATCGCTTTCACCTCCGACTGGATCTGCCCTACGAGATCGGAGATCTGCTTCGCGCTCTTCTCGGAGGTCTCGGCAAGCGTCCTCACCTCGTCGGCGACCACGGCAAACCCCTTCCCGTGCTTCCCGGCGCGTGCCGCCTCGATCGCTGCGTTCAGCGCGAGGAGGTTCGTCTGGTCGGCGATGCGGACCACCGCCTTGATGATGTCGCCGATGTTTGCAGCCTGCTGCTCGAGCTCGGCCACCAGTTCCACGGAGGCCGCCTGGCGCTGGGCGGTGACGCCGACAGTGGTGACCATCTGGTTGATGTCGGAAGTCGTCTTGCCGACCAGGGTCTGGATGGTTTCGGCCTTCGCCTGGCCTATGTCGGCGTTTTGCAGCTGACGTGCGATGGCAACGGAAACCTGCTTGAAGGCGGCGAGGGACTCCTGTGCAGCGCCGGAGGCCTCTTCCGCACCTTTGGCGATCTGGTCAGTGGAGCGCTTCAGCTCTTCTGCGGCACTGGCCGCCTCGTTGATCCCTGCCGTCAGCTGCCCGGTCGCGGCGGCGATGCGCTCGGCTGCCTGCTGCTGCTTCGCGAGGGTGCGCGCCTTCTTGCGCTGCGCCTCCGCCTCACGCGATGCCACGGCAGAGCTCTTTGATTCGGTGGCGCCAGCTGTGCGGGAGGAGGTGCTGATCTGTTTCTTCACGAGTGCCATCTTTCTGTTTCTCCTTTTGTGTATGCTGCTGTTTATCCTTCTTTATGAACACACTCTCGGGCCCGAAGTGTCAGCGGCCCAATATCGACGCTAATACAGGCTGTTACAGAACTTGAAGCTCTTATCGACGGCACTTCATGGCATTAAATCAGAGAGATCCGGAGGGAGAGATTGGGGATGGCAAATGATAGCTGAGGCAGATTAAGGCTCAGTCGCTCATGAGAGAGAGCTGTTCCAATACGGCGGGGGTGGGGACGAGGTAGTGCGAGAGCCTCAGGAAGAAGGCGGCTTCCCCGAGCATTCCCTCCTCCTGAAGGCGCAGTGCAGTCCTGAAGTAGGCATCGGCGACGAGGGCGGAGTGCTCCCCCTGGGCCTGCACCAGCTCGACCACCTCCCGGAGGATCTGTCTCCCCGGGAGCGCCTTTCCTGCTATAGCGAGGCGTATGAAGCTGGAGGTGCTTTCCTCGCGGCTACCCCCGGAAGCGTCAAGGGGGGGCGGGGTTCTTTCTTCTGTCACTGCTTTTCTCCATTCTTTTTCTGCACGGCCGCCAGCCGCGGCAGCCATAGGCAATGCTGTCTCTTCACAAGGGTAAGTATCGGTGCAGGGGGGGTGCAAGTTGATCAGAGAAAAAGGAGAGGAGAAAAGGGAAGCTCTTAGCGCCAGATTACCGGCAGCCAATGGCACGGAAGGAAAAGGTGAATTTGACGTGGGAGACTCGCCGGCGGGGTTGCGGAAAGTGGTCGTGGGGATGGGACGGTGCGGGCGCTCCCCCTGCAGGAGGGGGAGGCGGAAGAAAGGTTCCCGCACCTTGGCGGTGCGGGATAGTTTTACCAGAGGGAGGAGATACCTTCGCGGATGGCGTACTTCGTCAGATCCTGCAGGCTGTGCAGGTCCAGCTTTTTCATGATGCGCAGACGGTGCGTCTCCACCGTCTTCACCGAGAGCCCGAGGGTAAAGGCGATATCCTTCGTGTTGCGGCCGTCTGCGATCTCCTGCAGGACTTCCTGCTCCCTCGGTGACAGGGGGATGGTGCTACCCTCGCCGTCTGAACCGACACGGTTGCGGTAATCCTCCACCAGCACCTCGGTGATGTTCTTCCCGAAGTAGGCGTTTCCGGAATGGACAGCCCGCACAGCGTCGATGAGCTCGTCGCCGCAACAGCTCTTGCCGAGGTATCCTTTCGCCCCCGCCTTCAGTGCTGCCATCACATTGGGGCGGTCTTGCGCCGAGCAGAGAAAGAGGACCTTCACCTCAGGTTTTTTTGAGGCGAGGGCGGTCGTCGCCTGGATACCATTCATCTGCGGCATGTTGAGATCCATGATAACCACGTGCGCGGCACACGCCTTTTCCACGGCCTCCTTGCCGTTGACAGCTTCTGCGATTACTTCTATATCTCCAGCCTTGCCAAGGAGGGCTTTCAGCCCCTCCCGCACGACCGTGTGGTCATCTACTAGTGCTACTTTTATTGTCATGCACACTCCATAGTTGGGACTACCCTGCGTGCCATGCGGCACACTCCCCCTCGAACAAGTTCCGTAGGGGACTGAGGTGGAGGCGCCGTTGCAGCAGACGGTGTTGCTGAAGAAGTAAAGTTACTGAAAAATAAACAAAAAGGATATCAGCCAAAACCCTAGAGCCGCTTTCGGCAATCCCCTAGAAGACGAGAGGGTGCAGCGTCGGGCAAAGGTGGGGCGGACGGTGTGGTGAGCGTATTGTAGGTAAAAGAAGCGGGGTGCAGTATCATCCATTCCGCGATGTCACTTCCTGAATCCCCTAGAGCGCATCAGGGATTCCCCAAGTGACGCATTGGCAAAAGCGAAGCCGAGCGATTGAGGATGAGGCATGGGGAAGAGGAGGTGCAGAATTAACAGCGTGGACGAAGACGGGACTATTAGAGGGAGATGATTCCTTCGCGGATGGCGTATCTGACCATGTCTGCTACCGTGCGTAGCCCAAGCTTTTTCATGATCTGAGCGCGGTGCGACTCGATCGTCTTGATGCTGAGCCCGAGGTGGTAGGCTATCTCCTTCGTGTTCTTCCCTTCCGCGTACGCCTGGAGTACCTGCCGCTCTCTGGCCGAGATGACCGGCTCCTCCACCGGCGCCGCGCTGGAGAAGCGCCGATGATAGTCATGGACGATGACACCGGCGATGGCGGGGCTCAAGTAGACGGTGTCGCGAGCGACGGCGCGTATCGCCTCCATCAGCTCCTTTCCCGCCGAGTCCTTCAGGAGATACCCCTTCGCCCCGGCGCCGATTGCCTCCGTGACAAAGCGCGGTGTGGAGTGCATGGAGAGGACGACGCAGCGGACGTCGGGAGCGTCGGCGGAGATCTGGCGAATAGCGTCTATGCCGTTCATATCGGGCATGGAGAGATCCATGAGGACGACTCCCGAGCCGAGCTCCTTTGCCATGCTGACGGCGAGACGTCCAGTGTCGGCCTCACCGACGACCTCGATGGAGGGCTCACCCTCGAGTATTCTTCTAACCCCTTCCCTGACCAGTCTGTGGTCGTCGACAAGCAGCACCTTGATGGCCATTTACATAGGCTCTCCTGCTCCACTTCTGACGATATCATGGTCGCGCCCGGATCTTCAACCCCCTCTCCACGGGCCTACTGCGCATCCCGGGGATTAATAAACCAAGCGCTGCACGAGACCTCGCGTCCCCCCCTTTGCGAAGGTTCATCCGGGAATTCCGGGGAAGGGTGGGTACATTGCCACGAAGCACTGCAGAAGGCCCAGCGTTCCCCCCTTTGCGAAGGGGGGGCAGGGGGGATTTGATCTTCAAGTCTCCTCCAGAACCGCAGCCCGTTTAACAGTACATCTCGGACATCGAACCGCAGTGCTGCGGATCAACGACATACGCCCCACCAGTTTTTTGCAAAGCGGAATCAAAAAAATCGCTTGAGATCACAGCAGTTGCGCACTTGCAGGAGGGTCCTGGCCAAGTCAAATCCCCCCTGTCCCCCCTTCGCAAAGGGGGGGACGCGAGGCCTCCTGCGGCCCTTCATTGGAACATACTACGGCTTCCCCGGAATTCTCGTAAGAGCCTTTGCGAAGGGGGGAACGTCAGGCCTTCTGCAGGTGCTTCGTGGCAAGGTACCCACGTTCCTCCCGAATTCCCGGAAGCCTCTTCGACGAGAGGGACATACTACCTCCCTACTCCTTTGAGGGCGCACAAAAAGGAAAGGCGGGACTTGCGCCCCGCCTTCCGGTGAAAGATCAGCCCCTTCATTCCCGAGAGGGCGCTACTTTTTATGCTCGCGGCGCATCCGCTCCGCATCCTCCTTGATGCGCGCCGCTGCCTCCTTCACCTTCGCCCACCCGTACCAGTGCATGTAGTCCGGGTTTTGGTGGAAGGCTCCCTGGAAGGCGCGCTGCCGGTACTCCAGGAAGATGAGATAGAGCTCCTGCTCCGCTGCGGTCTTAGCCTCGTAGAACTGCAGGAGATCCGGCGCGTACTTCCAGTCCGCGGGCTTTTTCAGGATGCCGTCCTGGTAGAGCGCGTTGACGGTGCGGATGGAGTCGGCAAAGATCTTGTCCACCTCGCGTATCACGTCGTCCCCCGCCTTCAGGTTCGCCTGCGCGTACGACTTGGAGTGGCACTTGGAGCATGTCTGCACCATTTTGTCACGCTCCCTCGCGAACTCCTCCTTGGTAAGACGCGCGACTTTCGCGACCTTCACCGCGTCGAAGCGCTCCGTCGGGTTCCCCTTTTCGTCCAGCACGCCGATCGCCTTCAGAATCGTTACGCGGTCGTTCAGCCACGCCTTGTCGTCTTCCGGCATTCTGAGAGCAAGGAAGCCCCAGGCGGTCATGACGCCGTGACTGCCGTCCGGCATGTGGCATGTCTGGCAGGTCGGTGCGCGGCCGCTGGTCGGCTCGATCTCGTACACAGTGCCGTGCTTCGAGGTCTGCCACATCTCCCACTGCGGATGGTCAAAGCCCATGTGGCAGGTGCGGCACGCCCTCGGGTCCCTGGCCTCGGCCTTGGAGAAGCGGTGACGGGTATGGCACGAGTCGCAGGCGCCGGTGCCGTAGCGGGTGAGTTCGCTCGCGGCCTTGTCCCCGATCTTGTGACAGGCGGAGCACCCCTTGAGATCCGCGCCTGCTACCGCCGCTGGCTGGTGGGTCACCATCGGCATCGCCTTCATCGCCGCCCACGCCAGGGCATGCTTCCCTTGGCGGAACTCCTTCACGCGCGCCGGATGGCAGGTGCCGCAGGTATCAGGGGTTGGCAGCTTCGCCTTGGCGACGTCCGTGGCGGACTTGTGCTCCGAGCCATGACAGCTGGAGCAGTCCATCGTCTGCCCCATCTTCCCGGACAAAAACTGTGTCACGATCCCCGGCGTCACCTTTTCGTGGCAGGTGATACATGCCGACTTCTTTGCCGCAAATGCAACGGATGAGGTCGCGGCAAGGGTCACTGCTACCAAAAGCACTGACCATCCATTGATCTTCCTTTTCATGTCTCCTCCTTTCTTGGCTTTGTGTGATCTGTCACAACTACGCGCCTCCAAGTCACATCCAATGAGACTACCGTGCCTCCTCTGACAGTCAATCGACCGCTGAAAGGGAAATGAGCTACTCCGCCGTCCCTTCCTCCAGCGGCTTCAGGGTGAAGAGATGCCATACCGTGGTAAGGACGCCGCACAAAAAGATTATCCCGATGATGAGCGCGATCCTGAACCAGAACATCATGGTTATGTGCGCTGTGCTGTATCCGATGTCGAGGAATCGCTCCAGGTAGGTCTGCAAGATCCCGGCGATGCCGAAGACGAGCCCCAGAAGGAACATGCTGATCGACATGATCCAGAAGCCCCACTGCCCCGCGGTGTCCCGGTACCTGCGTATGTTCTTCGCACGGGGGAAGGCGAAGTAGAAGATGGTGAGGTTCAGCAACGCGTACGCCCCGAAGAAGGCGAGGTGGCCATGGGAAACGGTGATCTGGCTGCCATGGGTGTAATAGTTTATCGGCGGTAGGGTGTGCATGAATCCCCATAGCCCGGCCCCCACGAGGTGGTAGATGGCGAGCCCGATGATGTAGGTCCAGGTGAGCCGGTTGATGATGGGGTTTTTCCTCTCGCGCACGTGCATCCAGGTATCCACCACCATGAGGACGATGGGGAGCGGCTCCAACGCGCTGAAAACGCCCCCCCACCAGAGCCAGTAGTCGGGGGCGCCGATCCAGTAGTAGTGGTGCCCCGTACCGACGATGCCGGTGAAGAGGAAAAGGGCCGTCTCCACGTAGAGCCATTTTTCCACCACCTTCCGGTCGACGCCGGTCACCTCCATGATGATGAAGGCGACGATGGCGGCGGTGACCACCTCCCAGGAGCCTTCCACCCAGAGGTGGATAACCCACCACCAGTAGAAGTAGTCGGTGTTGAGGTTCTGGTAGAAGGGAATTCCGAAGAGGTAGAGGAGAGCCAAGGAGACGACGCCGCCGAGGAGCATCCACTGCAGCGCGGTCCTCTCCTTTGACTTCATGATGGTGAGCGCCACGTTGGTGATGAAGAGAAGCGCCGCCACCACGATGAGAATGTTCAGCGGAAAGGGGATTTCCAGGAGCGGCTTTCCACGGGTCCAGCGGAAGAGGAAACCGACCACCGCGGTCACCGCAGCGCCGGCGAAGATGATCAGCTGCGCCCAGGCGATCTTCGTGCTGTACAGGTCCCGGTCGCACTCCAGGGGGAGGATGAAGTAGGTTCCCCCCATGAATCCGAGGAGCATCCAGGCGACGAGCACATTGGTGTGGATGGAGCGCGCCGTGCTGAAGGCAAAGACGTCCACGAGCTCCTGCGGGAGGGTGAAGGCGTAGTTTATGGAGAGCCACAACCCCATCGTCACCTGCAGGCAGAAGAGGACGAGGGCAAGGCGCATATACCAGAGGGAAACCCGTTGACTCTCGAAGCGGATCATCGGCGCACCTCCTTGTGAACTTTGAGAGCGAGGATGAAATCAGCTATCTCTTCCGCAGTCTCCCTGTCCACATTTTGCGGCGGCATGGCGATCCCAGGCCGCACCGACTGGGGGTTGAGGATGTAGCGCACCAGCGTCCCCTTGTCGTAGGTGATGCGTTTGGCGATGTCGTTGAAGTCCCCGGCGACATTGCGGCCACGGTTTTCGAAGCTGTGGCAGCCGCCGCAGGCGCCGACGGCGATATCGACGATGTCCAGCTTGTGGACGCGCTTCTCCCGCTCCTGGTACGCCTTCACGAACTTCTCGTCCTGCGGTGGCCAGTGGCGATTGTCGATCGTCCCTGTCCACTTGAGAAAGGCCACCAGTTGCCGCGCCTCCCCTTCGCTCACGCCCAAGTGCGGCATTTTCCTGAATGACTTGGCGTAGACGACTTCGGGGTTCCTGATGATGGTGACCAGGTTGTTCTCGCCGAGCCGGTAAAAGGACTTTGTCATGTCAGGCGCATAGTAGCCGCCGAAGCCGAGAATGGTATGGCAGTCGTTGCAGTTGTACTTGTGCCAGACTTTCTTTCCGGCCACGACCTCGCTCGTTAGCTGGTCGACCTTTGTGTACTTCGGCGTCTGTCGGTGAAAGTCGTAGGTCATCCACAGGAAAATGGCCGCAGACGAGAGGGTTCCTATCCAGAAGATAAGCCTCGCTCCTTTGCCCGTCATCGCTTCCCTCCTCACTTTTTTCTTCGGTTCTTCCAGGAAACTCGCTGAAGACATCACCAAAGAGCAAATCCCCCCTGTCCCCCCTTCGCAAAGGGGGGAACTCTATGGTCCCCCCTGGTGCTTTGAGGGAACTCGTCCAATCGCCTTTTCTTTTACGCGGCGGGAGGACTTGATTAGGGTAGCCCAATCGTTGTATGTGTCAAAAGGAGCGGGCAAAGAAACTGTTTCACACTGAAGAATCGAACTTCGGGAGCGCGATAAAGTTCCTTTACTTTTATGACGGGGGTCAAATTGTTCGGCGAGAGGCGCTGCTACACTCATCTCAACGGAACAACGAAATCAACGTACAATGGAGGGGAAGCATGAACCTGAACGGCAACACGAAACTCGCGGATCTCCTGGAAAAGCACCCGTTTCTTCTCGACTATCTCGTGCACCGCGCGCCGGCCTTCAAAAAACTGGAGAACCCGGTGCTGAGAAAGACGGTAGGGAAAGTGGCGACGCTGTCGCAAGTCGCTGCCAAGGCGGGGATAGCGGAAGAGGTCCTGGTGGAGGAGATAGCAGGAAAGATCGCGGCACAGGCGGCATAAAAAGGCGGATGCGCCGGTAACCAGTGAAAGGAGTGGGGCAAATGGAAAAGACAGCATCTATCGACATCACCAAAACAACGATCGGCGAAGTCGTAGCGGAAGACTTCCGCACTGCGCAGGTATTCCAGAAGTACGGCATCGACTTCTGCTGCGGCGGGAAGATTACCCTTGCCGAAACCTGCCGCGAGAGGGACATAAATCCCGATACACTCTTGCAGGAGATCTCCCAGACGAAGGCCGAGCAGCTGGACCGCTCCCAGGACTACGGCGCGTGGCCGCTGCCCTTTCTCGCCGACTACATCATCAACACGCACCACGCCTATCTCAACGAGAACCTGGAGCAGATCTCGGCTTACGCGCAAAAGATCGCTACCGTCCACGGGGAGCGGCATCCGGAGCTGGGAGAGATAGCGCGAATCTTCGAGAGGATCGCGACAGACATGGCGGCGCACCTGCGTGAGGAGGAGGATGTCCTTTTCCCGGCGGTAAGAAGGATCGCCGAAGCGAGGAAGGCAGGGAAGGATGCGGAGCAGAGGGACCTGGAGGTGATCAGGGAGAGTCTCTCAAAGCTCGACAAGGAGCATCAGGAGATCGGCGACGCCGTCCACACCATCCGGCACCTGGCAAGCGACTACACCATCCCGGCTGACGCCTGCAACACCTTCATGGTCACCTTTCAGAAGCTGAAGGAGTTTGAGGACGACCTGCACAAGCACGTGCACCTGGAGAACAACATCCTCTTTCCGAAGGCGGCGGGGCTGTAGTCCTCGCCGGAGCAGGGCGGTCCTACCGCACCAGCCAGTAGAGCAGGGGGAGGGTCGCGAAGGAGAGGACGATGCCGAAGCCGACCAGCGCGACCGCGAGGTCGGCCTCCATCCCTGCGATGACCGCCAGGGCACCGGCGGTCACCATCGGCGGGGTTCCCGCCTCGATGATGGAGACGTTGCAGGCACCGCCACTTATCCCGGCGACGCGGCAGAAAAGGAGAGCGGCAAGTGGTGCTGCGAGGAGCTTTATGGCCAGTCCGTAGCTCATGGGGAGCGACACGCGGCGCGGCAGCCGCAGCTGCAGCTGAAATCCTATCGCCGTCATGACGACGGGCACCAGCGTCGCCGCCACGCTCTGCAGCACCAGCACCAGCGTCTTCGGATACACCCAGTTCCGCACGGCGAGTCCGAGCACAAGGGCTATGGTGGGGGGAAAGAGGAGCATCCGTTTGGCCACACCCGCCACGGTGACGGCGCTCTCGCGGCCGTAGAGGGCGAGGATGAGGGAGCCGTAGGTGGCGAAGATCAGCATGGTGCCGAACTGGTCGTAGATGATGAGGTACGGCAGCCCGGCGCTCCCGAAGAACGCCTGCACCACCGGAACCCCCATGAAGGAGGTGTTGCCGAGGGGGACCACCAGCAGGAGGACACCTACCGTCGCGCGCGGCCAGCTCCACAGCCGCGCACCGGCAAGGACGAGGGCCACGGAGAGAAAGAGCATCCCCCACGGGATAAGCGCCGCTGCCAGCATGTCGCTGGAGAAGGTGATCTGCGGCGCCTTCAGCAGCACGAGCGCCGGCAGGGAAAGGTAAAGCGCGAACATGTTCAACGACTGCGCCGTATCCTTCGGGAATGCCTCCAGGCGGCGAAAGAGCATCCCGACGAGGACGCAGACACCGATCAGTACAAAGTTTTCCATCGAAGCCCCTTCAACTTACCGCACCGCCTTCTCCGCGAGCTTCACTCGGAGAAGCAGTTGCTACCACTGCCTCAGCTCTATGATGTTTCCTTCCGAATCCTTGATCTCCGCCCGCTTCGACTTTCCAAGATCCACCGGTCCCCAGGTCACCGCCACGCCGCGTTCCGACAGGTAAGCCAGGGCCTGCTCCATATTCTCCACCTCGAGCGCGATGGCGCGGTAGCCGCAGCTCCACGGATCGTCGAGGCTCGCGGACGGCTGCTGCACGCGCATGAGCTCGACTACCGCGCCGCCGAGCTCGATATAGGCGATCTCCTGCAGCGGCGCAGCGTCCACCACGGCGCGCTCCCGCACCCGGAACCCCAGGATGTCCGTGTAAAAGGTGAGGGCCCTGTCGAAATCCTCGGGGATGAGCTCGATATGGTCGATCTTTTTGAACATTCCCACCTCCTTCGTTGGTTCAGCACTTCTCCGGAATGCACGTCTCGCACGGCACTCCCGTCTGGCACAGCCCACAGCCGGTCTGCTCGATGCGGTACGGGCGCCCTATCGCCTCGGTAACAGCGTGGTAGACGTACTCAAAGCACGCCTTCTTGTCGTGCCCCCCCTCCGTGATCGCCCCTACCGGGCAGCGCCGCATGCAGGCGCCGCAGCTCCCGTCGCGGTACCAGAGGCAGTTGGCCCGGTGGTCCGGTGCTGAACGGGGGGTGGGGGTAACGATCATGTCTGTCACCACGCTCCCGAGCCGGTGCGCGATCCCCATCGACGTTATGAGTCCGTCATTGAGGCTGAAAGTCCCGAGTCCGGCGGCGTAGGCCACGTGCCTCTCCGACCAGGTCGAGGCGAAGCCGACGGGGGAAACCTTGTACTGCTTCCACCCCGGAGCGAGCTGTGGTGCAACGGCCCGGTACCCCGCGCGGGTCAGCCACTCCACCACGTGCCGGCGCAGCTCCTCGTTGAACGATTCGCCGTACTGGCGGGTCAGCGCCCACTCCCGGGACGGAAAGGTTTTTTCCCGCCGGTTGCTGGCACGGATATCGGGGGAGATCGGCAGCACCCACGATATGACGGTCACGGCACGGGCGTCGGACCCGTGGGCGGCGGTGAGCACTTCCTGCGGCGTCTGGTGGAACTCCCCGATGATCGTCTTGTACTCCGTAAAGATCGGATCGGCGGCGGCCGCAAATCCGATCAGCGGGTCCAAAAAGAACGGCTCGCGGGTCCCGGGCAGGCGATTTTCCGAAGAGTGCTTCACGAAGTCGCTGATCACCCTCGCTATGGTCTGTACCATTTTTCCCTCCTCGGCCCGTTTGACAGGCCCTTCTCGATCTGTTCCTGATTGCGGGCAGCAGTTAATCCGGGCTGCCCGGTGCGGCGATCTGCAAACGAACCTCTAAAGCATAGAGGATTCCGTCGCAGATGGAAGCCGTCGCCGGTAGAGCATGATGAACATGAAAAGAATGGCAGCGCCGACCGAACCGGTCGTGAAAAACGCTGCCGGGAAGCCATGGTGCTTTACCACTCCCCCCATGACGCCGGCACTCATCATCATGCCGATGTACACACAGGTGTTGTAGCATCCCATCGCCAGCCCCCTCTGGGCGCGCGGCACCGAGTCGGCGATGAGAGCTCCGATGGCGGTGAAGGCGACCCCCATGCTTATCCCCATGAAGGCGGCGCTCACCATGAGAGGCATGAGACCGCGGCAGACGCCGAAGGCGGCAACCGCCAGGGCAAAGAAGAGGAGCCCGCCCTTCACGAGGATGCTGCGATCGGCGATACGGTCGCTGAAACGGCCGGAAGGGAGACGGGATACGGCGTTCGCCAGGGCCTGCGCGCCGAAGACGAGCCCCACCTGCCCCGAGTCCATCCCCTGGCTGCGGATGTACAGCGGCATGAAGGTCACGAACATGCCGAAACCGAAGCAGGTGCCGAGTGTCGCGACCTGACAGGCGAGAAAGGGGCGGTTTTTGCGCAGGGCAGACAGAGCCGGGAGGAGGCGCTGACGCTCCGCCGCGGCATGCTGGGGGGGAGCGGGAAGGAAAAAGGCTGCCACGAAAAACATGAAAAGGATCAGCGTCCCTGCCACGGGGAAAACCTGGGGAAGGCCCAGGACCTTCCCCAGAAAGCCGCCTGCCGCAGGTCCCACCGTCATGCCGCCGTACACCGCCATGGTGTACCAGCCGTACGCCTGCCCGAGGAGGTGTTGAGGTGTGACGTCGGCGACATAGGACATGAGGGTGGGAGAGAAGGCGGAGAGTCCGACACCGAAGAGTAGATACACCACCCCCATCTCCAGGGGGGACCTGCACCAGTGAAGGAGGAAGGAGGAAGCGGAAAGGAGGAGCATGCCACCCAGGAGGGGCACCCGCCGACCGAGGCGGTCCGAGACGATGCCGGAGGGGATGGAGAGGACACCGGCCATGAGCATGAAGGCGGCGTTGATGAACCCCACCTGCACCGAATCGGCCCCGAGAGACGCCGCAAAGAGGGGGACGACGGGGATCCGCATGTAGGAGCCGAAGAAGCAGACAAAGCTGATGATACAGGCGATGAGTAAAAGTTTTCCGGGACGCTGCTCCTCCGCGCCGCCGGCACTGCTGCTGGTCACTGCTCTCCTCCGTTTAATTTTCCATGCGCCTCGACGCAGTGCAGGCTCCGCCGCGCCTCCTCTCTGCGTCCCCCCCCTTTTGCGAAGGTTCATCCGGGAAAGCCGGGAGTGTGGGTACATTGCCACGAAGCACTGCAGGAGACGTGACGTTCCCCTCTTTGCGAAGGGTCTTCAGGGAATTCTGGGGAACGCGCTACAAAGAATCCGGGTGCCCCCACGCTGGAGCGTAGGCATCTTGCCTGCGATGGCGGCGCAGCCGCCACAGACCGCGCGGCTGGCGCCGCGGTACAGGCTGGGAAGCCTGTGCTCCAGCGCGGCGCCACTAGTGTCCCCTCACGCCAACGGAAGCGACCGGGCTCAATTCCCGAAATTCCCGGATGAGCCTTTGCAAAGGGGGGAACGTTGGGCCTTCTGCAGTGCTTTGTGGCAATGGACCCACGCGCCCCCGGAATTTCCCGGATGAACCTTCCAAAGGGGGGGATGCGAGGCCTGAACGGTTGAAGCTTCACTACTCCTGCCAGGTCTACTTCCGCTCCGGCAGATCCCGTCCAGCGGCGAAGGCCTTGCCGAGGAACGGCCCGATCCCGTGGTAGCCTCGATGCCCGGTATCGAATACCAGCGGCGCGATCTTTACGATGTCCGGCTTGCCGTCTTCGGCAAGTGCCCCCTCGTCCACCTTCACGTCCATGATCTCCCCGACAAACTGGGTGTGCAGCCCGAGCTCGAAGCTGTGCACCAGCCGGCACTCCAGGACGACGGGAAACTCGGCGGCGTACGGCGCATCTACCAGCTCGCTGCGTACCGCGGTCAGCCCCGCGACGGCAAATTTGTCGGAGTCGCGCCCGGAGGCGATGCCGATGTAGTCGGCGATCACGAGCTGCTTCTGTGTCGGGATCCCCACAGTGAACGCCTTCCGCTCCATGATGCAATCGTAGGAGTAGGTAGCCTTGCGCAGCGAAACCGCGACGCACGGGGGCTCGGAACAGCAGATGCCGCCCCACGCCGCATTCATGAGGTTCGGACGCCCGTCGCGGTCGTACGTCCCCACCATGAGCACGGGGGTCGGAAAAAGGTGGGTCTTGGGGCCGAGCGACTTCTTCATGGTCTTCCTCCTCTTTTATGGACATTCATGCGCCGCGCGAGCGACGCCACTAGACCGACCGTCTCGGTCAATCACGACTCTCTTTCCCCTTGCACAACACGCAGGAGAAGAGAATGGAGATGAAATCGCGCAGCGGCTGGGGGGACTTCATGACCTTCGCCCTCAGTATCGCGCCTTCCCACCCTGAGAGGATGAAGCCGGCCACCGTCTCCGCATCCACGTCCCGGGTCAGTTCCCCAGCGTTCTGCGCCTCCCGCAGACACGCCGCAAAGCGCTCCTTCCAGTTGCCGAAGATGGCATCCAGCCTCGCGCGAAACCGCTCGTTCTGATCCGCGAGCTCCTGGCCGAGATTCCCGATAAGGCATCCTTTGCTGCACTGGTTCTGCTCGAGGCGGGCAAGTCCGCTCTCCAGGTAATTTCGTATCCGGTTCAGCGGGGTCACTTCTTCGTCCTGCAAAAAGGTGTGCAGCCGCTGGTCGTACCGCTCGGCGAAGCGGTCGATGATGGCAAGGCCAAACTCCTCCTTGCTCCCGAAGTAGTGATAGAACGACCCCTTCGGTACCCCCACCTGCTTCAGCACGGCGTCGATACCGGTGGCATTGTACCCCTGCAGCGAGATCATTGCCGTGCCCGCAGTTATTATTTCCGCTTTCGTGTCTCGCTTTTCCATAGCGGCGCATACTAGACCGGTCGTCTAGCGCTGTCAACAGACATTTCCGTTCTGCTCCGACGTCTCTCGATCCGGGGTGGAGAGTCACCCTCCGGGGAGGGGAAAACGTATCCCCCGGACACCTTGACATCGGCAGATGCCGTAATTATTTTTCCGTAAGAAGGACACCACCGGAAAGGAGGTCATCACCATGGCAAGTTGGGACATTTTCAGGGAGTTGGACAGTCTGAGAAGAGAGATGGACGAGGCTTTCCGCGGCGTCGGCTTCAACCGTCCGATGGCTGCAAGCTTCTTGTCACCGCAGGCAGCACGGCGCTTCCCGCTGGTGAACCTGAGCGAGGATGAAGGGCACGTCTACCTCGAGGCTCTGCTCCCCGGAGTCGATCCGAAGCAGACTGAACTCTCCGTCCTGAGAAACAGCGTCTCCATCAGCGGCGAGAGGAAGCCTTTTGCAGAGCAGCGCGGACAGATCGTGCACCGCAGCGAGCTTGGCTCCGGCAAGTTCACCCGCACCCTCGAGATCCCGGTCGACATCAACCCCGACAACATCAGCGCCCAGTACAACGACGGGATTCTCCGGATCACCATGCCGAAAGCGGAACACGTGCGCCCCAAAAAGATCGACATCAGCGTCTCCTAAAAGAGCCTGAAACGCATCCATGAAAGGAGGAGATCATCATGGCAGACACCAGCTTGACTGAAAGCAGTGAAGGGAAAACCATGCAGGCTCGCGAAGAGATGAGATCGGCAGAAAGGTATCTCAAGCCTGCAGTCAACATAGTAGAAACCGAAGAAGGTCTCATGCTTACGGCGGATGTTCCGGGTGCCACGAAGGAAGGGCTGGAGGTCCATGTGGAGAAGGGGATCCTCACCATCAGCGCACGCATCTCGCACACCCTTCCCGGGACCGCGGTGTATCGTGAGTTCGAACTCGCGACCTACTACCGGCAGTTCGCGATCCCCGAGACGCTGGACAACACGAAGGCACGTGCGGAGCTCATCAACGGCATCCTCACCCTGCGCATCCCGAAGATGGAGGCGGCAAAGCCGCGCAGGATCGAAATCCAGGTTTCCTGAGGCAGAGAAGACACGACCGAAATAAGGGCCGCAGGAGCGGCCCTTGCTGTTTGAGATTACAAAATTCCAGGAACTGCAGATCGCGCAGGTGAAAAGCTATGGCAGCGACCTACCAGGACTATTACAAGACACTCGGCGTCGGCAAGACCGCGAGCCAGGACGAGATCCAGAAGGCGTACCGGAAGCTGGCCCGGAAATACCACCCCGACATAAACAAGGCGGCTGACGCAGAAGAGAACTTCAAGGGAATCAACGAGGCGTACGAGGTCCTCGGCGACCCGCAGAAGCGCCAGATGTACGACCAGTATGGCAGCGCCTGGAGTGCCGCCGGACAAGGGGGGCAAGGATTCCGCCCGCCCCCCGGCGGCCACGATACGCACTACTCCTTCCGCAGCGGCGATCCCGAATCGTTCAGCCAGTTTTTCCAGGACCTCTTCGGCGGCGGGTGGGAGGGGCATGCGAGCGACGAGATGTGGGGGGGCGGAGTACGCCGGCACCGCGGCCGTGACCACGAGGCGACGCTGGACATCTCCCTGCACGACGCATTTCACGGCGGGAAGAAAACGGTACAACTGGAGCGCCTTGAATACGAGGCGGACGGCAGGGCGCACAGGGTGAAGAAGAGCTACGAGGTAAATGTGCCGCGAGGGGTGACCGAAGGCTCCCTCATCCGCCTCGCCGGGCAGGGTGGGCTCGGCAGCGGCGGGGGGGCCGACGGCGACCTTTTCCTCAAGGTGCACATCCTCCCCGACCCGCGGTTCCAGTTGCAGGAGCACGACCTCGTCACCACGCTTAAGGTCTCGCCGTGGGAGGCCGCCCTCGGCGCGAAGGTCCCGGTGCCGACTGTGGATGGCCTGGTCAATCTCTCCATTCCGCCGGGGACGCAGAGCGGGCAGACGCTGCGGCTGCGGGGAAAAGGGATGCCGATCACCCCGAACTCCTTTGGCGATCTGCTCGCCGAGGTGCACATCATGGTACCAAGCACCCTTAGCAGCCGGGAGAGAGAGCTTTTAGAGGAACTGGCGCGCGAGTCGCGGTTCAACCCGCGGCAGTAGGGAGGAGAAGCGGAGATGCCAAGGACACAGTATGAAGTGATCATCCGCACGAGAAACGAGCTCGCCTCCCTTCCCGGGATCCCCCTTCAGGAGCTGTGCAGGCTTTGCGAGTGTCAAATGCCGATCATGCGGCGACTGGTGGACACCGGACTTCTGGAACCGATCTCCACGAGGGGGGAGCCGCTCTATGCCACGCACTGCGTAATACGCGCCCGAAAGGCGCTGCGGCTGAAACGCGACCTCGGACTCAACTTCGATGCACTCGCTCTGGTGATGGAGTTACTGGACAGGATAGAGGATCTGGAGCGCAGGCTCCGGTAGGACGGGGGTTAAAGGTATGTGAAAATGTAGGCCGGAATAAGCGCAGCGTTTCCGGCAGCCTTCGGCAGCATCTCGATCCGCTGGCGCCGGCGCCGAGTCTGGCGAAGGCAAATCCCCCCTGTCCCCCCTTCGCAAAGGGGGGAACGCGAGGTCTCGTGCACGGTGGAAATATGGTTCACGCTGCGCGGACCACCCGAGAGCCACAAAAAAGCAGGTTGGGAAAAGCTCCCGAACCTGCTTTTTCATTTCCGCCACCTTCCGAGCACCTTATGCCCGCTACTTCTTGAGGAGCTCGACTTCCAGGGCGATCGTCACTTCGTCTCCAACCGCAACCCCGCCACTCTCTATCGCTTTGTTCCAGGTCAGACCGAAATCTTTCCGGTTGATGGTAGTCACCGCAGAAGCGCCACGTTTCAGGTTTCCCCACGGATCTTTGAGCGCCTTCGTCGGGCCTTCCACATCGAGCACCACCGGCCTCGTCACGCCATGCAGGGTCAGCTGTCCGTGCACCTTGAGACGGTCGGCCCCGACTCTCTCAACCCGCTGCGACACAAAGGTCATCGTGGGGAATCTTTCCACGTCAAAAAAGTCTGCGCTCCTGAGATGGGCATCCCTCTTGGCGACGCCGGTATTTACGGAAGCGGTGTCTATGATGACATCCACTTTGGAGTTGCGCAGGTCCTTGTCGTCGATCTGGATCGCGCCGCTGAATTTACCGAAATCTCCTCTGACGTTGGAGACCATGAGGTGACGCACCTTGAATCCCACACTGGAATGTTCCTGGTCTATGGTCCAGGAGTCTGCCGAGGCGAGAGACGGCACTGCAAAGATGGCGAGTGCTGCTAAAAACCTGATAATTGTACCTTTCATGATGTGTTCCCTCCGCTTGTAAACCAGGTTCACCTGGTCTGGCTTCATCGAATTGCCCTGAAAATACCCATTTCTTCCAGCTATTTCCTGCCGTTGCTGCTCCTGTCCCTCAGGCCGATGCTCCGGCACAGCCGGGCCAGTTCCTCCTGCTCATTTGCGTTCAGAATCCCCATCTCCGCCACTATCGCTTCCATGATTCGCGGAAAAAGGCCGGTTATCAGTGCGTCCCCACCGTCAGTCAGATAGATGGTGATGTAGCGGCGATCTTCCGCGCCACGCTCACGCCTTACCAGCCCGCGCTTTTCCAGGTTGTCGATGACCACCGTGATGTTGCCGCTGCTCTTCAATATCTTCGAGGCGATGTCACGCTGGCAGAGAGGTCCTTTGTGGTACAGCGCCTCCAGCACCCCGAACTGGCTTACCGTCAGATCCGCTGCAGCCATGTGGCGGGCGGTCCGGGAGGTGACGGACTCGGCAGCCCGCATGAGTTTCGTGTAGGCGTCGAGAGCCCTTTTTTCTGCATCGGTAAATGTCGTCCGCTTCTCTGTCATTTTAGTTCCAACTGATATGGTTTAAATTTAAACTATATGAAAACGGGTGACTCGTAAAGATTTTTTTTCGAGTGTTGCGGTGGGAGACTCCGGATGTGCAGGGGCAAAGGAGACGGGTCGGAATGGCCTATGGCTTAAGGCGCAGCGATCGGAACAGGGGATGGGAGCAGCCGTTTCAGCGGCCTGTCGGTCGCCGGGAACGCTTCGCTTATCCCGGCCTACATGACAACATGACTCCCCCTCCCGTGAGGGGGAGGGGGCTGGGGTGGGTGACGGTGCCGCCGGCATGGCGGGTCGCGCCGGGGACCGGGAGATCCTAACGGAAGTTCCAGGCCAGCTGGAGACCGACGAGGTCCACGCGCGCGGTGTAAGAGCCGTTCAGGGCACCTCGCAGGCGGTTCTCCTCGTCGAGCGGCTTCGAGATACGGGGATCATTTACGAAGATGTGGGTGTATCCGACGTCGACGGCGAGGTCGTCGCCGAATTTGTATCCGAAGCCGAAGGAGGCCCAGAACCGGTCGTTATCTGGGATGCGCGGTGTGCGGTATTGCGCCGACGGCACCGGTGTCTGGTCGTAGGCAGTGCCGGCTCGCACGGTCCAGGGGCCTGGCGCGTAGATCAGGCCGAGTGAGTAGCGCCAGGTGTTGTGCCAGCTCGTGGTGGTCACCGCATCTCTCTCGCTGGGGTTGTCAAAGCGGATGCGGAGCTCGTCGAAGGTGGACCAGTCGGTCCAGGTGAAATCGGTCGTGACGGCGAAGTCTTTCGTGATGTTGTGCCACACGCTGAAGGAAGCGCTGTCCGGAAGGGTCACGTCGGCCTTTACACCCGAAGCGACGAACCTGCCGCTCGGATTTACTGAGGGTGTGCCGGAAAAATCGGCCGATCCCTTCAGCGTGTGATCGATGCGGGAACGGTACGTTATACCAACCCGGGTCCCGGGGGTGAACTGGTACAGCATCCCGAGGTTGAAACCGACCCCCCAGCTGTCCCCCTTCATGGTCACCATGCCGTCGTTCCCCTGCGGCGTGTACCCCGGCAATCCGGCGGCGCCGAAGATGGTGCCGAAATCGATGGCGCTCGATAGCTTTGCCTTTGCGTACTGGACGTCCACCCCCGCCCCCAGGCTCAGGTGGTCATTCACCCTGTACGCGATGGCGGGGTTGATGTTCAAGGTCACCAGCTCCGACTTCACCGCGTGGTAGCGCCCTACCCAGGAGGGATCATAGTTCGTGCTCAAGCCAAAGGGGGAATAGAGCCCGATACCGAGGTGGAGCCGGTCACTTACCTGGCGGGAATAAAAGAGCGCCGCAACCGGGACCATCTGGCCGCCGTCGTCGTTGTCGCCGGTAAGGGGGGCCCCCGTGACATGGCGGGAGTTGTCGTTCCTGAAGTGCGCCACCGGAAAGATGCCGTGGGCCGCACCGACAAGTTGCCCTCCCGGTATGAGCACAAGCCCTGCGGGATTGAAGTAGATGGTGCTGGCATCCTCCGCGGCTGCGGCGCCACCTGCATACGCAGATCCAAGCTCTTTCGCGCTCTGTTCCAGAAGGGCGAATCCGGAGCCATGAGCGGCAGAGCTCCCTCCCGCTATCCACGATGCGGTAACCACAGCCATTACGCCCCATTTCCACTTGCCGATGTTGTGGTTCATGATGCCCTCGCTTTCTCACGGATTTCTCGATCCCACCACCTGCAACACCACGTGCGCACACGATCTGATACCGCAAAAGCTCCCGCTACTTCTCCGGCACGCCCTCCATTTTCTCATCTCATTGGGAAATGGCAAACATCTGAGGGGCTATCGGTGCATGAAGTTGGGGATTGGAGCGTGCTGGAGGGGGATAAAGGGCAGACGCCGAAGGAATATCAACAGAGTGTGGAGCAACTACGGGGACTACTGGCGCGACCTTGGGCCATCGAAATCGCTGTCGGAAAACTTCACCAGCGTCCCTTTCTTCCCGCCATACCGAAAGACGGTGACCCCTTTCACCCCCTTCTCGTAGGCCAGGAGATATGCCCCCGCCACATCTTCCTTCGTCGCTTCCGGAGGGAGGTTGATGGTCTTTGACACCGCATTGTCCGTGTACTCCTGGAAGGCGGCCTGCATCTCTATGTGATCGGCCGGCGGAATTTCGAGGGCGGTACGGAATATCTTCGCGATCTCCGCTGGAACTGCGGCAATTCCGGCAAGGCTCCCGCGACTCATGACGTCACGCATGAGGCTTTCAGAGTAGATACCGAGTTTCTGGGCGGTCTTCACGAAGTAGCGGTTCATCTCCGTGAGCTCCGTGTCGAGCACAAGCCGCTTGTAGGCAAGAGCAAAGAGCGGCTCAATCCCGCTGGAGCAGTCGGCGATGGTGGCAAGGGTACCGGTGGGGGCGATGGTCGTGGTGGTGGCATTGCGCACCCTCGGCATCTCCGGGGCATCGTAGATGGAGCCGGTGAAATTCGGAAAGACGCCGCGCTCCTCTGCCAGATCCGCCGAAGCCATGCGGGCAGCGCCCCTGATGAACCTCATGATGTTGCGGGCGAGCTCGAACGAGCCGTGATGGTTGTAGGGGAGGCCGAGGAGAATGAGGAGATCCGCCCACCCCATGACGCCGAGACCGATCTTCCGGTTCCCCTTGTGCATCGCCGAGATCGCGGGGAGAGGGTACACGCTCGCCTCGATGGTGTTGTCGAGGAAACGGACCGCCGTCCGTACATCCTCCCCCAGCGAAGGAAAATCGATGTCGCCGCGCTTCACGTACTTCGCGAGGTTGAGAGAGCCGAGGACGCACGCCTCATACGGGAGAAGCGGCTGCTCGCCGCAGGGGTTCGTGCTCTCGAAATCCCCGAGAAGCGGCGTCGGATTGCTCCTGTTCATGCGATCGATGAAAATGATGCCGGGGTCCCCGGTTTCCCAGGCGCAGGCGACGATCTCGTTGAACACCTTTCGAGCAGCAATGGCGCGCACTCCCTTTCCGGTGCGCGGGTTCACCAGCGTGTAGTCGGCACCCACCCGCAGCGCCTCCATGAAGTGGTCGGTGACGGCGACCGATATGTTGAAGTTTTCCAGCTCGTGAACGTCCCGCTTTATCCTCACGAACTCCATGATGTCGGGGTGGTCTACCCGCAGAACCCCCATGTTGGCGCCGCGACGCGCGCCACCCTGCTTTACCACGTCGGTAGCCGTATTGTAGATCTTCATGAAGGAAACGGGGCCGCTGGCAATCCCTCCGGTGGAGCGGACGATGTCCTCGCGCGGACGCAGGTGGGAGAAGGAAAAACCTGTACCCCCGCCGCTTTGGAGGATGAGGGCGGCATTCTTCAGCGTCTCGAAGATGCTGTCCATCGAGTCTTCGACGGGGAGGACGAAGCAGGCGGCGAGCTGCCCGCCCCCCTTCCCGGCATTCATGATGGCGGGGGAATTGGGGAGGAATCTCAAGCTGGAGAGGAGTGCGAAGAATCTCTCCTGCCACGGAGCCGGGTCGTTGCCGAAAAGCTTCTCCGACGCCGCCACCGTGCGGGCGATGCGCTGGAACATCTCCACCGGCGTCTCGATGATCTCTCCGCGGTCGTCCCGCAGTAGATAGCGAGCCTTCAGTATGGCGAGCGCGTTGTCGGTCAGTTCCATCATCGGTCCTTACGGTTACGGCAACCGTTCCGCCACGAGCCCCGCCCGCTTCGCCAGCGAGCGGAAGGCTTTGCGAAGCTCAGGGCGAAAGGGGGGGGCGCGCCGGGGGAGGGCATGGATGGGGGAAAGGAGAGCTCATGCCGTCGGCAGCCGGCCCTTCTATTCCCGCACCCGCAAAACGATCTTGCCGCGCACATGCCCCGTCTGGCTCAGCTGCTGCGCCCGGGCGGCTTCCGCGAGGGGGATGATGTTGCTTACCAGGGGCCTCACATCTCCCGAGTCGATGAGCGCGGCTATCTGAGCCAGTTCGTTCGCGTCTGGGCGCACCAGCATCAGCTCGCCACGTACGCCGCGCTCCGCCGCGGAGTTGGAGACGGAGAGGCTGACGGTGGAAACGAGGGTGCCACCGGTCCTGATCACCGGCCAGGAGCGCCGCTGGA
The DNA here is from genome assembly GCF_021044625.1 of Geomonas sp. RF6. Taxonomy (NCBI): domain Bacteria; kingdom Pseudomonadati; phylum Thermodesulfobacteriota; class Desulfuromonadia; order Geobacterales; family Geobacteraceae; genus Geomonas; species Geomonas sp. RF6. Next base: position 2,339,481 of record NZ_CP087999.1, on the reverse strand, counting down.
TCTCACCCCCCTGCGTATCGAGCACCACGTCGACGTCGCTGAGAACCTCGTCAAACGCGGCCTTCTCGTAGTCGATAAGTTCATCCGCTCCGAGCTCCCCTACCACATTTATGTTGCGCGAGCTCGAGGTGCCGATAACCCATGCTCCCTTCCACTTGGCGAACTGCACGGCGAAATGCCCCACCCCTCCGGCGGCGCCGTGGATAAGGACGCTCTGCCCGGGGCGCAGGTCCGCCACGTCGAAAAGGCCCTGCCAGGCGGTCAGCGCGGCGAGCGGCACCGCAGCGGCGTGCACATGGTCGAGCGACGACGGTTTGGGCGCCAGATCCTCCGCCGCGGCAACGGCATATTCCGCATAGGCCCCGTCGCGGGAGAAGTTCATCATGCCGTAGACCTCCTCCCCTTCCGTCACGCCCACCATCCCGATCCCCACCTTTTCCACCACCCCCGAGACGTCCCACCCCGGTATCAGGGGGAGCTGGCTCCGGAGCGACTCCTTCAGGTGGCCTGCGCGCACCTTCCAGTCAATGGGGTTCACCCCGGCAGCATGAACGCGGAGCAGAACTTCACCAGGACCGGGATCCGGCAGGGGGACCTCCTCCTGCACGAGAACTTCCGGACCACCATATGATGCGAAGCGGACAGCCTTCATCACATCCTCCTTCTCGTTGCGGCTTGGGAGACCGGCTCAGCCCGGTTCCGTCCTTCCTCCTTCTCACAGTGCCGAGCCATTGCTACCTCTCAATCCAGTGTACTGCACCGGGACACACAATTGAAGGCGACGCCGGAGCCGATGTCCCTGACCTCAGCAGGTGAGGAGCAGCCTTCGACGTGCCCCGGGGTAGGCTCCGGGCGCCTTCATCACCTTTATGCGCCAACGTAAATTTTATCGCTCCTGCAGCGTTCCCGCGGTGGAGATGAGAGGCTTTACCCTTCATTTTCAAACTGTTATGCTGAACTGTGCAGCCGCTAATGGTGCTTGCAGCGAAGGAAAGGAGGAGTCGATGCGGATGCTGATTGTGGAAGACGACGCTACCATGCAGCACCTGATGGCCACCATCATGTCGCGCCAGGGGATCAGCTGCGCCGTCGTCAACGACGGCCAGAGCGCGGTGGAGGCATGGGAACGGGAGGGGTTCGACGTCATCTTCATGGACATCCAGATGCCGGTGCTGGACGGGCTCGAGGCAACGCGCATTATCAGAAGAAGGGAAGCCGGGCGAGGGGGACATACCATCATCATCGCCACGACAGCCTTCGCCACCGATGCCGACCGCGAGATGTGCCTGAAGGCGGGGATGGACGACTACATGTCAAAGCCGATCGACCTGGAAAAGCTCTTTGCTCTTGTGGACAAGCATCGTGAGCTGCACAACCCTTCCCTGCACTGAAAGGGCGCGTCGGCTCCCCGCCGCCCGCAGGAGAGGTCACCACGACTCCGTGGAGGAGCTGCCTTGATAGCGCATCTGCGAAAGACCCCGCGGAAAGAGAGCTTCGAGATCCCGCCTGTGCACGAGGAGCAGATACTCGCGGAGCAGGTCCACCAGCTCTACAAGGTCGCCCCTATCGGCTTTCTCGGCACCCTCTTCAACTCAGTCATCGTCTTCCTCATCATGAGAAAGGTCACTCCTGATGGAGTCATGGCGATCTGGCTGACGGCGGTCCTGTCCGTGACCGGTCTGCGGGCCCTCCTTGTCGTGTCATTTCGCCGGGCGCAGCCGCACATCGACGGGGCCCTGTGGGAGAAGCGCTTTGTCACCACCGCCGGCCTCGTCGGCCTCGCCTGGGGGAGCATCAGCTACATACCGTTCACCTTCTCCCTTCCGCACCAGGTCTTCATTGCCTACGTGCTGGGGGGAATGGCAGCTGGCGCATCCTCCACCTTCGCCAAAGTGCGCTACGGCTTTCCCGCCTTTGCGATCCCCACCATTCTGCCGTTCGCCATCCATTTCTTCTTCATCGGCGACGCCTTCCACTACGGAATGGCCGCGATGGCCTTCATCTACCTGTTGCTGCTGTGGTACATCGCCCACAACAACTACCAAGTCAACAGGGAATCCCTCCTTTTGCGCTTCGAGAACCAGGACATGATCAAGGTGCTGAAGGAGGCGAACGAGGAGGTTGCCCTGCTAAACGAGCAGCTCTCCGAGGAGATAAAGGGGAAGCAGGAGGCGGAAAGGGAGCTGAGGGAGCACCACCGGCAGCTCGCGCGCACGGTGGAGGAACGCACCGCCGATCTGGTGCGGGCAAACGAGCAGCTAAAGGTGGAGATAGAGGAGAGAAAGGAAGTCGAAAAAGCGCTGGTGGAGAGTAACGAGCGGCTGGTCCTGGCGCAGCGGGCGGGGCGGATCGGCGTCTTTGATTGGGACATGGTCACCGGGCAGGTGATCCTGACGGCGGAGCTGGAGGAATTGTACGGGCTTCAGCCGGGGGAGTTCACGAGAGACTACAGGTCCTGGTCACACCTGGTCGATCCTGCAGATCTTGCGGCTCTGGAGGAGTCGATCCCCCTCTGGATCGAGAAGCAGGCCGGGCAGCTCTGCTTCCAATACCGGCTCATCGGTCCCGACGGCAGCATGCGCTGGATGGCTGCGACAGTCACCATCGCCTACGACGCGGAGGGGACGGCGCTCAGGATGATCGGCACCAACATGGACTTTTCCGAGATGAAGGAGGCACAGGCGAACCTGCAGGCTGCGAAGGAGGCTGCTGAGGCTGGCAGCCGCGCGAAGAGCCAGTTCCTCGCCAACATGAGCCACGAGATGAGGACCCCCCTTGCCGGAGTGCTCGGGATGCTGAAACTCGTCCTGGACATGGAGATCAACAGCGAGCAAAAGGAGCTGCTGGGGATGGCACGGCGCTCGGCGGAGTCTCTGCTGCGACTCATCGAGGACGTACTCGACTTCTCCCGCCTGGAGGCGGGGGTGATGAAGTTCGAGAAGAAGCCTTTCGACATCTCCGAGGTGGTACGTTCGGCGATCGAGGTGGTAAGCCTCAGCGCCAGGGACCGCGGCATCGATCTTTCCTGGGAGGTCGAAAAGGGGTTGCCCCACGAGCTGGAGGGGGATGCCGGACGGGTACGGCAGGTCCTGGTGAATCTTCTGGGGAATGCGGTGAAATTCACCGAGGAGGGGGGAGTCGAGGTGACCGTCCGGCCGGGAGATGAAGAGAGCGTCCTTTTTGCAGTAAGGGACACCGGAGTCGGTATCGCCCCCGCGGACATCGAGGGGATCTTCGGCAACTTCACCCAGATCGATTCCTCCCTGACGAGGAGGTACGGCGGCACCGGCCTCGGCCTCGCCCTCTCGAGGCAGATAGTAGAGAGCATAGGGGGGCGCATCTGGGTGGAAAGCAGTGCCGGCGTAGGGAGCACCTTCTACTTCACCATCCCCCTGCAGCCGTGAATCAGCCCCGCCCCCCCTGATCCTACCCCGTCGTCCCCAGCCCTGCCGCTATGGCATTTACCGTCTCCAGCAGCCGGAAGAGAAGCTCGTCCGATCCCTCCTCGTCGGGAGGGGTCTCCCGCCACTGCCGCAGCATCCCGATCTGTCGCCGATGGAGCACCATCAGCGCCTCCTCGCGCCTTGCCAGCGCCGCGTGAACGACGGCGCGACGCTCGGAAAGCCGCCCTCCGTAAATCTCCTCCAGCACGCTGGTGGTGAGATCGTACTCCTCCCGTATGGTGGAGAGGAAGCGGTCCCGCACCCCCGGGTCCTGCACCAGACCGGCATAGGCGCACATCACCTCCGGACTGGCGGTGGCGATGCTCGTGGCGACATTGCCGATGATGTAGCGCAGAGGGGTCCACGACCTGCTGATGCGGGCAAGCTCGGCGAAAGCTACCGGATCTTCATTGAGGAGCGATTCGAGCGCCGTCCCCATACCGAACCATCCCGAAAGGTAGTAGCGGGCCTGGCTCCAGCTGAAGACCCACGGTATGGCGCGCAGATCCGCCAGGGTAGCGCAGCCGGTACGGCGGGACGGGCGGGAGCCGATGCTGCTGCACTCGATCACGTCTATCGGCGTCGCTTCACGGAAGAAGTTGATAAAGCCTTCCGTCTTCACCAGCTCTTCGTACGCCTCGCGGCTCCTCGCCGCCAGCCTGTCCATGACCGGCTCCAGGGGAGAGCTCTCCCTCGGCTGCCCCTTCTGCCCGACACTTACCCCGGCGGTTCCGGCCAGGAGCAGTTCCAGGTTGTAGGCGGCGTTCATGGGGTTTGAGTACTTCTGCGCTATGACCTCCCCCTGTTCCGTGAGACGCAGGTCGCCGCCGACCGCGCCGCTCGGCAGCCCCCTGAGAAAGCGGCTGGTGGGGCCCGCCCCCCGGCTTATGGTGCCGCCGCGCCCGTGGAAGAATCGGATGCGCACGCCGAGCCGCCTCCCGGTCTCCATCATCGCCTCCTGGCTGCGGTAGAGCCCCCAGAGACTGGCCATGAGTCCCCCGTCCTTGTTGCTGTCGCTGTAACCGACCATGACCTGTTGCACCGGCTTCTCCCCGCAGAGGTGGGCAAGGGTGCGCCTGGTCATCGGGTGCTCCAGGAAGTCGTTCAGGATCCGGGCGCTGCCGGCGAGGTCGTCGATCGTCTCGAAGAGGGGCACTACAGGCAGGAGGCATGCCTGACCCTGCGGCGTGGCGACGGTAAGTCGCGCCTCACGGGCGAGGAGATAGACCACGAGAAGGTCGGAGACGCTGCGGGTCATACTCACAATGAGGGAGCCAAGGCCGGCAGCGCCGTAATCGCGGATGTGGGCGGCAAGGACCCGGTAGCAGTCGATCACCTTCTCCGCCTCCTCACCGGGACGCCCGTCGTTGTGCGCGAAGGGGCGCGGCGACGAGAGCTCGCTGTTCAGGAAGGCGAGCCGGCGCTCCTCCCCCCATTCCGAGAAGCGGCAATCCTCCATCCCCGCCGCCGCCATGAGCTGCTCGACGGCGCGATCGTGGTAACGGCTGTTTTGCCGGATGTCCAGGGAGGCGAGGTGAAACCCGAAAACCTCCACCGTTCGCAACACCGGCACCATGTCCGCGCGCGCCATCCGCAGGGCCCCGACCTCGACGAGGGCATCGCGCAGGAGACGCAAGTCTCCCGCCAGCTCCTCCGCCTTGCCGTAGCGCGCCTCCCCGGAGGTGGCGAGCACCTGGCTCGTCCCGGAGTCGTCTATCGGGAGCTTCGCCTTCATCAGGTTGACCATCTGCCGCCACGGCTGGTCCGGCGTCTGGGAGACGACCTCCGCGCCGCGCGCACGCAGCTCGCACATCATCTCTTCCAGGCGCTCCTGCAGCCTTGGGGGCGGCGGGAGGAGACGGTTGTTGATACTGAGACGGGTGCCGAGGGTGGTGAGCTGGCCGTCGATGAGGGAGAGGGCATTCAGCCTCAGCTCTTTCAGCGTCTGTTCCGTCACCTCCGGGGTAATCAGCGGGTGGCCGTCCCGGTCCCCCCCCACCCAGGTGCTGAAGGAAAGTTTCGGGAGGTGCCCGGCGGCGGCAGAAAATTTCCCCTTCAGCCCCGCCTCACGCCACGCATGACGCAGGCGCCGGTCGAGGATCTGCACCACCTGGGGAAAGATCTCACGGAGGTAATAGATGATCCCCGCCAACTCGTCCATGACCTGGGGCTTCTCGAGGTAGATCTCCCCCGTGCGCCAGAGCCTCTCCAGCACGGCGATGACCTCCTCGCGTATATCTTCCCGCTCGGCCGGCGTCCAGACGGAGTTCTCCAGCTTCACGAGGAGAAGGTACAGCTCCCGCAGGTGCCTCAGCACCGAGGCCCGCTTCGCCTCGGTGGGATGAGCGGTAAGGACCGGCTCCACCCGGATCTCCCCCAGCTCCGCGGCGATCTGCTCGTCGGGGACACCCTGCCCCTTCAGCTGTTCCAGCACCTGCCCCCAAAGCCCCGGCGCCGCTGCCAGCCCCTCCTCCGTCTCGCGGGCCCGGCGCAGCTGCACCGAAAGGTTCTCCTCCACCATGTTGCGCAGCTGGAACGCGATGGACCAGGCGCGCACAAGGCGAAAGTCGTCGGAGACGGCCGCCCCCACCCCTTTCCATGGGAGGCTGGAGGCGATATGCTCCTCGCCGAGGTCGCTGAACATCTCGCCCAGGCAGGACATGAGATAACCCAGATCGCGCTGCAGCTTGTCCGATTCCCAGCGGGTAACCATTTGAGCCATCGGTGTCTCCTTGTCGCAAACCGGCTGCACCTTCCCCTTCACCAGGCACCGGAAAGGGAGCCGACGAAAGGGGGGGGAGTGCTGAACACGAGATGTTGTAACGGGTTACATTCGGGCGAGAAGCGGGTGATACGGCTGGAGGATATATCTCTGATGTTATACCTGCTAACGAAGGGGGAGGCAAATGGGCGGGGATCGGCCGGAGAGAGAGGGTCGAGGAGCGCAGCACCGAGTGCTGTGGAAGAGCGTCTGGGGGGGGGGAAAGCGGGCGCGCCCATCACGGTGCCGTCGATGAGTTTTTCTTAGACATGACCGGCAAATGCGTGGCAAGCAGACGATAGCTCTTGAAGGCGGGTAGGTTTCGGCTATCTTTTGGGAGTCGCGGCGGGTAGGGCGGGGGGTGCGAAGCGGAGAGGTAGAGATCCGTGTGGAAGGAGGTGAAGATGCAGGGACCGGTGCAACAACTACGCGAGCCTCGACGTTATACGGTATGTGAGCAGGACGAGGTGGAGGAAGGTACGCTCCTGATCTTTGGTGGGGGTATTCCCGCGTCGAGCCCCGCTTCAGCGGCAATGCGCCCCAGGCGCCGCACGTCCTATCTCGCCATCGCCGTCACAGCATTCACCCTCTCCGCTCTTTGCCTCTGGCACCTCTGCACTTCGGGATGATTTCTTGCTGAGGATTGCTCCATGGAGGCCGGAATAAGCGAAGCGTTACCGGCAACTCCGCCGGTCGGCACACATCCTCTTACTCTGTGGTGGACTGCCGGGAACGCCTGTCGGCTTATCCCGGCCTACGGTGACCGCCCTCTCCTCCCGTTTTGAGTGAGGGCACGTCTTTGCTCCTGCTCTCCACTCACTCCGGCTCCGGCAAATACGCCGGTGTGTCGCGCGGGGCGGCACGCAGATACTGGGCCGGCCACGCCACAACGTGGCGCAACTCCCGGGCGGCCTTCAGAGGCCAGTAGGGGTCGCGCAGCAGTTCCCGGGCGAGAAGCACGATGTCGGCCTGCCCGGTGCGCACGATGTGGTCGGCCTGCATCGGCGCAGTTATCAGCCCCACCGCTCCCGTCTTCATCCCGGTCCGGCGCCTGATCTCTTCCGCGAACGGCGTCTGGTACCCCGGCCCGATCGGGATCTTTGCGTGGGGAACCGTTCCGCCGGAGGAGCAGTCCACCAGATCAACACCGAGCGGCCCAAGCTGACGCACCAGTTCCACCGTCTGCTCCAGATCCCATCCCCCGTCAAACCAGTCGGTACAGGAGACCCTCATCAGGAGTGGCAGCTCGTCCGGCCAGACCTTCCGTACCGCCGACACGATCTCCCGCGCCAGGCGCGTGCGGTTCTCGAAGCTTCCGCCGTAGCTGTCGGTGCGCTCGTTGCTGATCGGGGAAAGAAACTGGTGAATGAGGTAGCCGTGTGCGGCATGTATCTCCACCACCCTGAATCCCGCGTGCAGTGCGCGCCTGGCCGCGTCCGCAAAGGCGGCGACCGCCTGGCTTATCTCCTCCTGCGTGAGTGCCCTCGGCACTGCACTCTCCTCGTCGAATGCGAGTGCACTCGGTGCCACGATCTCCCACCCCCCTTCATCCTCCCCAAGCGTGTCGTTGCGTCCTTCCCAGGGGGGAGGAGTGCTCGCCTTCCGTCCGGCATGCGCGATCTGGACTCCGGGGACGCTGCCGCGCCGGGCGATGAAGTGGGCGATGCGGCCAAGGACCTCCATGTGCTCGTCCCGCCAGACGCCGAGGTCCTGCGGACTGATCCGCCCCTCCGGCGTGACGGCGGCGGCCTCGGTCATCACCAGCCCGGCGCCGCCTACCGCGCGGCTGCCGAGATGGACAAAGTGCCAGTCGTTGGCAAATCCGTCGATGCTGGAGTACTCGCACATCGGGGAAACGGTGATGCGGTTCGGAAGGGTTACGCTGCGCAGGGGAAGCGGCTCGAAAAGATGTGGCATCAATGACCTCCTAGTGGTGGCACCGGGTGCGGGGGGTTCAGGGAATGAGGATACCACACCTGCGCCGTCCGGGAGGGGTAGGTGAACTACTTCTTGCAACACCGGCGAAGACGCTATACTATGACCGACTTTTAATCTATTACGGGGGCACGTGATGAAATCAGTGGTGGTGGGCGCTTTGCTTTTGATGGTAAGTGGGTGCGGTTGGAAGACGGCAGACGAAGCCAACGGCAAAGATAGCGGTGGCGGCTCCACTATCTTTACCAACAACACGACCATCACCACAATCTCGGGAACCGTCACCACGACAGTAAGGCAGGCCGGCAGCTTCGCCTCATCCTCATCTCCCAGCGGGATCGCGCCGTACACCACCACGACCAGCAACGGCACCTTCTCCACCGCGACTCAACTGATCGCGTCCGCAGATACGATCGTCACCTTCGAGACCATCACCGACACGACAGCGTCACCTGCCACGGAGCAGATCCTGCGCGCGGGTGGAAGAACCGTCACGGTCAACTCGGTGGTGTCCTGGGTCCCCGGCCTCAACGCCGGGACCTCCATAACGCTCGTGAGCGGCCAGACCATCAACGTCCCCTCCGGCACGACCGTGGCGACTTTGGATGGCGGGTTCCAGATCGTCACGGGGCACCACCTCAACATTCCCACCACCGCCGGAGCTATCGTATCCGCGCCAGTGACCGCGTCCGGCGCCGCCGACAACGCGGTCAAAGCCCAGTAGCCCGAGCAGGCTCCTGTACCTCAAGTGGGACAGGCACCTTTTAACAAAGGAGCCAGTCCCGCTCCGCTACAGTGTCCTGCGCCACCATACCAGCCGCAGGGCAGCCGCGACAAGGCAGCCGACGGAAAGCCATTGCGCCGGGGTCGACTCCATCCGCTGCAGGTAGAAGGCGAGCGCTACCAGCAGCGCCGTCCAGGAAAGATGCAGCACCCAGCGGTGCAGGGGGCGCAGGAGCTCCCTGCGGTCCTCCTCGGCGACACGGATGAAGAGCTCCCCCTGGTGCATGGTGTCGACGAGGTGCCTCGCCTTTACCAGCGTCAGCGGAAGCTGCCTGATTTCGTGCCCCACCATCCCCCAGAGGTCGTTCCCCTCCCCCAGCGCCCGCCCGAGGTTCGCCTTGAGGATCGGCAGGATGTCCTTTATGCCGTTGAAGTTCTCGATATAGCTCGTGCCGAGCCCCTCGATGATGGAGCTCGCACGCATCACGTAGATTATTTCCTGCGGGAGCTTGAAGGGGTAGTCCTTCATGGTGTCCATGACGCCGAAGGCGAGTTCCTGCATGGAGGTGGCACTGAGATGCTCGTTGTCGAAGATGTGGAAGATGTCTTCGGCGAGGCCGGCGAGCTGGTCCTGCGGCACGGTGTCGGTGATGATCCCGAGCTTTCGCGTCGCCTGCACCAGCAGATCGAAGTCGCGCTCGTACGCCGCCTTCACCGTGTTGATCATGGCGAGGCGCGTCCCCTGCGGTATGCGGCTCACCATTCCGAAGTCGAGGAGGACCAGATCGCCGTCCAGCGTCACCAGGAGGTTTCCGGGGTGAGGGTCGGCGTGGAAGAACCCCTTCACCAGCATCTGCTCCGTGTAGAAGAGGACGAGCTTCTCCATGAGGGTGTCGAAGGGAACCTGCAGACGCGCCAGCTCCTCACGGTCGTCGAAGCGAATCCCCTCCTCGTAGCTCATTACCAGTGCATCGGGAGAGGAATAGGCGCGATAGGGGACGGGAAAACGGACACCGGAGTTGGGATAGGTCTGGCGGAAGCGCTCAAGGTTTGCCACCTCCACCTGCATGTCCACTTCCTGGACGATGGTGCGGCTGAAGGCGGAGAGGACCGCCTCGATGGAGTTGCGGGTGTACTCCGCGAAAAGGGGGTGCAGGATCGCCAGAAACCACCCCAGGAGACGGATGTCCTCCCGGACCACGCGCTCGACGCGGTTGCGGCGCAGCTTCACGGCCACCTGCTCCCCCGTCAGAAGTATCGCCCGGTGGACCTGCCCGATGGAGGCGCAGGCTATCGGTCTCTCCTCGAAGGTGGCGAAGCATTCCGCGCCGCGGAAAGCTCGTCCGAAGACGGCACGGAAGTCCGCAGTACTCATGGGCGGCAGCTGGTCGTGAAGCTGGCGCAGCGCCTCGAGGTAGGTTGTGTCGAAGAAGTCGGCACGAGTGGCGAGGACCTGGGCGAGCTTTATGAAGCTCGGACCCAGTTCCTCGATGGCCGAAACGAGCGGCGCCGGCGCCAAGGGGTACATCCCCAGCCAGCTGGGGCGCCTGCGGATCAGCAGGAAGACCGTCAGGAGGACACGGAATACCGTGTAGATCCGAAGCGGGTGGTAAAGCCGGACAAGGAGGCGGATGCTGCTCACGGCATCACGGCTGCCCCTGGCGCGACCTCGCCAGCTCCGCCCGGAGCGCATCGACCTCCGCACGCAAGGCGGTGACGTCGGTGCGCTTCGCGAGGCCGAGCTCGTCCATCGCTTCCTTCAGCAGATCCTTTATGCTCGACTTCACCTGCTCCCGTTCCTCGGTCCCCTTCGCCACCGTTTTCTCGAAGAATTCCCGCGCTCTCCGGTCCCCCTCTTCCCTGAACCCGCGTGTCGATTCTCCCGCCTGCTCCAACTTTTCCTTTGCGAGGATCGCGGCACCGAGGCCGAAGTACATCAGCTGCTCAAGCTTGTCTCTCATGGTCACTCCTTTACGGTAACGCCCGCCGGAAAAAACCGCTGCACCGACAGGACTTCCATTCAATTTTATCGTTGTCGCGGCAAAGAAGCGATAGGGGCGGCATGCGCAGTACGGCGGCGATTTATTTGTAGTTATGCATCCGCCGAACAGCTACCATTGTAGGTGAATGCTGCGGGCTCGATCCAGTGCGACCGGACGAGTCTCGGAGCCACCCAGGGGAGACAAGAAGATGGAATTGACCAGACTCTTCGAGAGCTACGGGATCGGTGTCATGGCCACGGCTGCCGCCGACGGCAGCGTGAACACCGCGATATATGCGAGGCCGCATGTCCTGGACGAGAACACGCTGGTATGGGGAATGACGGACGGCCGGACCTTCAGAAACATCAGGGAAAATCCCTTCGCCTCCTTTCTCTTCAAGACCTCCGGGCAAGGATTTACCGGGGTGCGGATTCAGATAAAGATGGTCAGGACCGAGGAGGGGGAAATGCTGCAAAGGATCAAGGAGCACACGAATGAAGTCGTCGGCCCCGGTGCCGGTGACGCCATAACCCACGCCGTCGTCTTCGCCATTATCGAGATGCGCCCTCTGCTGTAGAAGGTAGAGGAAGGAAGAAGGGGTGGGCGGAGGGTGTATGCGTTTCGGGCTGTGCTGCATCTTTTTGCAGGAGGAGATCCCCTTCCGCACCACCACGGCAAAGGCCCTGTCGGCGTTGCCGCGCAGGGAGCAACTGGAAAAGTTGTCAACACTCTGCACCGGCAACGCCGGAAACCTCCTTCTGGCCCTGCAGACGGTCTCGCGGCTGAAGATAGGCGCCTTCCGCATTCTCTCCGGCCTCTTTCCGCGCATGACGCACCCGGAGGTGGGGTACACGGTTGATGAGCTCCCTCAGGCGCCTGAGATAGTCGACTTTCTGGGGAGGGCGAAGACCTTTGCAAAGGAGCACGACATCCGCCTCAGCTTCCACCCCGACCAGTTCATCGTCCTCTCCTCCCCAACTCCTGCCGTCGTTGCCAGCGCCATACGGGAACTCGATGCCCAGGCCGAGGTCGCCGAGGCCGTGGGGGCGGATGTCATCACCCTGCACGCCGGCGGTGTCTACGGGAGCAAGGAGCAGGCACTGGTGCGCTTCTGCGAGGTGTATGGCGATCTGCCGGAAAGGGTGAGGACGCGGCTGGCACTGGAAAATGATGACATAAGCTACACCGTGCGCGACCTCCTTCCAGCCTGCTACAAAACGGGAATCCCTCTGGTTTACGACGTGCACCACCACCGCTGCAACGGCGACGGCCTCTCCATCGAGGAAGCGACATACCTTTCTGGCGAGACGTGGCTGCCCTCGAAGCGGGAGCAGTACTGCCACATCTCCTCCCCGCGTGCCGGTTGGGGTGGGGCAGATCCGAAACCGCACGCCGACTACATCGACCCCGCTGACTTCCCCGAAGAGTGGCTGGGACGCAGCATGACCCTCGATGTCGAGGCGAAGGCAAAGGAGCTGGCAGTCTTGCGCCTGATGCGCGACCTGAAGCTGTGAGGATCGATCGGTTTGAACGGCCTGCAGGGGGGTGGCCCCTCATGTGGAGCTTGGAGCGTGCGTGGGTGGAGTAGACTGCTGAAGACGGGGTCTCACCGAACCCCGCCGGAAGGCTATGTGTTCAGCACCCCTGCATCGCCGGCCTGTGGGAGAGGGAGGCCATGGCCGCATCCTCGCCGGCGTCTAGCCGGCTGCCGCAGTAGGGGCAAACGGTACAAGAGGGGTCAACATAGCGGAGGCAATAACGGAAGGTGCACCGCTTCGGTTTCCTTCTGAAAGCCGACTGCAACTGTGTCTCCGCAGCCTGCTTGATGGCTAAGCACTCCATCGCCTCTTCCATCTGGACCCTTCGTTTTTCGACATTTTCTGCTTTTTTCTGCTTGCCGCGTTTCGACATTCCTACCCTCCAAAACCTTTCAACTCGTACCTTACAACTCTTTCCGGCTCCGGAAAAGCAGATTCGCATGCGCAACGAGCAGACGAGGATAGCGGTGGATGTCTGGGTTTGGTTTCAGGCAAAGGCAACACCCACCGCGAAGGCGCAAAGAGCGCAAAGAAGTGCGCGCAAGGAAAAAGCATAGAAATGTAACGCAGGAATCCCATTGCTTCGGTTATAGATTTTGTCTCTCTTTGCGGATTTTCCTTTGCGTCCTTTGCGCCTTTGCGGTGGATGTATGGTTTTGCATTGGATGCACACGCCCTGTTCGAAGCATAACATCCCCCGCACAGACCGACTCACGAACACCAGGAAAGTCGGCACCTTAGCCTTGGCCACCCCCGTTGCTCCCCGTTCCAACCAATGGAGCTAAATCCACTGATATAGGGAGGAGCAATGAGTAAATATACAGGAGTATGGGTGAGGGCTCCTGCCTATCAGGATCCTGGAGTTGCAAGAGAGGACGTCGTGGTACTCCGGGCACTACCCGGGCAAAGAGAGAGGTCGTAATGGAGGAAGCCATGAAGGACAGTAGCCGCTTTAAGTTTCATAGCAACGATAGTTATGGCGAGCTTGGCGATGGCAACTACCTGGACCGACACATCCTACGACAACCACGTTTTTAACCGAGACAGCACGAGTTACCGGCACACATACGACATCACGGACGGCCCCAACGGGTTCGTCCCCGGCACAGATCTCGCCTACAACGGCAGTCTCGTTCTCAACTTCGAAAGCTTCGGGCTGGTTGATTACGCGATAATCCTGATGGGGAACCTGCTTCCGGACGCAATGGGCTTTAGCAACTCATCGGACCAGAACATCGGCCTCGACTTTCTGGCGCTGTGGCGAGTCAACGAGTACGGACACCTCAGCATGACCGTCAACCGCCTCACCGGTTCCTTCACCCTTGTCGATTCCGTCCTGACGGTGGAAGGGATCGACCGAACCCCGGCCGTGCCGGAACCGGGGACGATGGTTCTCCTGGCAGCGGGATTTTTCGGAGTGGCAATCTACAGCAAACGTCGCCGCAACGCGTAACACGGGCAGGTGAGCTTGGGGGATGCCTCGAACGGGCATCCCTCAGTTCATGCACCACACACCCCTCCCCCCTAGCCCTCAAGGTGCTCCCACGCGATACACCGTACCGCTGCCGTAATCTGCCACGTACACTTCACCAGCTTCGTCCTCCCCGAAAGTGGAGATGGAGAATTTCGTGTCCGCAAGAAGCTGAGTCCGCCATGTCGATCCATCTCTGCGCAGGCCCCAGATGCGCCCGGAGCAGAAGTCGCCGTACAGGTAGATTCCCTTCAGCGACGCGGCAGTGCCACGGTACACATACCCTCCGGTCACCGAGCAGTCCCCGCGGCCGTGACGATACTCGGCGACAGGGAGGACCAGCCCAGACTTGTCGCACTTCTCTTTCTTAAAGCAGCTGCTCCCCTCCATCCGGTTCCATCCATAATTGGCTCCGGCACCGGCACCAGCGGGCTGGAAGTCGACCTCTTCCACTTCATCCTGCCCGACGTCGGCAATGTAGAGGTCACCTGTCGTCCGGTCGAAGGAAAAGCGCCATGGATTGCGCAGACCGTAGCCCCATATCTCGTTCCGGAACGGATTCCCCTTCGGGATTGCATACGACTTGGTGCCCGATGAGACGTCAATGCGGAGGATCTTCCCGAGGAGCGTGTCGCGCCTCTGGCCGTTGCGGTGTGGGTCCCCCCCCTTCCCTCCATCACCGGTGCCGATGTAGAGAAACCCGTCCGGGCCGAAAGCGAGTTCACCACCGTTGTGGTTACGATACGGCTGGGTGATGTGGAGAAGCTGCGTGCGGGAGGCCGGATCCGCCCTGTCCGGGTCGGCGCTCACGGAAAAGCGGTCGATGGAGGTGTTGCCGATCCCCGTCTTGTCGGTGTAGTTCACGAAGAAAACGCGACGGCGGGCGAAGTCGGGAGGAAACTCCAGGTCCAGCAGCCCCTGCTCGCTGCCGGTCCTGGTGACGAGTCCGGATATATCGAGAAAGGGGGTGGCCGAAACAACCCCGTCCCGCACGATCTTCACCCTCCCCCCCTGCTCCACCACAAAAAGCCTGTTGCTGCCATCCCTCGCGCTGACTATCGCCGTCGGGTCAGTAAACCCTTTGGCCACCGGGGTGAAGGTGAGGGAGGCGGGGAAACCGGGAGCACCCTTTCCGGTAGCACTGTTTCCCTCGCGGGAACAGGAGGATAAAACTACGACAGCGAAAACAGCCAAAGACATGAGAAAGACTGGTGAGGTTCTGCTCCGCCTGTCCATTTGCCCCTCCTCAGGTGCTGAACTGAACTCCATTCCGTCGCATGCGACGCGTAGCATTTTATGCGGCCGCTCTTTTGCCGCACGCTCTCCAATTCTACGTCCTCCGTTGGTGTTGGCGAGCATCCAAGGTTCAGGAAATGTGGGTACAGATGGAGGGAGGGCACACGGCCCGGTCTCACCGCCTTTGTCGTGCGTAGCTGTACTTCAGTGACGGTTTGTGCGGAAAGGAGGGACGAAATGCGGGGGCTCGCGGTCCAGGCAATACGTGTCCGCTACTGATGGGTACTGCATTGCTCGACGACGTCTCTTATTCTACGCGCCACTTCAGGAGGGTTGACGGAACGACCGTCGATGGTCTCCAGTCTCTGAATGGCATCGGGAACGTCACTTGGCTTTAAGAGAACTGGGAGTATTTTTACCTCTGATTCACGTGATCTTCCAAGTGCCACCCCTATCTCAAACATGGCCCACTCCGAGGCCATAAAATCTGGGGAGATGAGTAGTACAAACACAGAAGATGAATCCAGAGCAGATTCGATCTGAAACATCCAGTCCTCACCAGCTCTTATGTCTTGATCAGTCCTGCTAGGGACGTCCAAAGTGTCCAGGGCACTTTTTAAAGCTTTTCCCCACTCGTCATCCTTGTGCGCAAAAGATATAAAGACTTTGGGTAATTCCGGGTTCATTGTTCACCTTGGAGGCCTTAGCTATTGTCATGTCTCTTTTCATAAGTATCGCAGAAAATGGGCGATCCGACACGAGTATCTGCTCGGGCATCCCTCAGTATCCCAGCTTCCGGTCCAGGCTCCGGTACTGTATCGCCTCGGCTATGTGCTGCTCCTGAATGTTTTCCGTACCCGCGAGGTCGGCGACGGTGCGGGCTACCTTCAGGATCCTCGTGTAGGCGCGGGCGGAGAAGCCGAGTTTCTCGGTCACCACTTCCAGCAGCCGGTGGCCGGCGGCGTCCGGCTCGCAGAATTTCCTGATCTGCCTCGGCGTCATCTGCGCATTGCAGTGCACCCGCGTCCCCTTGAACCTTTCCAGCTGTATCTCCCGCGCCGTCCCCACCCTGGCCGCGATCGCCGCGGAGCTTTCGCCTTCCGCACGGTCCGCCAGTTCCCGATACCTTACTGCCGGCACCTCGATGTGGATGTCGATCCGGTCCAGGAGCGGACCGGAGATGCGGGAGCGGTACTGGTGGATCTCCCGCGGCGTGCAGGTGCAGCCGCCTCCGCTCTCGCCGCTTTGGCCGCACTTACATGGGTTCATCGCTGCGACAAGCATGATACGACTCGGGTACGTCACAGACGAGAGGGCGCGCGAGATGGTGACGCGACCGTCCTCCATCGGCTGGCGCAGCACTTCGAGGACGTGCTTCTTGAATTCGGGGAGTTCGTCGAGGAAAAGGACGCCATTATGTGAGAGCGAGACTTCGCCCGGCTTGGGAGTCGTGCTCCCGCCGATCAGGCCGACGTCGGAGATGGTGTGATGCGGGGAGCGAAAGGGTCGGGTGGCTATCAGCGCCCGCTCCTTCTCCAGAAGCCCCATCACGCTGTACACCTTCGTCGTCTCTATCGCCTCCTCAAACTGCAAAGGGGGAAGGATGGAGGGGACGCGCCGCGCCAGCATCGTCTTCCCCGATCCCGGCGGACCGATCATGAGCAGATTATGTGATCCAGCCGCGGCGACTTCGAGGGCGCGCTTGGCGTGCTCCTGCCCTTTCACCTCGCAGAAGTCTTCACCGTACTCGCACCCCTGCCTGAAGAGGGCGTCGATATCGGCCTTGTACGGCTCGATCTGCAGCGCGCCGTTCAGGAAGTCCACCACTTCGCACAGCTGCGAAACGCCGATCACCTCGATGCCGTCAACGACGCCGCCTTCGCAGGCGTTCTCAGTCGGCACAACGATACCTGCAAGTCCGGCCTCCCGCGCTGCGACCGCCACGGAGAGGCAGCCGCGAATCGGCTTCACTCCGCCGTCCAGGGAGAGTTCCCCCAGAAGGAGATACTCTTTCAGCTTCTCGCCCTGCACGGCGCCGGTCGCGGCGAGTATCCCTATGGAGATGGGGAGGTCGAAGGAGGCGCCCTCCTTCTTTACATCGGCCGGGGCGAGGTTGACGGTGATCTTGCGGTTGGGGAAGTCGTAGCCGGAGTTCTTGAGGGCCGCCTTGACTCGGTCCTTGCTCTCCTTTACCGCTACGTCGGGGAGTCCTACGGTGGCAAGTTGGGGAAGACCCTGGGCTATGTCCACCTCCACATCGATGAGGATGGCGTCAATGCCCAGAAGCGCGCTGGAAAGTACCTTGGCGAGCATGGCTTACCCCCGATGGAGGGAGTTGCTTTGGATTGATTCTGGTGCTGCGTGGACGGTACGAGGTGGCTCCGCCCCCATCGCCACCCCTGCCCCCCCTTCACGGGAGGGCGGGATGGTCTGATGAGCCGAGCCGGGATGCTTAGGTATCGAGAAGCTCCAGGAACTTTTCTGCGTCGACGGCGGCCATGCAGCCGGTGCCGGCGGAGGTGATCGCCTGCCGGTAGACACGGTCCTGCACGTCTCCCGCGGCGAAGACTCCGGGTACGTTCGTGGAGGTGCACCCCCCCTCGCAGCCGCCCTGGGTCAGGATGTAGCCGTCCTCCATGTCGAGCTGGTTTTCAAATATGGAGGTGTTCGGCGTGTGGCCGATGGCGATGAAGCAGCCGTGCACCGGGATGATCTTGTCGGTGCCGCTGACGACGTGGTGCAGGCGGATTCCCGTCACCCCCCCCTCGTCCCCCAGCACCTCTTCCAGGACGTGATGCCACTCGATGGTCACCTTCCCGGTCTTTGTCTTCTCTATCAGGCGGTCCGCGAGGATCTTCTCGGCGCGGAACTTTTCCCGGCGGTGCACGACGGTCACGTGGGAGGCGATATTGGCAAGATAGAGGGCTTCCTCGACTGCCGTATTACCGCCGCCAATGACTGCAACCGGTTTGCCGCGGTAGAAGAAACCATCGCAGGTGGCGCAGGCGGAGACCCCCTTCCCCTTGTACGCCTGCTCGGAGGGTATGCCGAGGTATCTGGCGGAAGCGCCGGTCGCGATGATGAGGGCGTCGCAGGTATAGATGCCGTTGTCCCCCTCCAGGGTGAAGGGGCGATCCTTCAGGTTCGACTTGTGGATCTGGTCGTAGATTATCTTCGTCCCGAATCGCTCGGCGTGGCGCAGCATCCGCTCCATGAGCTCCGGTCCCTGAACGCCGTCGGGGTCCCCCGGCCAGTTGTCCACCTCGGTCGTGGTCATCAGCTGCCCACCCTGCTGCATGCCGGTGATCAGTACGGGGTTCAGGTTTGCGCGCGCGGCGTAAACCGCGGCGGTGTAGCCAGCGGGTCCGGATCCGAGAATTATGAGCCGGTGATGAGTTACTTCCATTTAACCAACACCTCCACTTTTTTGGCGCAAGATAACAGTATAGAGGCAAAAATGCAAGGCGGCAAACCCGCATAAACATTGACCCTATAAGGGCCCAAAGTTATAATGAAGAAAAATGAGCCGACCGGCGCAATGACGGAAGCCGTGAAAAATGAGGGAGCTTCTACCCTTCGCCCGCACGTCCTCCGGCGCCGGGTGGAGGCACACGGAACGGAGTTCCACGAGCATCCTACGCACGGTTTCTGAACATGGCAGGCAAGGGAGGGCGCCTCTCTGCCGACGAGGTGGACCATGGATTCACACGCTCACGCTGAACCTCACGTACACAGCGCATCGTGCAGCCACGCGGGCCACGATCACCACGAACATCATCACGACCACCATCTGGACCAGAGCATCGCGGGGCGCCTGAAGTACGCCATCATACTAACCGGCGCCACTCTCCTCGCGGAGGTCATCGGCGGGATCTGGACGAACTCCCTGGCGTTGCTCTCCGATGCCGCCCATGTCTTTCTCGATCTCTTTGCCCTGCTCCTCTCCCTCGCCGCGATCAGGCTCGCTGCCCTTCCCGCCACCGATACCCGCACCTTCGGCTGGCACCGGGCGGAGGTATTCGCCTCCTTTATCAACGGCATCTCCGTCTTTTTCATCGCGGCGGTAATCTGCTATGAGGCGGTCGGCAGGATCTATCAGCCGGAAGAGGTGAAAAGCTTTCCGATGCTGGTGATCGCCGGCATCGGCCTCGGCATGAACCTTTTCTCCGCCTCGGCTCTCCACTCTCACTCGCACGACGACCTCAACGTACACAGCGCCTTCCTGCACGTCATAGGCGATGCGGCAGCCTCCGTCGGCGTCATCATCGGCGGCATCATCATGTACTACACCAACTGGTTCCTGCTCGATGCCATCATCTCCATCGGCATCGGCGCCGTCATCTTCTGGGGATCGTGGCGGGTGATCCGGGAATCGACCCACATCCTTCTCGAGGGTGTGCCGAAGACAATCGTGCTTGACGAGGTCGCCGGCACCATAATGGAGGTGGAGGGGGTATCGGAGGTGCACCACCTGAACGTGTGGACCATATGCTCCCACATCCTTGCCCTCTCGGCGCACGTGGTCATCCCGCGCTCCTTCCGCGGTGAACACGCCCCGATGCGCAGCCAGATCGAGAAGAAGCTTTTCGAGAAGCACCACATCTCCCACACCACGCTCCAACTGGAGAGCGAGCCGTGCACGAAGGAGGGGCACGTGAAGACATTCCGGCACCGTCCGCGTGCCGGCGGGGATGACCACGACCATGCCCACGGCGGCAGTTGCTCCGGGCATCACCACTAGAGCGGGCGCCGGCATGCTTGACTATGCCCTCATCCAGGAAGCCGCCCAAAGGATCAAGGGGCGCCTCCACAAGAGCGCGCTGATTAACGCTCACCATTTCAGCGAAAAGCTGCATCTCCCTCTTTACCTCAAGTGCGAAAACCTGCAGCGCACCGGTTCCTTCAAGATCCGGGGTGCATTGAACTTCATGACATCGCAACCGCCCGAGGCGCTGGCCGGCGGCGTAGTTACCGCCTCTGCTGGAAACCATGCGCAGGGGGTGGCGTTTGCCGCGCAGCTTCTGGCGGTCCCCGCGATCATCTACATGCCTGAAAGCACTCCGCCTCAAAAAGTCTTTTCCACCAGGGAGTACGGAGCCGAGGTTGTCCTTGCCGGCAGAAACTTCGATGAGGCATGCAGCGCTGCCCTCGGTGCTGCCCGCGACAGGGGCGCCCTCTTCGTGCACGCCTTCGACGATGAACTCATCATGGCGGGGCAGGGAACGATAGGTCTGGAGCTCCTGACCCAGCTACCGGACATCGCCAACGTGCTCATCCCGATCGGCGGAGGGGGCCTCATCTCAGGGATCGCCACCGCCATCAAGAAGACGAACCCGCAGGTGCGCATTATCGGAGTGGAGGCGGCCGCCGCCCCCTCCATGCTCCTCTCCCTTAAGAAAGGGGAAGTCACCACCGTCCCGTTGCACGCAAGCCTCGCAGACGGCATCGCCATCAAGACGGTGGGGCAGCGGACCTTCCCGGTCGTGCAGGCGCTCGTGGACGAGGTCGTGATGGTGGGGGAAGAGGAGATCGCGCAGGCGATCGTGGCGCTTCTGGAAAGGGCGAAGCTGATGGTGGAGGGCGCTGGTGCGGTAGGGCTCGCCGCGCTCATGGCGGGGAAGGTGAAGCGTCTGGAGGGGAAGACGGTGGTTCTTCTTTCCGGCGGAAACATCGATGTGAAGACGATCGCCACCGTGGTGGAAAGGGGGCTGGTGGCCGCCGGGCGTTACCTGAAGCTGAAGGTCGAGCTGGAAGATATTCCCGGCGCCCTTGCGTGCCTCCTCTCAGCCGTGGCGCAGACCCGCGCCAACATCTCCATCATTACCCACGACCGCCGCGCCCGCTCCCTCCCGATAGGGAAGACGGAGGTACTTCTGGAGGTGGAGACCCGCGGTGTGGACCACATCGAGGAGGTCATCAAGTACCTGTCGTCACAGGGGTATCAGCTGGAGGTGACGCGCTAGCCGCACACCCACCCCATCCCCACCCTGTCCCTCCCCTTGAAAGGGAGGGGACGTGATTGTTACTGCTCCTCAAAGGGAGGGGCGTGTAATGTAGGCCGGGATAAGCCGGAAGGCGTTCCCGGCGTCCGACTCTGGCGACCTTTGCGCCGACGCTTACACCAACTCCGTCCCGCCTCTCATTCCGCCTTGTGTTCCTTAATCACCCGCAGGAACGCATCTCCATACCGCGCGAGCTTGTGCTGTCCGACGCCGGTAATCTTCAGGAGCTCCCACTTGTCCTTCGGCATCTGTGCCGCCATCTCCGCGAGGGTGGCGTCGGCGAAGACGACGAAAGGGGGCACCTGCTGCTCGTCCGCGATCTCCTTGCGCAACGCCCGCAGCTCCTGGAAAAGCGCGTTGTCGTACGCCGGCTTTTTCTGTGCCGCCTTCTTCTCGACTGCACCGCGCACATCCCGCGTCTGCGGCCTCGCCAGCACCAGCCGCTCCTCCCCCCGCAGCAGTGGCCTCGCCCGTTCTGTCAGCTTCAGCACCGAGTAGCTGGCGATGTCCTGCTCCAGATACCCCAGGTGAACCAGCTGGCGGATCACGCCGCTCCACGCATCCTGTGACAGGTGGCGGCCGATACCGAAGGTGGACAGCTTGTCGTGGCGCAGCTGCTGTATCCGCTGGTTCTGCGAGCCCCGCAGGACGTCGACCACATGCCCGAGCCCGAAGCGTTGCCCCACGCGGAAAACGCACGAAAGCGCCTTTCGTGCATCATCGGTGGCATCGAACCGCTCGGGAGGGTTTTCGCAGATGTCGCAGTTGCCGCAGTCCTCCTCCAGCCTGTCGCCGAAGTACCCGAGAAGCACCCGCCGCCTGCAAGTCTGCGCCTCGGCAAATCCGACCATCGCCTGCAGCTTGTGCATCTCTATTCGGTTTTGCTCCTCGTTGTTGCCGTTACCGATGAGGGCTGCGGCCACGGCGATATCGCCATAGCCGAAAAGAAGGAGCGCCTCGGCGGGGAGCCCGTCCCTCCCGGCACGCCCCGTCCCGCCACACCGGCGAGGTCACATGGTATGGACGCCTCTCTTTTCTGTCTATGTTCAGAAGCTTATATAAATTTTGACCATGTCCATACCTAATGTCTTTTTTCGGGGTCTCGCTGCCCCAAATGTCCATACTTTGAGCCGTAGAGAGATAGCACCGGCTGAGGCCCAATGTACGCGTCTTTCAGTTTGGGGTGGCTTAGAAGAAGAAAACGATAAAGGAAGGGTGTCAACGTTATTCTGGAAGAGGAATTTCACCACGCTCGGTGCTCAACGTGATACTCCAACCTTCCGGATCCTCCAGACCTTCATTTGTGGACCTCGTGTGTTCTTTTTCATCGTCTTCGCTCCTATTTATTGGGCTCTGGCCGGTTTAATATCCCAGCCGGCGGCTTCGACTCCTTGATGGCGCTCGATACGGAGTCTGTGAACCCTTCCACAGCGGCTACCTGAGGAGCCGCGGGGACCCCTCTTCCCATGGCGCTACAGGATGAGGAAGGGCACAAACGTCTGGGCCTTCGTGCGCGACCTGGAGTTGGTGCGCGCCAGACGGGGCTGTCACCTCTGGAGGCGTCAGAAGGGTAGAAAATAATATTGCAATAGCATAAATATATTTATATAACGGCAGCCATGAAAAGGGCTTTATTCGCATGGATTGGAAAGAACGATCTCGACGCCGCGTCATCCGACGGGGCGAGGGGGCTGGGCGCCATCTGCCAGTCCATCTCCTCCCGCAACTATGGAAAGGTCGTCCTTCTTTCCGACTGGCCGGCGGACAAAACCCAAGGGTACTTCAACTGGATCAGGGCACGCACCTCCGCGGAGTTGGAGGTGAGATCGGTCGAACTTGCCAATCCTACCGATATTCCGGCGGTGTACGACTACGCCAAGCGAACGGTACAGGAGACCTTGCGCGGTATCGGAAAGGGCTGCGAGGTAACCTTCCACCTCTCCTCCGGTACTTGGGCGATGGCCTCCGTGTGGATCATCCTCGCCAACTCCTTCTTCACGGCGACGCTGATAAAATCCTCGCCGGAGGAGGGGGTGCAGGATGTCTATTTCCCCTTCGAACTCGCCGCCGATTATCTTCCCGACTTAGTAAAACGGAAAGATAAAGCGGTTGGCCCGCTTTTTGATGGAGGCAGTGCCGATGCGCCGGCCTTCAGCAACATCATTCACCGCAGCGAGGTGGTGCTCCGACTCCTCTCGAAGGCGCAAAAGGCCGCCCCGCACTTCCTGCCCGTGCTCATCCTGGGCGAATCGGGAACCGGGAAGGAACTGTTGGCGAGCGCCATCCACAAGTCGAGCCTTTGCAAGGGACGGTTCGTCGCCGTGAACTGCGGCGCCATCCCGGCCTCGCTGATCGAATCGGAACTCTTCGGCCACGCCAAGGGGGCCTTCACCGGGGCGGCCGGCCAAAAGCATGGGCTGATAAAAGCCGCGGCCGGCGGTACCCTCTTTCTCGACGAGGTGGGGGAGTTGCCCCTCGGCGCGCAGGTCAAGTTCCTGCGGGTTCTCCAGGAGGGCACCTTTACCCCCGTGGGCGCAATCATCCCCGAAACGACCGATGCCCGGATCATCGCCGCCACCAACAGGAATCTCCTGGAGGAGGTCGCCGCGGGGAGGTTTCGCGAAGACCTGTTCCACCGGCTGGCGGTGGCCATGCTCTACGTGCCGCCCCTGCGCGAGCGGGAAGGGGACCTGATACCCCTGATCGACCACCTGCTGCGGGAAGCGAACCGGCGCCTGTCGAAGGGTGCGGGGCACACGCCCAAGAAGCTCTCGTCCGCAGCCCGTACCGTGTTGCTCCAGCATCACTGGCCCGGCAACGTGAGGGAACTGCAGAATACCCTTCTGCGGGCAGCGCTCTGGTCCGACGGGAACGTCCTCGAGAAACAGGACATCGAAGAAGCCCTGCTACCCGCTCCTCCTCGCAGTGGAAGCAACGATGAAGGACGCGGAGACGTTCTGGGAGTTCCACTGGGGGATGGGTTCGATCTGGAGGGGATTCTCGGTGAGGTCGCCAGGCATTACCTGAAAAAGGCAATGACCGCATCCGGCGGTAACAAGTCGAAGGCGTCGCGCCTTTTGAACTTCAAGAGCTACCAGACGCTCGACAACTGGCTTAAAAGATACGGACTGCGCGACACGCCGTCTTCGTGACGCGACCGCCGCACGATTCCCCTGATCGACGGGGGAGGGCGCGGCAACAATTATTTGCAGGTGCCTTTCGTGAAGATCATCGACAAAATCTACCAAGTCGCCGACGAAGCGGACTTCGGACCGCTTTTTAGAAACCCCTTCTCCATCTGCAGAAAGGCCGTGAAATACCTGTTCATCGGCACCTTGTGCTTATGGGGATTCCAGCTTCTCCTGGTACCCATTCTGGACTCCCCCGCATTCTTCCGCTTCGTTGACAACTTCGTCTTCAAAGATGCGCTGAATTCGAGAAGCAACGACCGGATCGCCTATGTGGACTCGGTCGACTGGTCCGCCACCGAAGAAGCCTTGAGCACGGTTAGGGACCGGATAATTGTCTTCGACAAGCCGTTCCATTATCTGCCCTCGGACGCCGGAAAACGTGCGTTCGTCGCTTTCGTAACCCGCCTTGCGAGTTCGAACAAGGTGGTAGTTTCGGTATCCCGGGAAGAGTACGGGAAGCTCGGCAATGCCGCGGTTGCCTCGCTCGGCAACGTTCCGAACCTGTATCTCGCCGCGGAAAGGGAAAAGAAAACCGAGGTATTCTACAAAAACAGGTTTCTCGCTTACATGCTGCATTCGTTCGCAATGTACGATTCCGCGTTGGCAGACGCCGCGGTACGGTCCTTCTTTTCTTCGGAGACCTATCACCGGGCCAAGGGCAAAGATGTTTCTTTGTGCAGCGTGGCCAACATCGTTCACAGTCTTCAAACACTCTCGCTCCGCCCCGAGCCGAGCACGATACAGGACCTTATAAACCAGAACGTGCTGTGGGCGGTGGTCAGGTACTCGGATCTGCCGGTCGAATCCGATCTGACGAAAATCGTGCCGCCGGTTGCGGTGCTGCGCTCTGCAGACTTCCGCAAGAACGGGAGCCTTCCGTCGTCGCAGGTGCTGATCGTGGGGAATACCCGCAATGACCAGGTGGTGACCCCCATCGGCACTATTCCGAGCATCGTCTATCTCGGTAACGCGATTCAAAGCTATGGCCATGGCAACGTCTACCGCTACCTGCTCGGACTGGCCGTCGACCTGGCGCTGCTTCTGCTTTTTTTTTACCTTCCTTATCTATACCTCGTAACGTTTGGCCACCTCCGAAAGTCGTTTCGCAGCAATGTAACGTGGTTACTATCACTGGTGCCGCTCTACCTGGCCTATTTCTGTTCGTTCCTTCCTTTGGAGTACTTTTTTTCGACCAACGGGATTTGCCTTACCTTCTTTTTCGTGCTCGGCAGTTATGTGGGAGGCTTCGGCTTTCTGCTGGCGACAGCCTTAAGCCTCGCTTACGCTTTAGTAAACCACGATGAAGCGGAGATCGTCTTCAACCGCAGTATCGAGGTATTCAAACGGGAGGGGGAAAAGAGGACCCTGCGCAAGATAAAGCACGAGGTGAACCCGAGGCTGAGCGCGCTGACCACCGCCACCGCCGGCATCTCCAGGGTGGTGGCACGGCTCGGAATCGGCGACGAGCCGATGGTTGTCCGGCGAGACAACACCGTGAAAAAGACGTTGGCCGACGGCCTGCGCGCCTTGGAATCCAACATCAGGGATATCGAGGAACAGGTGAACAACAAATCGGGACGCTACACCTTCGACGAAGGCAGGATACCTGCCGAGACCGTCGATCTCGTCGAACTCTTCGACACGAAGGTGAGGAAGTTCCTTGAAGACAGATCCGACAGGATACGGTTCGCGCTCGAGACCAGTGCCCGCAGCATTGCGTTTAGCCTCAAGAAGGACCTCTTCATCGATGCAATGTCCAATGTCGTGCAGAACGCCCTGAAACACGGGGCGCTGGAGACAGTCGTCGACCCGGTGGTGGGGTTCAGCATAACCGCAACAAAAAAAGGGGTGGTGATCGACTGCTACAACAACGGACAGAGATTTCCCGACAACATCACTGAGGCCGATTTCACCGAGTGGTACTCCATAAAGAAATCAAGCGGCATCGGCGGCGACATTATAGGAAAGGCCGTGCGAGAGCATGCAGGCCGATTCGACATCGTCCGGACTGGCGATTTTCCCTGCCACTTCAAGATAACCCTCCCCTGGAGATGACATGACGCAAGGCCCTTTCAAGATTCTGCTGATCGACGACGACGAGAAATTCTGCGATTCCTTCGACGACAGGGTAACCTGTTCCCACAGAGAGTTCGATCTCCTCATTGCCAACAATCTCGAGGACGCCAAAACAATCTTCGCTTCTAACAGGAATTCCATCTCGGCGGTGATCTCCGACATCGACTGCAAGGTGTCTGGCACCTCGCGCAACACCGACCGCTATTACTTCTCCGAGATGGTGCGCTACTTCGGTGTGAGCGACCCGAAGCTCCCGGTTTTCGCCCTCACCGGCTTCGATGACGAGTACGACCGCAAGAAAAGCGAGTACAGGGACATCGAGGTCTATCGCAAGGGGAAGGACGAAGAGCGGTTGCTCTACGAGATAGCCACACGGCTGAGAAACTCCGCCCTGGACAACCTTAAAGCGGAGTACCTAGAGGTAATGAACATCGCCTCCTGTCACCTGGGACTCCTCAGCGCAGACGAGATGATGAGTGTCCTCCTCAAGAAGGACGCCGACGACCAGCCGACCGTCAGGGGAAATCTGGCGAGCCTGCGCAACATCTTCGAACGCATCTTCGTGTCCCCGAAATTCAGGGCAATTCTCCCGGAGGAGTACACGAGGAACCTGGTGGGAAATCTGGATCTGCGGATGAGGGACATCTTCTATCACCTCAACGGCCAATTCGACAAGGACAAGGGAAAGCACAGGGGAGCCATATACGTGCGGAACGACTCAGCGCTCGACCGCAAGCTGAAGTTCATCTACAAGGTGACCTCGGATGGCCTCCACGCGTATGAGGACAGCCGCCTCGACAAGCCCACGCGATACACCGTCACGTCGGTGCTGTACACGCTGTTCGACGTGCTGATGTGGCTCGACAGGTATTCTCCCGCTTCGTAGCAAGAAGATCGTGTTCGACACGCTGCGCGGGGGGCCGCTGCTGCCGTCCCGGCAGCCTGGCCCCCTCGGTAGTCCCCGGCCAGTAAGACACTTTTATGCTTTCATAAATAAATTTGTGCCGAACTGAGGGTGGGGGAAGGGGTTCTGCGGGATAACATGAAGAAATAGCTAGGGTAATTTTCAGCCCTCTCCCCTGGCACACCGCTCGCTATAGGGAACGTAATCTTCGACTCCAAGGAGTGAAATTATGTTCCCTTCCCACAATCCGTATCCTCAGCTCTTCTCCTGGCTCTGTGCAACCAACGGCATTCCCGAGGACAAGATCGCTCTGGCTGCGCGCGACATGCAGCATTTCGTGCGGCAGGCGCGAGGGATGTTCCACATGCCGCTGGGAAAGCGTATGCCGTACGACGAGGGACGCTTCCGCGGCGCCTACCTCCTGGCCTACTTTCCTTACTACATCGAGCCGCTTTACTACACGATGGAACTCGCCAAGCTCCAGTTCGCGGAACGTCCGGAGGGGACGATGAAGGCTGCGTTCCTCGGCGGCGGTCCGGCCCCGGAAGTGCTGGGGCTTGCCGCCTACCTGCGGGATCACGCCAGGCACATAACCGGCATCCGGGCCACCGTCTTCGACCGTGAACCGGGGTGGGGAAAAGTGCAGCAGGAACTGCTCCCGCTCCTCGCTCCCGGCTACTCCAGCCATCCGGAGCGGCTAACCCTCGCCCATCAGCCTTGCGACGTGGCGGCCTGCACCACGTGCGGTTCTCCCTGCGACGCCATCCTTTCGGATACAGACTTCATCGTCTCGCAGAACTTCATGACGGAGATCTACGCGGACCGGGAAAGGGCCTTCGCCACCTTCCGCAATATCATCGCCAAGTCAAGGTGCAAGGCAATCGTCTTTATCGAAAACGCCTACCATGATATCTTCAAGTTCATGGCGGAACTCGCTGCCCGACTGCATGCCGAGGGGCTCACCGTGAAGCGGGGAGAGCCGGTGGCAACGGTGATACGTCCCCGGTTCCCCCTCCCGGAGACCATCCGCACGAACCTCTTTACCGGAGAGGAGTGGCTCATACCGAAAACCAGCGTCAAATTCCACCGCATGTGCCTGTTCATCAAGAGGTAACCATGACCATCGTTTCCGCCAGTCGCAGGACTGACCTCCCGGCCTTCTTCTCCGTATGGTTCATGGCTCGGGTACGCGAGGGGTATTTCGTCAGGGTCAACCCGTTCAACACGAAACAGCAGAAGCGCGTAAGCCTCGCGCCTAACGATGTTGACGCCATCGTTTTCTGGAGTAAGAATCCGCGCCCCCTCATGCCGTATCTCGGAGAGTTGGACCAAAGAGGATACAACTACTATTTCCAGTTCACTCTCAACCCCTACACTTCCTTCTGGGAGCCGCATCTGCCCTCCTTGAGTGAACGTGTTGCCTCCTTCGCGAAACTGGCCGACTGCCTCGGCTCCAGCAGGGTGGTGTGGCGCTACGACCCGGTGATCGTCAGCAGCGTGACGCCGGCGGCGTGGCACCTGGAGCGTTTCTCACAACTGGCCGGGGAACTTCACAACAAGACCGAGCGTGTGGTCTTAAGTTTTCTCGACTCCTACGGCAAGGTGAACAGCCGCCTGCAGCGGCTGCACCGCGATAACCAGATCACCGTCCACGACATAACCGCCGATGACCGCAAAGATGAACTCCGTGATCTCGCCCTCGGTTTCAAGGAAATAGCCGATCGGTGGGGGCTGGAAGTGCTTTCCTGTGCGGAAGGGGACCTGCTCGACGGGACGGGGATCGGACGCGGAAGCTGCATTGACGGAAAGTTGATCAAGAAGCTCTTCGGGATCGAACGACCACTGCCCAAAGACAAGAGCCAGCGTCCGGAGTGCCTTTGCGCAGAGTCCGTAGACATGGGGATGTACAACACCTGCAGCTTCCAGTGCGCCTACTGCTACGCGAATTTAAGCGAGGCGAAGATACGCGCGAACCTGGCAAAGCACGATCCGGAAGTGGCCTCCATGATCGCCGTCAACGAGAAAGCTGCCGACGCAGCAGCGGACGCCCCCGTCCCCAGGCACCACGATCAGCTGTCCTTGTTTTAGCACGCACGGCTCAAGCGGGTCCTGCCCCCGCACCACATACTGCCCTTGTTTACAAGGAAATCAATGAGGAACCGCGAATTGTTGACTAGGAAATCCGTATTAGCTGCATGGTTGGAATCCCAGAAAGAAGATCGGTCGCGACATTCCTTTTTCTAAGCCCGCACGGGCACATGCGATGAACGTGACCGTTCCTAACACCCATATTCCCTTCATTCGACTGCGAACATGACTGAAGCCGGAGTTCGGAGGGGATCCATTACTTTCCGAGCCAGTGCGATCGTGACAGCTTGGGATTAGTTGCAATCCTGCAGCGCTGAAAAGAAACCGGTTCCCCATTCTGATGTCAGAAGTCCAGCAGGGGAATTGCGTTTTAATCGTTCAAACGCGTCTCTAAAGCGCCCCTCGGCAGCCTTCTTGCTGCCAGTTCCTTTTGTTGGTGACGGCATAAATACTTCTCCCATTTTTTGCTCCACAGCACGAAACCAAGGAGTGCCTGGAGGAGTTGAAGTAATCAAAAGGTTGTTTTTTCAAGGACGGCCTCGCTCGCCTGGCGAACGTTCTCGTTTGTCGCCCCCCTGATCCGCCCAATGACAGCTCATCAGATTTGTCCGGAGGCCTCAATCCATCACTTCCACCTTACACACCTGTGGGGAGAGATACTTTACGACATCCTGGATATGCCCATCCTGTGTCTCCACCTCCAGGAAGACCTCTGTCTTTGCCATGGGAAGAGCCCGCGCAGTGATGGTGGAGATAGAGGCGCGAGTCCTCGCCAGCGATGTCAGCAGATGGGCGAGAGCACTCAGAATATCACCAGAATCTACCTTGAGCTTCAGATGAGACATGGCCGCCGACAGTCCTCGATCCTCAACATTCGTGGCCTTTGTACCAACAGCCCCGCCACGATGTTTATTCCCAATCCCTTCCCGCTCATTGCCAGTGTCACGACTCCAGCCTTTTCGACCATGATCTTCGCTCGTTCCTTCACAGACACGGAGGCCTGGGTCCCGTCTTGTGAGAGAGATTACAGGAGCCGAAGGCCGAGTTTCTTTCTGCTCCACTTTGGCGCTAGCAAGTTCTTCAGTTAGCTCAACGATGCGTAGGGTTGCATCTGCAAGGAGTCCAACCGCTTCGTCCCGCTGACGTCTTAAATCCGCGATAACCTCACGAGCAGTCCTGTTTCGTTCCCGTTTTTTTAGCATTCGCTGGCGGGCCGATGGCAGCTGCTCCTCCTCGTGGGCTTTCACGTATTGCTGGATTTCCTCGACCAGAGTAGGGTACCGGCTTTTTCTCAGGGCGGTAGGATCGCATTGAGCCTCCTTAGCGACATTGTTTTGGCTGACCGGCGTCCCCATAGGCAAGATCTTGGGGGCATTCCGCTTGAGCCGGTCAAATGCATCCCTGAAGCGCTTCTCGGCAGTCTCTTTGCCACTACCCTTTGTTGATGAAAGCAAAATAGTTCTCCAATCCACGTTTTTCTTGTTCGAGGGCACGCAGTCGGGGGGCACCAAGCGGCGTTGAAGTTATCAGTAAGGTAATGTGTTCAAGCCTATTTGCGTTCTGTTTTGCCCTCTCGCGATCGAATAAGACATGTTTACAGAAGGGCCCGCCATCCCCTCCTGCGCAATCTGCAATAGACTCTATGCAGTCACCATCACATTGCCCGTTACTCATGCAACCACCCAATGGCGTTGTGCGATAAAAAATGGTTCCCTTTCGAGCTGCTGCTTCAAAATGCTTCGCGTCTTCCTGGCTCAGGATACTGACGTCTTGAAGTCCAACTGAATCTAAAACCATCTTTTTTTTGTAATCATCGCCATGAGGGCTGACGAACCGGTCGGAAAAAATGTCAGCGAGTTCCCGCCCCATTACCTCGTATTGCGCGTTTACCAATAGCGTGCGGACCTCGTCGTTATAGCTCAACTTGGAACTCCCCCTTCCATAATACAGGGATTGTGCTCTGGTCAGGTGCTTCATCAGAAACTGCACCGTGGAATCGCTAACAATACCAGAGGCTTGCATGTTGACGGCTCCAGTGCGTCGAAGTTGATGCCATGCCAATGGCCAAATCTTCCCTACTTGAAACATTTCAGAATTCAGTGTTGCAGTAACTGACCGTGCGATTCTCAGGTCCTCCTCCGTTATCACTAGGGACGCCGGTTCAAATAACCGTGGAAAGTCTGCAATAAAGTCTCTATACGACATAGATGATGGCATTATTGAATACGGCTTCAATGCCTTTCTCGCTACCCACGGTTCAAAAGATCGATGGAATAAGTAAGGGTTAGTAATGTCTTCGGCAGAAGGGTTAGCAAAGGGGTTCTCTTCTGCGCATCGCATGCGCAAGCGGGACACGGATGTCACCGCACCTATGGCCACTTCTATGCTCGGGGTCGTCGGCCAGCGCGCATCGGAATCAGGGTCAGTCTTTGTTGTCGCTCCGCATAAAATCGGAATCTTTCCCAAGACTTCATCCTCTTCATGTGACAAACAATCAGCCCTTAACCCTCTCCCCTCTTCATACCGCATCAAGCTGAAGTTGAGGACATAGGCCAGGCCAGCATGTTGTACAAGTGATAGATACGCGCTGAAAAGGGAGATTCCTTTTCTTCTATTACCTTCTACAGGTTCTCCGACCCAGCGTCTGAGCAGGTCGACGATGCCAAATTTTGCTGCGGTGTGGAAAAAAGCGCCATGGAATTCGCATCCTGATTTAACTCCAGCTCTACCACCTCGGTTCTGGAATGGCCCCCTTGCACTGGATGATTTAGAGGTTAATGCGGCTCTTAGAGTACCGTAGTTTTTTGCGTAGGCCTGTACACAGAACTGAAAGCATTCTTCAACTTTCTCTCGATGGGCTGCATAATCGGAGAGGCATTCCCGCAACCGCTCGACCTGATACGTCCAGATTCGGGGTGGGATATATTCCGTTTGCTCAGGATCCTGTTCCTGCTTGGCCGCCACAAGTTGCGTAAGCCCGCTCCGGTCTAGGATGATGAAACCGAGTTCCTCTCGAGCATCCAGAACTCTTTGCAATTCAGCGACTAAGCGTTCAAACGAAGAGGCCGCGATTACCTCAGGAATTTTTGCTCTAACTGCGGGAAACCTCATTAAATCGCTTGCTAAAATGCCTTCACTACTGCACAACGCTACGATCGCACGCACGGGTGTAAAGAAGTTGTTCTTTAGCGAGCTAACTGATTTAACCCCCCTGGGGCCCCAAACACGCCAAGTCACCATTAAGCGAAGGAGATGGGCATTATCGGAATCGATTCCTGTGGTGTTAGGTAACGATGGCCCATCTCCAAAATTCAGGCACAAAGGTTTCCGTGCCCAAGGGTATAAGCGCCAGATGGGATCTCCCCAAAGAGAGACGACATTACCTTCAGCGTCCTCTACGCATGCCCAATCTCGTGGCGGCGGCCAACTCGGTGGTCTGTAACTCCGGCATGTTGTAGTAACAAAGGGTACATCAATCGCAAGCCCAAGCTGATTCCGTGTTACCATAAATCACTCCCCTTCAAGAGCCGCTATCAAATAGTACCAATGGGGATGGTAGTGGGCCTCATCAATACGTAGAAGCACCTCAATCACCCATTTCCGCCGGAGCTCGTTAGACTGCCTAAACCAGCGCAATTTAGCAGTTAAACGTTCAATGGCCATCTCGATCATGCGTGCCCCCTTTGTGTCCTTGCCTCGATCTGAAGGGAGGAAGCCCTTAAGGGACAAAATCTTCAGATGACGCATGCTCGCTAATGACCACACATAGTCTAGGCTATCGATGTCGCGATGGTATTCGCACCATAGGCAACCTGTTGGTCTAATGCAGTCAGGTTGCGGGGCTTCCGGTGGAATATCAACTATTGGAGCCGGGACTCCGTTGCAAACGCCAGGTGCAGGAGACGGTAGAGCAGGGTCGCGACTCTGCCAGAATCTGGCGACCTCTACTACCGCTCTTTGCAAACTTGGTTCCTCGTAAACGTCTAACAACGTCTCCTTGGTATGCTGTGCAAGCTCAGAAGTTAAATCAGCATCGTTAGAACGCCGGAGCATCCAATTGACCTGTGTGTTGCGAAGTCTGCTTGGCGGAATAAAGGGGAGCCTCAGTTTCTTGCATGTATCCCGTACCCGATTAAAATGCGGCCGCATGTCCTCTGCGCGCCCCCGCGTTCTAAGGAGGGGAAACAGTAGTTCCTCAGAATGCCCCTCAAAAATTACCTTCCGCCACTCAAGGTAGCGTTCGAAGACCGCCTTATACTCACTGTATATGTTGAACAAGACTTCCCCTTGGCGGCGATTCTTGTAATCACGAACCTCGTAGCCAGCCATAGTGCTTCGGTAGCTGTAGTGTCGTACCTTGAGCCGGTGGGCTTGGGCGAGATTCATCCCAGTCACCCCTATAAATAAGAGTAACTCTGCCTCAATGCGTAGGTTTATGAGCCGATATCGGGTGCCGAAGGTAGCTTCGTTTTCGTAGCGGGCACGATTACTGAGACGACGCATCTGATGAAACCGTTCTTTAGAATTTGTTGGATGGGCCCAGTGAGGCCTCGGCTGCATTAGCCCTGACCACTCTTCCAACTCCTGCCCGGTTCGTAGCCTAATACGCAACGGCAATGGTCCCCAGATTGCATTGACATTCAAGCTGTCTACAATGTCGAGTAATGCATGGCCAAACATAAACGTTTCAGTAAGATTCTGCTTATCAGCCTGTATCCCACGGATTTTATGCTTGCGTCGTTCGGGAAAAAGCCTTGTGTTGGAAATGATTGGTACTCTTCGCTCTAGTACCTTATCTAGTAAATCGCCTACTACCATCGCACCTTTATATGCAGATCTGTGCTGGATGTCCTTGACAACTCGGACACGGTGCAAGAGATAATCAGTCCACTGCAAAAAGTTGCTCTCTACTGTTTCAACACTGAGAAGAGATGCCGAGCGATCGACCCATGAGAAAAAAGCTCGAGCTCTTTCGATTTGGGTCTTCGCAGTTTCTTTACTCCCTCCGCTAGCCAGGGCTGAAGAAATCTCCTCATGAATTTTCTGCACCAGACTTATCCTTTCGAGGAGTGGTGAGCCTAGTGATCCTGCACGAATACGCTCTGCTACTTTACCTACATTTGTTGCTGCTCCTCCCTTGAACAGGAGGGACAGCAAGTTCCAAGGGGTCTCATTGCGGCCCAAAGACACATCAGGGAATGTGAGGTCAGGCAGAAGGAGGTTATGCATTGCGATCGCCGAGCCGACTTGCAATGCCAAGGAAAGCCTCGGAAAATGCATTCGCTATTTCAATCTTTGCCCTCGTATGCTCAAGGAAGGTAATGTAGCGCATGGTATCCGCTTCCCGTGCGTGTAACATCGCATCCCGCACAAATTCTATTGCCGTTTTCACCTTTATGCCAGGAACTCCTAAGAGTATTGACATAAGCCAGGTGCCAAAGGTCGCCCTACTTTGATGAAACCGAAAGTTTTTCATAAACTTCAACGCATGCTGTGAGGCGATGCGGCGAAGCTCTGTCATTCCTCTACTGATGGCACTGTGGCCGTACGGATTGCTAAAGCGGGTCAAGAAAAGGCGCGACTTGTCTTCCTTGGCGGCCTTCTCTACCCGCTTGATGCGGTGAGAGGAGTACGCATACTGCATTAGCCTCCGCATTAGTTGGTCCGCCACTAGTATTGAGCCTGAGACATCCCCTTTCGTTGCCACAACAGTGCCGGGCCCAACTCGTATCTTCCACATACCAGGGACCAGAGGATCAGTGCTTGCCGTCTCTAGACTTTCTACGCGCAGAGTCGTGATTGTTTCGAGCCTGGCACCAGTGAAGAACCCTGTCATCAAAATTAGATGCAGTTCTTCACACACATTTTCCGAAGTGAATTTGAGGAGTTCATTCATTTCACTGGCACTTATCGGGAGGAGGCCTCCTTCCAATCGTACGCCCGGCCGTGCGCGATTAGGGATCGAGAGGTCGGTACTTAAGACCCCCATAGTACGTTCAAAGCCACATGAATCGTAGTAGCGCATAACGATCAACTTGTCTTTCCACATAGGCGCACCTCGTGTGACAAAATTGTGAAGGTTACAGTGGCGGTAAAATTGAATTACCGCGCGCATTCGAGCGGTCGCTGTTGAAGGTCTGAGGTGTCCTGCATTCCGTGCAGCAACCAGTGCCCCACGAAACACAACGAGCACGCGATCGGACTTGCGCATGGGGAAATGCCGCCAGTCCATCGACCCCTCCTCGATCCAAGACGCATACTGGTGCAGGTGCTTCATCAAGCTTTGCACCGTCTTAAGCTTCACGTCCCCGCTTCTTGCCTTATCCAATGCCCAATGGTTTGCCTCTGCCCACGGGGTACCGTCACTCCAGAAAATTTGCGGCAACCCAGAAAGCGGATGGGTGAAGTCCCGTAACCATTCGACCCGCTGCGCAAGTACGACTGCGCGGTGAGGGACATAATTGATGTATTCAAGTTGAGCCATTGGAAAATCTCCGCCACTTCCGTTAGTGAAGAAAATTTTTTTACAGTAGAGACAGAAGGCAGTCACAGTTCAGGTGCGAGCGCTCGCTGTTGAGTGGTCCTGACAGCCTCAGTCAAGTCCTTCAGCAACCGTGCATATACCGCGTTCGACTCCTTCGCATCAAAAAGTCGCCAGTCCATCTGCCGCTGTTCTAACCAACAGGCGTATCTGTACAGCTGCCACATGAGATATCGTAGGGTATTAAGGCTCACCCCCCCTTTACAAGCCTTGTCGAAGGCCCAATCTCTTGCTTCGTCCATGTACATTAACCTCGGCCATTAGAGGACCTCCATGCAAGTGATTGTGCAGTATGCGCTCCTTTGGCGGGAATTTATGACAGCGGTCTCACGGTGTCAAGGAAATTCTTCCAAGGTCAGGCCGCCTAACATCTGGGGTTTATTACCAAATTTGGTATCTATGGTATTGCAAATCATTTTCGTTACCGTTTCATTTCGTAGCGAGTTTAAGGAACTCACGCCTTAATTAGTTGACTCGGGGCATAGGAGGAGTGTTGTAAGACCCGCCTTACTGGGCCGCTTTTATTCCTGTGTGGAATGTCGTGAGCTATGAAGAATTCAGTTGAAATGCAGTGGGTTGATGAGCATATGTTCGCGCCCACTAGGTACTCCGGCATGGGCAGGAGAAATGTTGATGAGGCTTGTTGTAGGTCGGAAAACAGCGGGGGGGGATTCCGTCGGTGGCGATAAGGCTAACTTTGGCAACCCAAAGTCTCACTTGACCAGTCCGTATCATCAGATATCACAATGTACGACGCCTTCACCAAGAAGGAGGGCTACAACGCGGGCAGGACGTCTTGGGAGGATTTTGTCGCTTAAGGGTTTACGTCGGATTCTGCGGCGATCAATTTTTCTACGAGTTCAACCATCGTGGCCGCGGAAACACCCAAGACAGGGCTAAGCTTCAGAATCGTCGACAGGGTTGGTTGCCGCAGGCCTCGTTCTAACATAGAGATGTAAGCCCTTTCCATGTTCGCCTCCAGGGCTAACTTCTCTTGGGACAAGGCCTTCTTGTGACGTAAATCGCGCAATACCGAGCCAAATGCCTGTTCGGGCCTCACACGCAGTCCTCCTTGCGGGCACCTTACAGTTAAAAAAAACGGGAGTCTTCGTACTATAGTATTCAAAAAATTAGAGTACGATATACTACAGGTGGGCCTATTCGCGAGGGCGCTTATCCACGTACGACTCAGGCCATGCAAGCGTGCCGTGGCGTGACAGGCAAAAGATGAGGGTTTCAATGAGTCCTGGAGGCGAACAGGAGGCGGGTACTCTCCAACAGCATCTTGTTGAGTCGACTCCGCAGCACCCACTGGATATTTCAGCAGAAAGTCCGGCGTGGGATGCAGCCAAAAGGTATCGAAATAACAGGGGGTATTACTTTTTGCAGATCTACGATCCCTATTTACGTAAGTACCGATCTAAAGCAGAGCATATCCTGATTTGGGAGAGGGTTCATGGAAAGAAGGTACCGATCAATTGCCGGATTCACCACCGCGACCTCGATCCAGGAAACAACCGTGCGGAGAATCTGATGTGCATTCCAGTCCCGCTACACCTCGAATTGCATGCAAAGCTTCGGAGGGCAAGAAAGACGATGAGCACTCTCGCTTTTGAAGTTGCTCGACAGCGGATAACCGAGGAGTACGAACGAAAGCGCAAGGAGCTAATGGAGATTTGGGCCCTGCTGGCTGACTCCACACAAGGAGAACATTAATGGCGGAACGAACGGCAGTGGAGATTACGCCCTTGGACATCCGGGGTATTCGGCAAGCTCTGGGGTTTAGCCAAAAGCAGATGGGGGAGCATATTGCCACGCATGCAGAAGGCCCTGGAAGCACCCCCGTCCCGGGATCCAGAGTTAACGAATGGGAGACGCATGTTCGCGCTGTTCCGGATTATGTGTTCGTCGCGTGCGCCAGAATGTTAGTGGACATCTGGGCAAGAATCCGGGGTGGTAAATCCGACAAGGAACTCAACGATGTTGATTCTACATTCGCTGGACTCTTGAGTCCCGCTCTTGCCTCTATCATACGCTTCGAGGGGGAGTTCAGGGGCAGGAGGGATAAAGAAGGGCTCTGTGTACATGCACACAGCATGAAGATTCGAAGGGACGTCCAGTGCCATTTTGAATCGCTATTGATGATAGATCTGGCAAAAGTCTTGGGCTAAGGAGCTTCGACTGAAGCTGAATCCCTTCGGGAGGCAAACGCATTAGGGCCTGACGGCACTATCTCGGTAACTCTGGATGCAATTGGAGGAAGAATTGAAGAATTGGAATTTGACCCACCCCGGTAAAAAGGTTATCTCCGTTACCGGCAAGCGTGTCCGCCCTCTATTGCGAGTTGTGGTAAACCCAGAAGTCGACGGCAAAAAACTGGCTACCGTCCTCACTGCCCGGGTTAAGGAAGTCGCTGAAGCGGTAACACGATCGGTCGCTACGGAGGTGTTGGAATACCGAGAGTACGGGCTCCAATTTGAATGCAGTGAGGAAGAGATATTGCCTGGTGACGCGCAATACCAGCAGGAACGTGAGGCAACGATAGTGGTCTACGGTGAGGATAATCTCCCTTGGGCGCCGCACTCCTCCGAAATCGACAACCATCCTGACGACGGTACCTACGGAGTATGGCTCGTCAGCGGGATAAGACACTCCTGCCTCGTTCGCTGTGTCAGTACGGCGCGGCAAGCATGGCACAAAGCACTCGATAGCGGTGGGGTAGGAGAGTGGGAAGTGTACGAGATCAAGTTCGTGGGGCAGGATCTGCCAGACGTAATCCGAGTATGACCTTCGACAGGTGGGCGAGAGGCGGCTTGGTATGTCTGGATGCGTCACAGGTCTTCGTAAATAACGAGGTCAAAAGCAGCTTAGGGTTCCCGTGCCGTTGTAGTAGGTGGGCCGCAGAGTGATGTACGGGGACCTTAATGCGATGGAGCCTGGACACCAAACAAGACGAACTACTGGACTTGCCGGATAGGCTTTAAGCGAAGGTCCTTATAAAAGGGAGCGAGAGATGGGCACAGCTGATGATCATGGAGGCTATCTCGGTATCTGGTTGCCGCCTGGTGTTTTGGAAGAGCCTGAGGTCGTCCTGATACGCTGGAGGGTTTTAGAGGTTCTGGACAGGGAGAGGAGAGAAAGGCACTTCGTTGGGTATTCAGTTGGAGGAAATTCGGGCAGGGTCAGCAGCGCGATCGTCAGCTTCGATCCGTGTAGAAGCTATGCAGTAACGAAATCTGGACGGGTATACCAGTTAGTAGGCGCGCCGGGATATGACATTGATGGGGAGTGGGTCTGGCATCAATGGACGAGGATAAAAGGCTTCACCGAGGAGAAAGACGTTACAGATGAATATGTGGTTCTCTTGGAAGAGGCCAGTCGTGCAGTGGAGAATGCATCGGAGAGCAGTAGTCCAGAGGCCGAATGACAGGTGGGTGCAGCTGGGGCCGGATACGGCGCACCACCATACGTCATGGGATCTGTCACAGGTTCAGTCA
Source organism: Geomonas sp. RF6 (assembly GCF_021044625.1). Classification (NCBI taxonomy): domain Bacteria; kingdom Pseudomonadati; phylum Thermodesulfobacteriota; class Desulfuromonadia; order Geobacterales; family Geobacteraceae; genus Geomonas; species Geomonas sp. RF6. The sequence continues at coordinate 2,300,093 of NZ_CP087999.1, read as the reverse complement.
TGGTTAGGAAGTCGCTGTGCCGATCTCAGGCATGCCCACTCGAAAAATCAGTACCCAGATAATCAGCAATGAGGTCTATCATTTCCTTTTCATGTGCAGCAGCCAGCGCATCATTCCACTTATCGTGGCGGTAGATCAGTGCCATCTTAAGCGAATCGAGGCGCACAGCGTTGAGGTTGTGGAAGCGTTGTCTTTTCTCGTTGAAGGGCCTGTTGCTGTACTCGGAGTTAATGCTTTGTGTTACGAGACCTAAGTTTCCGAAGCGGTCACGTTGGTCGTCAGAAACCTGATTGGTGTCGACAACCTGCGGCATTTGTGGAGAGATGTGTTCAATGGAATTCTTCGCTGTGATGCGGAAATTCTCCCAGCGCTGGTCCTTCATCACAGCCCGTCGCCGATCCCAAAGGATGAACTCCAGCTTGTAAAACCAGTAGTGAGGGAAGGCTGTGCCTTTTGCTTCGAATAGCAATGAATGGTCGAGAGTGTTTTTTTTCCAGGGCGTCTGCAGGAAACCGTGAGTGCGCTCAGGTAATAACTTCTCAGTGTTAGTGCAGAGTAGATGATTGTCCAAGTGGCGCAAGAAGGCGAAGTGGTCGCTGCCAGGATGGCGGTGGATATAGGCAAGCAGGGGGGTCAGCCAATAATGGGTGGTTAGTTGCTGCGAGTGGTACAGCATGCCCTGCAGGAGGGTAAACCCCTCAGTCGACTCAGGCTCATCACGCACGAGGCTGTAATATGTTTTTCCGCGAGAGGTTGTGGGGCTCAGGCGCAGCTTGCACACCACGTGTTGGTCCTGTCGACTCCACTTTATGACGTATTTGTCGAAGCAGTAGCGAATCTCCCACAGAAGCTCGATGAACGATGTTACGTGAGCGCGCATCGCGTTGCGCAGGAAATGCTTGTGGAATAATGACAACAGCTGCTTATCAAGTATTTTCGGCAGATCCGGCTTATCATGCGTCTGCAACCAGATCCGCAGCGTGTGTTGTAGTAGCAATGGAAACCCAATAATGCTACGCACGTCGTCCGCTTCATACCTTTCTACATCGTCAGCAGTTTCGCCATCCTGTTCCTCATCCGACCTCGCCTGAAGGATTGCCCTCAGCGTCCGGGTCTTCGTTCCCATGGACTCTGTCTGACGGCGGGAAAGCGCATGCAGCACCTCACTTGCCTTGGCCAGCTTTTCCTGATCAGTTCTGCTCGCTCTATTGTTGAAGAGTTCGGCCACCTTCAATCCCGTTATGTCCTTCAGGTTCTTCTCGACATAGCCGCCCATACAAGAGCAGGCGTCCCACATCTGAGCATAGCGCTGACGCTCTCGTGGGTCGGGTATGAACCGCAGGAGGCGCGCCTTCAGGATATCTTGGTGCTGCAGTTGCTGGCCTCGGTCGTTAATGACCTCAAACAACTTGTTGAGGTCGGTACGTTCTGGCACCCGAGTGAGCACCATTTTCACATTCCGATAGATGAAACGTGTAAACAATTTCGCGCTGACGCCGTGAGCCTCATCCTGAAAAAACGACTTAATCAGCGCCAAGGCATCAATTATCTGCTTATTATCAATCGCGGTCACCGAAGCTCCCGCAATACGATTCTCGAAAAATTTGTTTACCTCCTTGCGAATGGGGAACGTGATGCGGTTAGACGGTATGCCTCGCTCCTTTCGATGTAAGAAAGGCTTCAGCTCCTGTTGCCAAACGACGCTCATCATCCACAGCGTAGTCAGCCGCTGCTGCCCGTCAATCACGTCAAAGCACCTGCCCTTGCCGCTCCGTCCCCTCTCCACCAGCAGAGTGCCACCGAGATAGAAGATATCTTTCTGTTCGTGATACGCCATCAGCAAATCTTCCAGCAGGGTCTTCACCTGCTCTTCTTCCCAAACATAGAGGCGCTGATATATCGGTACCTGAAAGGAGTATCTCGCAGCGACTATTTCCTGAAGGCTCATCAGTCTTGAAGTTATGGCCACGGTTGTTTCTCCTCGATCCAGAGAGCTTTATGCTTGAGGCTGTCCCGTTTCCCATAGTAGTCAAGTACCCGCTGTTTATAGGCGCCCTGAACCCCAATCCCTGCCTCGATACGCTCAGTTGCGTAAACCTCTCCAGCAGACTCGTCTCGTCGCAGAAATTCGATAACCTGGTCGGGCAGAAAGGCTCCGGAGATCACATCAAGTAAGTTGTGGGAGGAGTCACGCAGGTAAATCAGTGGCGCCTCTCTGAATATGTAGTGTTTGAGGAGACGAATAGCACCCAACGAGTAGTCAAGCCAAAGTGCGAACTGCAGCAACTGTCGTTTGCCGAACTTATCAATGAACATGACGCTGGCGAGCAGGAAAAGTTCCCTAAGATAAATTGACAGTTTGGCGATGACTTTCTGGTAGAAATCTAGAAAATCGAGAATTGCTGGGTCTTCGCTGTGCGAGTCCATCAGTTCAGTTATGAGCGCGGAGTATTTGTCGGCATACAGGAAAAAGCCGATTCCTTTGGAAATCGGCTGCCGTATGACAAAAGGCAATTGAGCTGAGCTATGTTTTTTCTGCACGAGATGGGGCGTGAGGCGGTAACCGACGGGGCGCTCCAGATCGAGCACTAGGCTAGCGTGACGGCTATTGAGTTGTGACGGGTAGAGAGCCAGTCGCTCAGGCGCTTCCGGAGCCACCGCCGTGTGCTGAAATTCGGTCATAATCGCGTTGTGAGTTTCACGTGCTAGCTTTTTTTGCCCAGTCCAGCGGCGCGCTCGCCACAAGTACTGCTGGAATAGCAATGGAGCAAAGTCAGTAGCACACCCGAATTTTTGTCCCCCCAGCTGCAGCCGCTCCCATCGCTTGGCACACTCAGTTTGTAACTCGTCGCGGCTGTCGCCTGTAACTGCGCGCAGGTGGTAGGCTTTCAGCAGATCCGTGGCATCGAGCGGCATCCCCCGATTATTCTGCGTGTCAAAAAAAGTGAATGCGAGATCTTCTTCGGTAACGGTTATGACCGTAAAGCTTATTCGTTGAAATATGTCGGAAGTAAACGACTTGTGCACCAAAGCGCACTCAGCTTGCGTCTGCTTTATGTTGCGGGCTGAGTCCGGAGAACCGTAGGTAAATTTTAGCTTTGGGGGCAGACACCTCGTACACGTGTGATAAAGCACCGCGAGCGAAGTCAAACGCTGTTGACCATCAATGATGAATAGCTTTTTTTGCTGCCGGTTTTCGTGCAGCAGAATGGAGCCGAGATAGTAGTCGGGGGCGGCATGCTGCCTGAAATGCTGCTTGAGGTCATCGAGGAGCTGCTTCACCTTGTCTGGGCCCCAGACATATGGACGCTGGTACACGTCTAGGGCTATCGGTAAGGCAACCGACGTAAAAAGCTCTGTAAAGCAGAGCACCTTCACCTTTGCATTTTGGGTCATCCAAACCCTCGCGAACTCATGCAAGTGGGGCCATAGGTAGCGTCCTGCCTTGGCCTCTACCGCGGCTATGCAGCCTTTTCCGCCCCCTGGCGCGCTAAAACACAGGCACCCTTTAACGACTCTCGTTATTTCTGTCGTCTGAGGGTATGGCCTCAAATGTCGTAGAGACTTCTATACCAGCTGATCCAAGTCCGCAGGCTGTCGTCTGCATGGGCCGCTGCAGCAGCGATAACGTCAGCCGATGTGAACGTAGTGAACCTTTGGTTGCCGGCGATGAGATGTTCGAAGTCTCCAATTGTCCTGTCAAGTGCATGATTTCGGGGATGTCGCACGACAGAGAAAGCTGTCTTCTTATACGGTTGGCGATCGTCCTGCTCAATGGCGAGGGCTAGCAGTTGGTTGCGCCACAACTGATTCATTCCCCCTCGAAAAGGACAACTGGTGTCCTCTGCATGGTTTGGGAAGAACTCCAGATTGTTCGTAGTGATTTTCCAATAGTTGAACCCTTTTGGATCATGGTAGTAACAGGTGGAGGGGTTTCCGACGAGTTCCTGAAAGGATTTTCCGCAGTCGTGCCTGCCCTGTCGGCCCTTGCTTTTGCAACCGCCACATTGTGTGAATTCCTTCTCCGTGAGCTTGTGCTCGATAAGCCAGAGGCAAAGCACGCCATCCTGGTCGTAATAAGCGATCGCGAGATCGGAATCCGTGCCCGCGACATCGTTCTTGTCGCCCAGGCAGCCAGACGGCTCATCCCAGAACTCTATGCGATAGCCATGGTCCAGATACTCAGTTGCTAGTGTTTTGAAATCAGGTTTGATAGCACCAAGAATCGCTGATGCTCGTGAGTGCCGCAAGATCGGTAAAAATAGGTTGATGTTTGCCGCCTGCGAACTCGCCATGTGGTTGAAGTACTTGTGTATGCGAAAGGGAAACCGTTGGAGGTGCTCCTCCATGGCGATCTTGATACCGGCGTAGATCAAGGGCCGCTGATCTATGAGGTAGTTCGGAAGAATAGCATCGTAAGTGATACCTCGAGATGTGCCGGAGGACTCGGTGATATTCCTCCGCTTCCAATCTATCAGATGGACATAAAGCTGCTCCTGGAATTGATTCAACGCACTGGGGAGGCGGTATGTTTTGCCATCCCTTTTCAAAACTCTCATATCATCTAGCCCCTCGAAAAAAGTCCTACCATCCTCTAGTCTCCCAAGGTGTGCACATCATCTCGTTCAAAATAACCTCTTGCAATTAAAGCCTCCGTTGCCGCGCGTACATCGGGTACAAAGAGAACAACTGCAAGATCCTGCACCGCCCTGGAACAACAAACATAAAATAGCCGACGAGTCCTATCTACCACCGAATCCACGCCATCCTGAATGTTTTCTTGATCTTTATCTGAAAGGGGCTCAATGCCGAAGTACTTTCCGTACGAGAACAAGGTGTAGTGGCTCTCCTCATCATCAAGGAGGACCAGAACGCGTTGAAATTCGGCACCTTTGATGCCCTGCTGAGTGGCAAAAGGAGATTGATTCTCAACGTAGGCACGATACCCCCACAATTGGGGTGCAGGACTTGCAAGGAAAGCTCGAACAGCCGCGTCCTCGGGATCATCTTCATCGACTTCGTCCAATGGTCTCTCAAGGTAAGCCAATAGACGCTCGTCGAGACCGAGAATCTCCCTGTCACGAACTAATTCGAGTACAGCGCGGATGGAGGTTCCCTCATCAGCGAACATTGCAACCAGGCGATCCACGTCCAGTTGCAGCCTTGCGAGGACAGCCGGTGAGTTTTGGCCTGCCAAGCGCTCCTGTGTGAGGAGCGGGCACTTGCTACGCAAGGCAGCGATAACCTCGAAATCGGCTCCGGATTGAGCGGCGACGACCAGGGGGAGAAGATAAGTCATGAACGGTCGAATTATCCATGCCGTACCATCCACCAAACCTGCTTTCAAGCTCGTCTGGCCATTATCATTTAGGGCAGCATAGATGTCAGCAAAGCCGAGCCGGTGAGCCGCCACACGATGAACGAGGACAAGCACGCGCACATCTCCATCCTCCTCGTCGTTTTCCCACAGAACATCATCGTTTGCGCGCGAAAGCCACCGGCGAACTTCTGTGAGACGTTCGGCTCGGCGAGCGTCAGCCTGTACGATGAATAGTCGTGCTGACCCTTCAACGGGTTCCACAACCCCATCACACACAATCGTTCGCCCTCGAACCTGTTGGAGGCCATCATCCTCTGCCCGAACTCGATTAATCACACGGAGGACGCTCAAGGGACAACGAAAGTTCTCAGGTTTTGTGATTTGGACCCATCCTTCTCCGGGGGTGATAGGACCTGCCCCCCCAGTGTAGATCTTTTGCATGGGATCGCCGAAGAAGCCTAGGCAGAAGCCTTCTAAGCCCATATCAGCAATTAGTCTTAGGGCATCGACAAAGGTAGGGTTCGTATCTTGGCTCTCGTCAACGAAGATGTATGGGAAACGGGAGGCGATAAGGGTACGTAACAAGGGGCGATCTGTAATCAGCGATGGTCCGACCTTTAGAATATCGTCGTGGCCTAAAACTCCTCTAGAATAGTCGCTGCCCGTCCCATAGATAAAACGTTTGATGCCGACGACTTGGGTACATTGTGCCCGATATCGAACAACATCGAGGGTCAGCTGTTCACGCGTATGTGCGCGGGTACGTGGATTGGCGAGTTTCCTCTCGGCTTCAGCGATTTTCTCGCCCAACCTGGAAAGGACCCACTCGCGCAGGTCGTTTTGGAAGGGTTGTACAATCGTCCAGAGGAAGCTGTGAATCGTGGAAACATGAAACAAGGCGGCGTTTCCGACGTCTCCCTGGATCTCACCGACGGCGACTTCCGTATAGGTGATGCACGCAATCTGCTGTCCACGACGCCGAAGCTCAGGCCCTCTGGTCATTGCCAAATGGGCAAGTGCCTTGACCAAAGATGTCGTCTTGCCAGAGCCCGCCCCAGCCACCATCACAAAGTTTGTGGGCTGCTGTTGATCTAGGCACTCGCGCAGCTGTAGATCGGCTTCGGTATCAGGATTCGTAATCCGAGTCGTCATAACTGTGCCTCCACCACTTCTGGAGCTGGGGCCCCCAGTGCCGGAGCAGGAGTTACCTCGTCCTGAAGCCACTGTAGCCCCTGAACGATGTAATTTGGTACTGTCCACCCCTCAGGATCTTGCGCAAGCAGCGCAAGGGCAAAGTCCGTTTTCTTGAAGTCCTTGCTCCTAATCCGCTTGTGGAGCCGCGTAGAGAGTAGTTCCAGCGTTTGAGCCCCCCTCCCTCGGACGCGTAAATTAAGAACGCTCTGCTCCTGGTTCTGGCACCAAGCAAGGTTTTCAAAAGCAAAGGCTTCTTCTATTGTTCGGCCCGTTAGGATGGCGGTGTTTCCATTCCACTCGACTTCTACAGGCGTCTGGTAGGTTACGCGGACCAGCGCTCCGGCGTTTTCTGCTCGACGCTGGGTTCGCTCCTCTTGAGTAGCGGCCAGGAGGTCGGCAACGAGTGTCCGACCTGGCAGCCATTGGATCAAAGTCTGGTTTGAGGTCACAGCGTCAGCAACATGAACCATGCATGCGCTGCCCGCGGCAGGGGCATCTTCATCGTCTGGCGGGTCTTCATCCGCGCCTGCGGCAGGAGCCGCCCCCCCTGTGACGCTATCGATGTCGGTAATAATCAGCGTGGTGATTCCGAGAAATTGGATCAGAGAACGAAAGAGGTGGCCGAAGGCACCACCTATTTCAAGAATACATAGACATGCCGATTTCAATCTTGGCGCCGTTTTTTCAATCATTTGAGGCAGGAGAAGACGCTCCACATTGCCTTCAACAAGGACCGCCGCGTCTGCGAAAAAGAGATCGCAGTGGGTCAGCTTCAGGTAGCGCTCCAGAAAATCACGAGTCGGATTTTCCGTGCCGGCATAGAATGCAGAGAGGTTCAGCACCTCAGAAGATTGACCCGCAGCCGTTGTGCTGCGACGGAAGTAGCGGACAGGGCGGAAACCGCGCTCGTAAAGGATATGAGGAGAGTGAGTCGTGACAGCGAGTTGGCTGCGATAATAGATCGCATCAGCGCCTTCGATTGACAGGATGTCGAGCACCTTACGGATAAAGACCTGCTGGAGTTGGGCATGAAGATGTGCCTCTGGCTCCTCAATAAAGATCAGGTGGAGGGGCGGTCGGTTCTCCTCTATGTCCATCCACTGTGCATGAAGGTCGAGAAGCTCTACGACCATGTATATGAGATTTTTGAATCCTAATCCGCTGTAACGATCTGGGAGGGTTGCCCCTTCGGTACCGTCTTCAGGATCACCTAAGGCATAATGGACCCGTGCGCCATCTAGGCTACCCATCAAAGTGGCAGGGTTCAATGCCGACTTTATTACAAGTCGGGGGTTGGCGAGCCCGGGGTAGCCTAGGTCCTCCAAGCGACTGAGTGTCGGCTCGAAAACGCGCGCCAAGTGGTCATTGAGCATGGCCTCAGAATCAGCCAACGCACGTAATGCATCGTAGTCGTCTCCACGCTGCTCCAGGTTTCGATTGTAGAAGCGGCTTAGGCAGCGCGATAGGTCCTCGGAACGAGTCCCACCAGCAAAGTCGGAGAGATGGCGTTGAGCGCTGAGAAAATCAACCTTCAAAAGGGAGTTGAGAATGTCCTTTCCCCCCCGACCCTTCTCAGGAGAGATCTGGAGTGGTACGTACTCCGGCAACGCAGCAAAAGAGGCATCAAACTGTGCACGATCAAGCACGTAGTATTTCAGCTCGAACTCGCGTCGAAGATGATCAGCTAGATATTCACACAGCGTGCGCGGTGATGGGTGGAAGTCTTCTCCATTATTGCCCGGCCGCACATTCGCCCGTGCTCTTTCACGCTCTTCATGAAATCGAGTGAGAAGGGCTGCCTCATCTGACGCCGCGAATTCAATCCGCAAGCCAACCAGCGAGCCTTCCCAACGCAGGCTCGGTAAGAGGTCAACGACACGATGTAAATCAGCCGCATCAACATGAAACCACAGATCAAGGGAGATCGTAGGCAGCTTGGCGTTTTCCGCTTCATTGCCGAAAGCATCAATCGCCGTCCAACATTCCGCGCTGAATTCGTAAATCGAAAATTTCTCTCGAGAGCCCCCACAGAATAGGAAGACCGCCTGCGATGCCGACGTCTTCCCGCTGTTATTAGCTCCGACGAAAATTGAAATGTCGGATGCCAAATCGATCTGTACATCCTTTAGCCGTCTAAAATTGCGTATTTTCAATGTATGAAGATACATTCCGCCACCCCCTCATATAACATTAGAAAAGCAAATCCGCAGCTAAAGGCTGGTGGCACGTTGCCAACTATCCCCGGCAAGCCAACAACAGTTAGAAGGACTTAGCAACATAAATCTTATTGAGTTAGCTGTCAAGAGACTGACGCCCACTGAACCTTAGTGGAGCTTGGCGTAACATAAAATCTGTCACTATGCACCGAAGGCGACCCTGAAGCGACACCGAGGATCGCTGGGGTATCTGAAGAGGGGGCTGGAGGGATTCCACAGATCACCGCAACTCCGGTACGTCGTCGACGGAGGGAGATCAAGTGCAGCCCGTGGAGGCGGAGGTTAGAGTGAACCCGAAGTTCGACCGCGGTGATAACGGTGCCTAACGCCGTCATGCCAGCAACCGCGCGCTCGAAACATTGCCGAGTATTGTGCAGAATGCTATTCATAGGAAGCCGGGACCTTGCGCACGGGCAGAAGGCGGGAACAAGGTAGCTTTCAATAGAAGCTGTCGAAGGAGCAAGGGCGTGGGCCTTACATGTCGTCAACCAGAAGGAGATTCTCCTGCCGGAGAGTCCTCAGGAGGGGGCGGAGTCCACTCGGATGCTTCGTCAACTCCTCTTCTCTGGTGCAAAAAAATGTTTAAGACGATTTTGAGCGCAAACCACCAGGCATACACCGAATACGCCGATTGGCAGGCACCTGAATCGAATAGACCATGAGCGACCTCATTCCGCAGGTTCGGGCCGAATGGGTCACAGAAGAGCGCTCTGATCTCAAATGTAAAATCTTCGCCAAAGATTTCCTCCATCTCTGGGAGCCACGCCAGAGTGCTGAGGCCATTTTCGGTATGGATACCATCTGCGTCCAAAGTCGTGGTTTTAACACCGCGGGTCTTAAGATGCCATCTCACCAGGTTTTCTAATTGCGGGACCAGCAAGTGCAGCGCGGCAATGAAGTCATTATCGTACCCTTCAAAAAGAGCTTTTCCAAAAAGGTCTGCTCGCCCTGGTGGAACAATCGGTGAGTTTGAGGCAAGCGCTATAAAAGCTCCTTCCGTAACGCGGTGCTCAAGCCTGAGAGCTTCAAGAGCTGGCCAAATGCACCCGTGAACCAAGAAATTGATCTCTAGCCCATGGTGTTTCACCATCTGCACCCATAAGGCATCATCTTGTGATTTTCCAGCGGATTTCGAGGATGGAGATTTTCCTATTACCCGCCCATCTCGCGACAACTGAGTTCCACCGAAGAAGCTTTGGAGAAAGCTTCTTTTAAGGACTTCTTTTGCGGCTCCTTGGATCCGTTGCTTTGTAATTGCGGGTGGGCCGTTGACTAGGGCACTCAAGGCTTCTATGATGTCCTTTCCGCGGACCATGGCCATTGAAGCACTGGTAACGTCAGTAATGTCGATTGGTGGTGTAGGGACGGATCGCATTTCTTCAATTGATTTTTCCCCTGCATCTGTCAGCAGTTCATGGATCTCTGCAATTCGCTCATCGATCTTCAATGGTTGGCGCTGGGATCTGGGGATGTGTCGTAATTTCTGGATTGCGTCCTCGAAAAAACTCGCGGCAACTATGTAGCTGGGGGAGCTCGAATTAAGCCGTGCATTGGCCTCGTGGACAAACGTTTCGGCGGAACGTGCAATTAGCTCTGCCGCCTTCTGTTTCTCCTTTGCCTTCAGGAACCACTTTGTAGCGGCATCAAAATACCTTCTCGCCAGAAGGTAGTGCCCTTCAGATTCAGCTTCTCTTGCCATCGACTCAAGTTTCGTGGCCAGTACCATCAAATGGGATCGGCCAAGATGGTGCCGATCAAGTACTTCTACGATGTCAAGGGCGAAGACTCCGTCTCCAATGACGGCTTTTTCGACACTACTGCAGAATTCATCCTCCAGCTCCGTCAGCCTATTTGCTGCTCCGGGACCCAACATTCTCGCCAATACCAAGGCCCTCTCCCAGCATGAAAGCGTACCGGCAAGACGGGTCTCCAATGAAAGCGGGCTCGAGCGATATGCATCTATTGCAATCAGGGCATGTTTGGGACTGCGCGGGACATTGAGGAGCCAAAGCACATCAGCTATCCGCGCCTGTAACCATGGGTGGTCGATATCGTCTACAATGGTGGCGAAAAAGGCGATATCTTCTTTTGCAAAATCCTCAGGAGCGGATGATCGACGATCCAGCAGGATTATCGTCGGCTCGAATGGCTGATTGAGACTTGCGGGTTTCAGTGCCATGGAACAAGCATCCGCCAGTAGCCAGAGCACCTTACCTTCAGCGGTCCTCCCTTCTTCTATAGCTTTTCGAGCAGCCGCCGACAACACGTTCGACATTGCGTGATAACCTTCACGCTTCTCCCCAAGTATCTCTTTCCATCCGCATCGACGAAAGTCGTCCAAGCCACATTGTACGTCCTCAGGGAAATGACACACCGACCCCTCCTCCCTACTTAAACATTACCTGCATCTGCCTGTCACATGATATCGGGCTATAATTTAAATAGCTTTGTACTCTCTGCCCAGCCCATCTCATACTCAGGCTTGTACCGATCAACTGACCGCTGAACTACGAGCAACGCCCACAGCTCAACGTCCTCTTGATCGAGTATCTCGCGTAGAATATCCCTGCGAGTCTGCAAGAGAAACCCGCACGATATGGGTTCATGGCGTCTGCGACCTTGGTCAAAGGCATCCTGCCATTCAATCGACCGGACGGCACCCTTTCCATCTCGATCTAACCATCCGAGGAAGTCGTCCGGCGCCGCTGCAAGTCCGATTCCCTCTGCAACAGACGGTATAACCGCGGCAAGATCAGGGGCATGCCGGCCGCGAAAAGCTCTGGTGGTCATTGCGACGAGGGGTACGATCCCCCCCCCACTCCTTGGCACCACTGATTGTGACAATTCAAAACGATACCGGTTATGAGCAGGAGAAAGGCAACCCCGCGCCATCTGCAATTGGATCTCCTCCATCGTTGGATTCGATGCGCCACGAGGTACACCGAAGCAATGGATACGTACCTTGACCGCCCGTTGAGGAGCATTCCCGAAGCGCTCGCCTGTCCGGTCCTCTGTGTACTCGAACAGTGTTGCCCATTCCCTGCTCCGCGACGAAAACCCAGATGTGGCTACTTCGAGGTCGGCAAATGCCATGAAGGCATCATCGGAAAGCGCATCGTCGATCCACGTCAGTTCCGAGGGTCGTTGCACTCGCCGCACGAGGACATCTGAAGGATCGCGCAGCCTCAGTACGCCCTCGACCCGCTGAAGCTCAGGCACGTTTATTTCGTGTGAATTTACAAGGATTTGCACGCTACGATTCAATGCAGACCGGACGGCCTCGCCGTATGGGCCGGCGATTTCGATATTGTCAAAATTGCTGTTGATGTTATATGCCCTGTGGACCGCCATCTCCTCGACATATCCTTCGTCCACCAGTGGGTGTAGTTGGGAGACAATGGAGACGGTCAATCGTTCCACTTCACCCTTGGGGGCAGCTTTTGCAACGACTCGCATCATGCGAACGACATCAGGGGGAACCCAGCCAGTTGCTGCTCTCTGTCGATCAAGCACCGGTTTCCTCGGAACGATGAGTAGTGGGCGGTCTACCAAAGCCTTAGCCTTGGAGACCGTCGCAGGGTTAAGCGTAACTCCGTCGCAACGGACATACTCCAGTGCATCCCTAATAGAAACCCGTATGGACCGGTGTTGCTCCTGGTGCCCGACATCTGCAAGCCATGACGTCCATGCTGAAGCTAATTCAGGGTCACTGATGCCGAGAGCAAACAGCACCGACACAACATATTCCTTTTGACAGTCGGCGAGCCCCGACCATTTTTGTATTAGAACCGGGACTATTTCGGTATCTTTCACTGCCAGCCGAAATAGGGTATTTGCAGCGAGCATGCGGACGTCTATCACCGGGAATGCTAACAAGCCCACAAGATACTTTAGGCAGGCTTCCTTGAAATCGGGAGGCGGCGGCTCCTTGAGCCATGCCACATCAACAGGCTTCTGTGACAACCCAGCAGCTAGTGTCTGGTTGTAGGAGGACCATATTTCATATAGCCCGCCCCCGTCGATAGGCAAAACCTCTTTGGCCAATGCAACCAGGTAGTCGAGCCGATGAACTATTAATGTCGGATATTGCTGGTACTGTTGGCGGAAGCTCTCGAAAAGGAAGTCGAGGCCTCTCGCGAGGTCTATCTCCAGGAGCAATGAGCAGATGCTACTTGCAAGGCGATGATTGTCATGGAAATTACCCGCCCCCCCCTCCCAAGCCTGGATGAGATTGTCGGCGGCGCGAGTAGGGCTGATTTTAGCCTGCCTTCTTGCCAAAGCGAGTACAGCGGAAGCCTTGGTCTCTGTTTCGGTACGACGGAGGCAAAAATCCTCCCAAGTTTCTAAGTCGCATATAGCCGCACAGGAAATCCACTCAGGAAGTCGCTTCTCCAGCACTCGGTGAAGAGGGTATGGCGTGCTGGGTCTAACAAAACGATCTAGCCAGTCCTCTACATCGAAAAACTGCTCAAAGGCTGGCGCCCTTACAGAGGAGGAGAGCCTTTCGGATAGAGTTTCAATAAATTGGGCTATCAACTGGCGCAGGTTCGCCCTGGCAGCAGTCCTATCTTTAACGTCGACCTCAATGGCTTGGGCGATGAAGTCTTGGAAACAAAGATCAAATTCTCTTGGGCCTTCTTTGGACCAAGCAGCGCCAGCAGCGCGAGAGTAGGCAAACTTCAAGTCATCACTGCTTCGTTCCAGGTCCCTCCGTCGTTCCTTTCTGAGAACTGTTGCGGAGGCATCATCAAAACGAGCCTCAAAGGCAGAGGGGATAGTCGCTGCATCCTCCAATTCCGCCAAAAGCTCCATTTCCTCAATATCTTGCTCATCATGGGTCACGTCTCTGGCCACCGGTAGATACTCGATGTGATCCCTCACCACATCGAGTGGTGCATTTCCCCTCTCAATCCACAGAGATGCCCATCTTGAAACCTCATGAGGTACCTGCTTCTCGACGAGCAGAACGTGGCGCCAATGGTCGTAAATGTCTCTCGCGCTGTCGAGAGCACCCTTCTCAAGAGCACTGGAGTACAACGCGAACATCGCCGGGCTGCTTTCCTCGAAATCGCTGCGGTCCTCCCAGTAGCCCATGGTTGTCGCGAGGGCATGCACCAGGCGCAAATCAACTGCGCCGTGTTTTAGAAGCGCATCAATGACACCCGCAAGGGCTCGTTCCCGAAAAATCAGGTTCTCTTCCTGGGAAAGAGCCTCCAGAGCCAATCCCGGGTCTACCTTGCATAAGAAGCTTATTATTTCCTCTACCGCAATTGCTACAGTCTTGGATCGAGTGGCATCAACCAACCGATGGGCAAGTACTAATTGGTCAGAGACACGATCAAGAGTCCGCTGCGGCTCCTGCTCATGAGCCAGAGCGAGAGCGGTGAGGATTTCGTTAAATTGATAGTCCTTCCGCCAACCCACACCGCATGCAACGCTCAGAAGCTCAAGCCATAGCCGTTGAGCCTCCTCACAAAACCCACATAGCCCCCACGCTGAGGCACAGGCAAGAAGCCCTGGTCCAATGGCCGAAACCTCCTCGTCCTTTCGCTCGCTCTGCTCGGCGATAACAAGAAGCTGCCGGCATATCTTGCTCGCTTCCGCTGGGTTTCTTGTGTGAATCAGTCTGGCAAGAGAGCGTGTACTCTTCGGGTACTTCAGAGCACGGTTACCGTGTGCAGCGGTTGTCCACCATCCTCCAAGCCTCACCAGATCAACATCAGGTAGCAAATCTGCAGCGCAGGACCAAACTGTATCGAAGAGATCTTGAACTCTTCTGGTGTAGGAGTTATAGGCAAGTTCGCCTCTTATCTCCAGGCTGTGGAAAAACCGAGGATTCAGATCCAGAAGTTCCACGACGTCCTGCACGACTGCAAGGAGAGAAGAGTCAGATCTTGCAGTGCCAATACCACTGGTCCATATTTCTGCCAGCCGGGCGATGGCTTTCACTATATCCTTCATAGGCTGGCGCCAACCTCTCAACGTTACATCGAGCCACGCATACCCTGTCTTTTCGAGGAGGAAGTAACACCGTAACTCGTCGTAGAGATTGAAGATAGCCTCGTTCAATTCTGTCTTCATAGAGGCCAGGAGAACTTCAGGAATCACAGGCTTTTCTAACGGGATGGTCACCGACGTGTCGAGGCATAGCTCGGCGAGATTCAAGAAGAACTCTCGCCGGCTGCTTTTTGGCAGGCAACTCAGGTCAACGTCTGCAAGAATTGCCTCCGCCTCGGAACGCTCACCATTCCGTGCCAGAATCATCCCCGCACCGGCCCGTGCAGCTATTCGAACAGCTTCGTGCAGGGACTCCTCCGACATCACGCATTGCAGGAAATCGAAGGCACCCTGCAATGCGAGCTCACGGATAACTGTTAGCTGAATCTCCAGGTTGATAAGTTTGCTCTCTTCCTCCGCCAATGGATCTCTTACATCTCCCATCTCATGTTGCTTCTGCCATCTCATGCGGTCGATAGCTAGCAGGCTCTGCACAGGATCTGCAATAAGGCACCCAGCTCGATACCAAAGCTCAATGTCTGCACGACCTGCTCCAGTGGGGGAACAATCTCCGAGGCCAGCTTTAGCTACGTAATCAGGTAGCGTCCGACCGACCGAATCGATGTAGTGGAGGTAAAACGTAGCGAATTCGATGGCGCTACATTGACGTCTTTCCCCATCCCAGATCATTCTCAACGCTTCGTCCGCGTGTCCCAGATCTAGGAGAAACGCGGCGAGATCAGGATCGGAAAGGTCGAGGTTGAAGGACACCAAGGCTAGTTGCTGTTTTAATAACCCTATCCGAGTGAACTCAGTGATATCGCGGCACACTGATGCGGCATGCCATGCGAAATCGAGGTTTCTGTGGATTTCGTGGAGGGGGCGATGGTTAAGCCACGCACGGCTGATCCAATTCTGATCGCAGATAGAGATTATCTCTCTATGCTGACAATGTTCGGACAGGTGTCGAAACCGGTTGCGCCACGCATCATCACTGTCCGGATGATCCTCATACCATGCCACCATCGTCTGATGGATCTCTGTTTGCAGGTGACCGGTTTGTTCGATGACGAATTCGGCAAGACTACTGTGTCTGATGGCAACGCTTTTGGCGTCAGAAAGTCGGAGCACGTGGCCGAGTTGAGCGAGGGTTTCATGTACAGCATGTAGTGTGGCTGGAATACCGATGTGTTTCAGGAGGGCCCGCAGCATTTCTGGAGTAGTGAATTCTTCGCGTCTCGCCAGAAGCGCCAAGATATATACCGCCCGTTCCTCGCCACTGCATGTGTCCCATAGGTGCCGGTGAAAGACATCTATCTTGTCGTTTCGCAAAGAGGGGATCGACTTTAGGTACTGCTTCTGCTGGTACCGGTCCATGTCCTTGAACCGATCAGCCAGGTACTCCAAGTAAATCGGCACTCCTCCCGAGACTGAGAGTACAGACTCGATTAAGTCCTCGGCCAGTGGCAGTCCACGAAGGGTAAAGAACTGACGAACCTGGGAGAGAGAAAACCGTGGCATTGAGATTCGGCGGCTTGGATCGCTGTTCACGTGGTTGATCAGCGCCTGCGGCAATGCTTCGGGATATCTGGAGCTTAGAATGATAAGAACATTGGGTGGGAGCTGCTGGGCATCGAGGACTGCCGTCAACGGTCGGGCAACCAAGGATTGGCGATTCTTCCGATCCACATGATCGACCCCATCTACGACGAAAACTACGCGCCGCCCAGCGGCTGACAGTGCGTGAAGCCACTCATTGAGAAGTTGGATGGAGTGAGGGGCATAAGGCTTTGGGAAGTCCACGTCCAGGAATGCATTCCTGAGACCGATGCAAATGGAACTCACGAAGGCGTCTTCGCCCAATCGGTCATTAGCAAGGCTCCGGTCGTTGGGCACGAAGCAAAAGTACCCAAAGGCTATATCCGTTCTTGAGGAGAGATATGTGGTTAATGCGGTTGACTTTCCGCTGCCGGGCTCTCCTTCCACTAGGACGAAACCGCTGTTTAGTGTCCCGATCGACGCATCGAGTTTATCGAAAAGATGAGGCGTAGAGACCCACATGGTGCGGTTGACAGGAAAGTTATGACTAATCCGATCCACGAACCTGTCTTGCACGCCGAGCACAAGGTTAACGTCTTCAGGTCTGACCTCGGCTCTCATGATAGACCATCTGACGATTTGATCCAAAAGAACGCCGCAACACCGGGGTTCGATGCCGAGCTGTGCGAGGCGAGCATGCAGGCGATCGATCATGGTTTCTCTATCCGGCTGGCTCAGGCGGAACCGGAGGCACCTCAGAAATTCGACCAACTCGTCGAGGCTCGGCATCCCTGCGGATTTGCGGAGGAGTTCAAGGATATTCTTGTACTCCTCGAAAAGAGGCAGATCTTCAACCTTACAATCCTTTGACTTGACCAAGGGGGCGTGTAGCTCGGCCAGGAACTCAGCCAAGCTTTTGGTGAAGCCTTGGCTTGGTTGGCGGTGCGTCCCGGCGCGGCGAGTCGACAACAATACTATTTCCATCCCCGAGCGTTGTGCCTTCACCTGCCGATACCCCTGAGCAAGCTTAGCAACAAGGGAGGTTGACTCATCGTCACTGCAGACCAAGTTGTGCAGGGTGAACGACGAGGTTTCGTCCTCCGCCCACTTTACTTGGATGAATTTCGTGCCTTCGCAGTGGTCGATAATGATGTCGTCGATATGCTTCGCCCGCTGCTGATTCTCCAGCGTTATTGATCGAAGCCGGGTACCAAAACCAAGTAGATCAAGCACATAAAGTGCAGCAACGATGTTTTGATAATAGAAGCCAGCTTGGGCGTCAGCGCCTGCCATTTAGCACCACTCCTAGTGTTACGGCTTATTGGACCTACGTTCATGCTGTGGACGCACATCCCTTGCCTGTCTGAAATGCGTTAGCGGTATAGCACTTCTATCTCTCACGAGCTTCGTCTGATACCACGCAACATAATGGATAGTGGCGTTAGGTTGAGAGCGCCGCGCCAAATATGGGGTAGCGCCAGAATTCAGGGGGGAGCGGAGAGCGTAGCTTGAGACATGCCAAGACCAAAACAGAAGCGGGGATATCTGGAAGCTCGAACTTTTGTGCAGCACGAGCTTGATGAACGAATTTCCCTATCTCCGTAGCTATTGACGCCCCTTCGGTCTCTGGCTCAACAGCAAAGGGTTCAAGGGTCTGGGATTCCCCCTCAGCCGCCAGGCTCTTTGAAAGAACGCGATCAAGCCAGTCCTCTGGAGGTGCCCATCCCATCAGGTCAATTGGGCCGGAGTCGGTAATTTCGCTTCCATCCGCTCCTTGTCCAACGACTATTTGGCTGTAGAAGAGCTCGACGAGCTCGTCACGCCTTTTGGGGTCGAGGCTAAAGCTGAATTCGATAAGGGAAAGTAGGAGAAGCGAACTCTGGTCGCAGTATTCCGGCGGCTTCTTGCCTGTAGCGACAAACTCGAAAACGTGTTCGAGAGAATTATAGCCCTCGATGAACGGGAGATGAGCGCTGCCTGTTCTTCTGACTAAAAGCCGTTGGTGTAGGCCTTTGAGCCAGTGGTAGATGTCGTCATACCGCCCGATCTGCCAAAGAGTGCGCCAGATTAGGAAAAGCTCGATGTGATGGAGATCCAACAGCGGTCGATTTGCAGCTGAATTTGCGTTGAGAAGGCCGACCAGCCAATTGGCGACAGCCTGAAGAGCCAGAAAGGTTCTCTGCCTTTCTTCATCACTCTCACCACCCAGTATTTCCCCAAAGCCGATACCTAAGATTCCTATTCGACCTATGTGCCAGAAAGCAACAACTGATGCCGCAATCGCGTCCAACCAACTTCCGCTCCTGCCAGTTTCCAGGCTATCCTCGTACGCCAGTTCTTGCGCATGCGCGCTATAATATCTTTCCAACTCGGCAAGGTAGAAGCTGACCCATATTTCACACACCGCCTGCTTGACATCCGCTTTCTGTGTGCAGCGCCAAACATCCCATACCGCCAGCATCGCCCATTCGGCAAGGTCGATCCATCCCGTTTCCGCGCTCTGATTTTCCCTGCCATACTCCCGAAGGATTATTAGGGCAACCGGTAGAAGCCGAATTCGCCTCTCATCGGCGTTCCCCTTGAGCACATCCTCGAGGAATCTCCGCCAGTTGGGAATAAGCTGATTATTCCACTCGTCTGAGCCATGCCGAAAATCGGCGAACTGGGAGCATATGTAGCTAAAAAGGCTGAAAAAGCGCTGGGGTAGAAGCGACGGCGTCAGGAGTTTCGTTTTAACCTTTTCGGTGATGGTGGTCAGATTCCACCGCTCAAATGACAAACTCGCATGGTCCCCGACCCTTGACCCAAGCCCCTTCGTTAGGTTATTGAAGAGCTGGATGCCGGTCTGGTCCTCATCCTTGTTGTAGGCGAGAATGACCTTGACCTCCTGGACCTCACGAAACTCTGGTGGCGTCAGGTCCGGAACCGCAGCCCTCCTGATGTCCGCGTCGAAGTCATTGGCAGTCCATGTGGAGTTGCGAAGTTCCTCGTCTTTTAGAGCAAAGATCGTCAATGTCCTGCGATCGGGCGATAGGAAGGAGAGATCGATGCCAAATTCCGGCTCGGTTTTGGTCTTGGAAATTTCCTCCGGACCTCGGCGGATAAACGGCAGCCGGTATGGCGTGAGGTCATCAGCCAACGCCACATTATAGATGATCCAATCGAAGCCGTACTTCGTCCCCGACTTTTCCTCTCGGGTGCGTTCGGCGAGGCTACGGATATAATAGGTCAGGAACGACGTGGTGAGATCGGGCGTCACTCTTCTTCCTCCGAGTCAGCGGCGCCTTGCGAGATTGCCGCGATTTGAGCTGAAGCATTAAGTCTCCGAAGCATCATTCCTTCTGGGTCGAAGAACTCCAGACGGGGTAGTTCCATGGAGTTTGAAATCGTCTGCAGATTCGTAGCATCACTGAGCCTGCCGCCAAGGAAGGACCTCCATGATTGACCGTACAGGAGTTGGACCTTCTTGAAAATCTGCGCGAATATTGAATGTTCTTCGGCCCCCTTCGATACCTCGGTGGAAAAGCGACGAGCATGTAGTCGGGCCGCCCGCCGATAACCGGGGACTTCCATGGCACAGATGCTGGATTTCTGTATTTCTCGGAGTGTATCGAAATAACGATTGGTTCCTTCAACAACTTCTTTCAGCAGCGGAAACTCCTCTGCGTGCTCCTCGAATTCCTTCAGGCAAACTCCTCCGAAATTTTTAGCCTGTAGGATCACCTCGTCGCGAAACTCCTGTTGAAACTCCTCACTGGTTTGCTGCACATGCGGGATGAATAGGATGAGAAACCGAGCAGTTGCAACTCCGTGCACCATGGTTCGTTGGCTCTCGTAAAACGCCAACCGGATTCGGTCCTCTTCGATCCCCACAAAAATGTCTGGAGGAAGCGCTGAAAGTTCCAACTTATCAAAGAAGAATAGGCCCAACTTGCGGCAGCCAGCATCACTCGAGAGTATAAGCCGGCCAACGAGCCCACCATGATCCTTCCCCGCATCTTGGAAAATAACCCCTCGAAACTACGAGGTTCCTGCATTATCCGCAGCCACCCACGGGCATTCCTCTCTGCCAATTTAAGGCTGAATTCCTTAAATTTCTCTGTGTCCTTGCGGAGCAATGAAACAAGGAGCGCCTCCACCCTTTTCCATGTTCCACTGCTTTCGATGGGTATCGGCTGTACCGAAAGGATCATGTCACTAACATCGCCTCCGCCGCTCTCGAATAGTTGAACTGCGAAGTCTGTAACAACATGCTTAGCCTCTGGAGACAGAGCCGGAGAGGCTTCCTTCCGCATCCAGGAAAGACCAAAGTTGAGACATTCCGGGACAGTTGTCGGGGCAAGGAGAGAACGGCAGACAACGAAAAAGGCTTCCTGGTGTTCATTTGGAACATTCAAATGGGCTACGAGCCTCTGCAAATCCGACAAGCCCAGCGTGCCCCGCCATGATGTCTGTATCCAAGAGCGATGATAGGCGGAGCGAGTAGTTGGATGTCCTGAAGCGGCGCAGTCGGCTTCAATCTGATCAAAGACACTGGCTGCTGGCTCTTTCTTTTCGAGCGTCCTAATGGTTCCGAGTAAATATGCCGCGACTGCAATTGCCGATTCCTCACTACACTTAAGAAGAAGTGGAAGTGCTTTTAGGGCATTATCGATCTGTCGCTCACAATACGTACCCAAGGCTTGCCAGAACCCGCCGGAAGCCAAGTCATTACCGATCCGGTTTACAATTGCTGGAAACCATTCCGCTGCAAACGTCGGTTCGATCTCAATCTCCTTGAGAAGGACAGAAAGGGGGGAGATGGCCACAAAAAAGTCATGTCCAACTGAGGGGAGTGCTCTTAAAAGATCTTCAGCAGCTTTCCCCTTGAGCTGCCGGAGAGCCGCTGCCCAAAGCAGTCCTGTCGTGCGGTCCGCCACCTCACCAAAACCGAGTTTAAAGGAGAGGTCACAGAGGCTCACATAAAAGCCTGCGTCAAGCGGAATACCACCCGGGAAAACTGCCTCCAAAACTGATACTGCGGAGGCAGGGTCTTGTGAGAGCAGTTCTACTTCTTCTGAAATGACGCGGTATTCATCACTTCCTTTGGTTATTTCTCTTTCTCTGTCCCCGTCAAGAGTGTTGCCGATGATGGTAAGAAGCAGTGGCGTCTTCTTTTCCGTATTAGTTTTCATACCTATCTCATTTGCCCCGAACCTCAGGCTTACCTCATAGGGGGCTTGTGCTTTCGATGTAATACTGTGGCTTCAACGCATGACAACCAGATGAACATGAAAATCGCTCTAATATAACTAGAGCTGTGCTGCGTAGTCAAACGGTTCTTTACCTCGTACACCTCACAGGCTTCACGGCTCAGGGTAAAGCTCGCCGCTCCGTCCCAGCGAGGAACAATTAACGGGGGAGGCGGCGCGCAACCGGCACCCCCTATTGCGATGTGCATAGGGCGTTGTCCCTTGTGGCTTACTGCCGACCTTTGGCCCGTACCTTCCCTTTGCATGGGGCAATGGGGGCAGCGAAATCGCAGAACACGGGGAAGCCCCCTTCTGAGAAAGATTGGACCAGGCGGACAGTGGCCCGAGGGGAAGACTGAAGGAGGGTGACATGTGTTACTAGAGTCTTGGTCCGGGGTCAGAGATCAGCAGGGAGGGAAGGGCTAAAATACCGGGCGACGTCGTTGTTCCACACAAAAAAAGCAGACACAATGTCACCCATCACTGCAGGGTCAACGTAAGAATCTGTGCGAAATACCTTGACTCGCTGCCCGATTTTGCCTGCGTTTCTGACATGCATTCCTGCGCGATGGCCAAGTTCGTCAATGGTATAGGTGCGAATTGCCCCATCGAGATGGGTCAAGCAGTTCTTCTGCTTGTCGAAAACGGCGTGAAGATACCGGGCCCCTCGTATGTCTACTTCTGGGAAGGGGGGCAGCTCCTCGCAGATAAAATCAACCTCGTTGGCGTGCGGAATCCAGGCATAATCGGTGAAATGGCTCTTTCGGCTAAGAGGCCCCGACGTCCATCGCCCGTGGTCAGGTTCTCTCAGGGCACGTATCCGATCCCAATCGAGTGGCCTTCCGTAAACGTCCATCCTGTAAAAGTGTCCCGCTAACTCAGCCTCAGGCCCATGGAGCAGGGGATCCAGTCGAACGCTAACGGCATTGTCGAGACCGTGTCGAGCTATATTTTGCAAAAGCCAGTAATTTGCGTTCGGTGAAGGTACTGCCGGCAAAATAAAGAAAGCCTCTCCACCACGGCAGAGTGCATCCCCATTGATTTTGAATGCTGAGAGCGGCACGAGACCGTCTGCATCTACAGGGACATCTCGGAGAACTGGGTGGTCATACGGTTGTGCCCGGTTTTGGGAGTAGTTGGTTATCTCCGCCAGGCGTCTCTGTTGAAGCTCCTCCTGAACGGCTTGACTCAAAAGATACAGCTTGGCTTTAAAGCGGTGATCGCCGTTGTGGAACATAACGGCAAGGGTCGCATTTATGTCCTGATCCAGTTCAGCGACGGCAGCATCTGGAATTCCCTCAAGAGCGGCACCCAATGCCGCCCTCACCTGAGCATCCCCAGAGCGAAGTAACCCCTCAACGATCCAGTGCGGCGGTTCGTACGATCGTGCGAAAACCGCTATAAGTTCTGAACTTAGAACAGCCATCTACTGTCGCTTACCTCTCTGGGTTGGCGGACTTATCCGTCACCATTTCCGGATCTCTGCAAGAAACATCGCCCCATAGGCACCTAGCTTAGATTTACCAACCCCTGTGATTGATAGCAGATCCTCCGCTGTTACTGGCCTTTTTGCTGCCATCTCGACAAGAGTGACGTCTCCGAAGACCACATACGGGGGCACGCCTGCTTCTCTCGCGATTTGGCTTCGCAACTCTCGTAGTGCTTGAAACAGGACCTCGTCATCAGCACTAAGCGTGCCCACGCTGACTTTTTCCTTCTTGATCTTGTTGGCAGCTGCCAGCCGGCGATCCTTTGTTTCGACCATTTTGATACGTGGCCGCGCAAGGTGGAGTCGTTCTTGACCTAGGAGAAGAGGCTTTGATGCTGCGGTGAGCCTAAGGACCGAATACTGGCTTATATCCTGGTAAAGGTATCCGAGGTGTACCAGTTGGTGCAGGATGCTTCCCCATTCTTCCTGGCTCTTGCCGCTGCCTATGCCATAGGTGGAGAGTTTGTCGTGACCCAAGGCCTTTATGCGCTCGGACTTGGATCCGCGAAGGACGTCGATGATATGGCCAGCACCGAAACGCTGGCCAACCCGGTATACACAGGAAAGAGCCTTCTGGGCATCCTCAGTGGCATCGAAACGCTGAGGTGGATCAAGGCAGACATCACAGTTGCCGCAGTCCTCCTCAAGTTGCTCGCCAAAATATAGAAGAAGGATCCTCCGCCGGCAATGCAGGGCCTCTGCGAATCCGATCATGGCGTTGAGCTTATGAGTCTCTATGCGAACCAGCTCGGGGTTATTGCTGTTTTCAATGAGGCTGCGAGCAACAGCAACGTCCCCATACCCGAAGAGGACGAGGGAATCGGCTGGCAAGCCATCCCTCCCTGCCCGTCCTGATTCCTGATAGAAGCTTTCTATATTTTTGGGAAGGTCATAGTGCACTACGAATCGTACATTTGGCTTGTCTATGCCCATGCCGTACGCGACGGTACCAACCACGACCCTGATCTCTTCGTTGATGAACGCATCGTGCACCCTGCTGCGTTCTTTGTCTGAAAGTCCCGCATGGTAGGCCGCAGCAGCAATTCCCGCACGGCGAAGCCGCTCAGCCACTTCTTCTACCCGCTTACGGCTGAGAGCGTAGACTATGCCGGCCTCATGCTTTGGTCGGGCTGAAATGAACGACGACAGTTGAGAAAAGGGCTGCCTTTTTTCTAGTACGGTGTAGCGAATGTTTGGACGGTCGAAACCGGCGACATACTGACGCCCCTCGCCCAGACTGAGGCGTTCGATTATATCGGACCTCGTATGAGCGTCAGCCGTAGCGGTCAGGGCAATCAGCGGAACGTCAGGAAAAAGCTGGCGTAATTCGCCGAGTTTTACGTACTCTGGGCGGAAATCATGCCCCCATTGGCTGATGCAGTGCGCCTCATCGATGGCGAATAAAGCGATCTCCAAGCCGTTAAGACGCTCCAGGAAGGCATCGGTCATCAAGCGCTCGGGAGCCAAGTAGAGAAGATCTAGGTTGCCATTGTGCAACGCCGCAAGTACACGCGACGCCTCCTTCTGGTCCAAGCTTGAGTTGTAATAGGCTGCACGCACCCCGTTGGAGCGAAGGGCGTCGACCTGGTCCTTCATGAGGGAGATGAGGGGTGACACGACGATGCCGACCCCAGGCCGGCAAAGGGCGGGAATTTGATAGCACAGCGACTTACCCCCGCCGGTAGGCATGATGACAAAGGCATCCTCCCCTTTGATCACCCCCTCAACGATCTCTTGCTGATGGTCTCTATAGGAGCTATATCCGAAGACGTTTCGAAGTATTTGGAGGTGAGTACCGTTGATGTCTTAATACCTCTTGAGGTCGTAATAGAACCAGGGATTACCGGCGAGACCGCCGAGATGCTTCAGTAGGCGCCACTGCGACAGACCTTACTACACCGAGAGTGGCCACCATGCCCTCCCATGAGAACTACGAAGGTGAATCGACCGCGGATGGTTAAGGCCGCGTTATTTACACGACTATGCGGGCAAAAACTGCTTGTCTTATCGCAGGGGTTGCGGGTCCCCCTCCGGCCTTTCCCGCCGCGTCAAGCCCCCCCCGGAGCCGGTCGAAGGCAATGGTGCTGCGTGAGAAGATCTCGTCCACATTATATACATGGCCGTTTCTATTCAGCCCGTTGATAAGGGATTTTGTCGTCTCCTTCAGGTAGAACTCAAGGTTGGCTGCGAACAGACTGAGCCTGAACCGAACCTCCGCCCCGTGCACGATGCAGCATCTGATCCGATAAAGTCTCGCCATCTGCCACTCCAGATGTCGGGTATGGTCGTCGATTTTGGCGAGCGTCTTACTAGGATCGGCTAGGGCGGTGAAAAGCTGCTCACACCGGTAGTGCATGGTAGGGGATTTGATGCAGCCTGCCAGCAAGAGACCCACGTGATGCGGCGACTGGGTGATTGAGAAAAGATCCTCGATCGTTAATGCTTGCAGATCTTTTCCGTCGCAATGACCTCGCAGGTCAGCGTGCCAATCGATTCGGGCATATTTAATCGTTGTGAGCGCGTCCACAAGGAGCCTGACTAGATAGGGCAGAGCCATGACCCTGCTCACATTGAAAGTGACGGTAGGCCCTATCTCGCCGCCTCCCACGTTGGCAACAGCCTCCAGGCCCAACCACCAGTTGAGGAACTTGTCTTTGTAGTTTTCGCTATCGCGTCCGAACCTGTACTGTCGGATCGCTCCCCGAATCTTCCTGCGGGAAATTTCCTCGGTTTTATCCCTTTCGGACAGAGTCTTGAGCCCCGCTACGAACGACGAAAACACAGAATGGTCTGAGTCTGACGTCGGATTCGGAGTAGTCGTCCTCACCACTTGCATGACAGCCCTATCGGAGTCCACCCGCCTTACATGGCACAAAGATCCGATTTTCAGTCGGGACGGCTCATAGTCAAATCGTAGCAGGTCGATCACTTGCTCAAAGGACTCTTTCGCAATGATTGCTGCGGCCAGAGGATCAGCCCCCATGACCGTCGTTTGGGCTAGACAAGAAGCAGGTTTTGCCGAGGTGAACTTGGAGGGAGCATCCTTTAACTCAGCCTGCGCCATGAAGACGAAATCGCCAAAGCGGCCGAGTTTGACCAGATTTTTACTTCCCGTCAGCCGGAGGGTCACCTGGTACTCTACCGGGGCCTCAGACAACTTCCTCATCATGAAAGAAAGGTTCTCCTCAAAGGTATGAATTTCTCGGTTCTCCGCCTTCAGGAAGTTGTCATGCCAAGTGAAAAGGGATTCGATAGGCCACCCCCTGTCTACCAAGTCGGCTATGGCATGTGACGTTACTATCCGCATTGTGTCCTTGTTACCTGTCGCAACAACATGAGGCAGCGAGGAGGAGAGGAGTCGCCAGTAGTCCTTCTCCAAGGCAGCGTGAAGGTCATTCACGACGAACACGAATTCCTTTGTCCGCAACGCTGTCGCTTTTTGCTTCCTCTCATCAGGTTTCATTGCTTTGATGGGCACATGAGCCTGCAAAACCGGCTCTAACAATGTCCAGTGGCGCTCGAAGTGGGTGGCAATAACGGGGTCACAGCTCAGGCAACTAATAGTCTCGGCCGCCACGTCAGAAGCCTCACTGGGGTTTAGCCGACCGATAGCTAGTTCTTCCGCCCACTCACGGATCAGCATCCGGCTGTTCATGCACTTGACCCGGTATGAGTCCAGAGACTCTTGGTGCGTCATGCTGTACCACAACTCTACGAAAAACAGCTCGTTTGCGCCTAGAGGGTTGGTTCCCTCGATTGCCTCTGCTAACTGTTCCGGTTTAAAGATACGCATTGCATTTCCTATTCATTAGCTTGAATTACGTGCTTGCATTGCAGTTGCCATAATTATTTGTTTGACATTTAATGGCAGAATGGTTTACTAAAAAGAGGTAGCAGATGTGCCTGAAACGAAATAACGGGAGTTAAGGGCTGCGGGTAGAAACCGTGTGTTCCTCGCACCAAACACTCCCACCTTATAGCCAGGGCGGCAGTCACCAAGACTGCCGCCTTTTGTTTTACCCCTGCCCCAGCGCCCCCGATATGTCAGTAGGAAAACCCTTCCCCGCCGCTTTCTCGTGTGCGACTCTCGGTTATACACCAGAAGTTGCCAAATTCAAAGAAACTTAGACACCGTTCGGCATTGTCGACGTTTCGGTTTCTGGCTCTTCGGAGCCGTCACCGGATATCGATTCAGGCTGGTAACCTAGTGAAGGGATAGGGGAGGACAGGCGAGCGAGTAGGTGTGTGTGGAGCGGCAAACGTGGGTACGTCCCAGGCTGGGTAAGCAGGGTTGTAGCCTATGCCCCGTTACGGCATCTTTCGGATCTCAGGCTCGCGAGCATTCTGTGCGTGTATACCTACGGGAGGGGTAATGGAGGGATACCGATGTCTCGATTTTACCCCGCTGCTGTGCTACAAGCGCTCATGCGCCAAGTAGAGGAGATCCAGGTTGCGATAAGCGGAAGCGGCTATCACCTATCCTGGACCGTTGCCTTACGCGCAACACGACCATGTATTTTAGTACAGCTTAAGGAAGTGCACCATTCCTGCAAAATCACCTGCGACAAGAATTCCGTCGGGCAATGTCAAGAGAGTCATAATCATCGCATCTGACTTAAACTGTGCCAGTTGCTGACCACTGCGTAAGTCCCACACCCGCGCAGTATCGTCACTACCACCCGAAGCTATACGGCCGCCCGGTAGTACAGCAAGGCATTGTACCGAGCCCCTGTGCCCCTCCAACAGCATGGCATCTTGAATCCCTTGGGGGTCCCACACCCACAAGGTGCCGTCCTCACCGCCGGTGGCGATACGACCGTCCGGTAGCGCAGCAAAGCAGCAAACCGTGCTCGTATGCCTTTCGAACACCGTCGGTTCCTTGTTCCCCCAAGGATCCCAAACCCGCACTGTCTTGTCCTCGCTACCTGAGGAGGCGATCCGTCCATCAGGAAGCACGGCTAAAGAATCTATCAGATATGTATGCCCTTCAAACACCATTGTGTCCTGAATGCCTTCGGGGTCGAACACCCGCACGGTGTTGCCATCTGCCGAGGCGATTCGCCCATCTGCTAGCACGGCCAAGCATCCGACCGAGAATGAATGCCCCTCGCACAGCACCTGTTCCTGAATGCCCAGGGAATCCCAAATCCGCAAAGTCCTATCCAAGCCACCCGACACAATTCGTCCATCCGGAAACACGGCGAGGGAGGTTATCCACTCAGTGTGCCCCTCAAGGATTAACGACTCCTGAACGCCCTTGGGGTCCCACACTAGCGCAGTATTGTCGTTCGCACTTGAGGCGATTCGCCCATCCGGTAGCACTGTGTGGGACGACCCCAAACTAGTGTGACCCACAAATAGTGACGACTCTTTGTTTTCTTGGGGGTCCCACACCCGCACAGTGCCGTCATCGCTACCCGAGGCTACCCGCCCATCCGGAAGTCTGCCGAGGAATCTGATCGCCCTCGTGTGGCCTTCGCACACCAACGGCGCCTCGCCTCCTTGAGGGTCCCATACCCTCACCGTCTTGTCCCAACTGCCGGAGGCGAGCCGCCCATCCGGAAGTAGGGCTAGACAATTGACCACGTGCGTGTGCCCCTCCAATAGAAACGATTCCTGAATACCTTGGGGGTCCCACACCCGCAGACTCCCGTTGCAACAAGTAGAGATAACCCGCCCGTCGGGAAGAACAGCCATGTAGTAACCATCCCCCTCGAACAGTAGCGGCTCTTGAATTCCTCGAGGGTCCCACACCCGCACAGTCGTGTCCAAACTGCTCGAGACTAAACGCCCATCCGGAAGCACGGCAAGAGACGTCACAGGGGCCGTGTGCCCCTCGAACAGCAACGGTTCCTCAATTGCCTCGAAGTCCCACACCCGCACAGAGTTGTCGCGCCTCACCGCCGTGGCAAACCGTCCATCCGGAAGCACGACGAGCGATGTTACGTCGGCTTCCAGGAATTCCATGGACTCGCTGGTATGGGGATCCCACACCCGCCTGCCGGTAACAACCCGCCCGTCCGGAAGCACTGCCATATATCCATACTCCCCATCACCATCAAACACTAGCGGCGCCTGAATTCCTCGGGGGTCCCACACCCGCACAGCCCCGTCCAGACAAAACGAGGCGATCCTCCCATCAGGAAGCGACAGAGATTTCACCTCGTCCGTGTGCCCCTCGAACAGCAACGGCTCCTGAATACCTTGAGGATCCCACACCTGCACCACATTGTCCCAACCAAGCGAGGCGATTCGCCCATCCGGAAGTACGGCAAGACGTTCTGTATGCCCCTCAAACAGCAGCGGATCTTCAATTCCTTGGGGGTCCCACACCCGCACAGTGTAGTCGTCACCGCTAGAGGCAATTCGCCCGTCCCGAAGCACGGCTACACAGTTAACTGCACGCTCGTGCCCGGAAAAAGCAGCGAGACAATTCGTTGAAAATCTCAGGCTGCCACCGGTCGGAACAAGCAAGGAGGAAGTCGTCAAATCGGGCGGATGCTCAACCCAGTACTCTGTACTTTTTATCAGGGCAGCAATTGAATCCGACGGTTGCAGTAATGAACGTAATCGCCCAAGCACTTGCGCCGGAAGTTGCTCCGGCACCCTTCGTAAAACATGCATACTGCAGCGGAGCACCGCACGGAGCATCTTTGCATCGCTGCTCTCTCCCAATTGATCGCAATCCGCGATCAAGGTGTGTATGCCGGTCAAGCGGAGCCGAGCGGCAAGCCACTCAAAACTGGATAGCATCAAGTGAGTGAACACCCTTCGGCATTCTGCACCGTCCGGAACGTGCGAGGAGAGATGGCGCACCAAATATGCACTTTCATGTGCCGCCCCTTTCTTGACCGTCCTCAAAGCCCATTTGCGGAAGTGCTCGTTTGAGACACCGATATTGACCGAGTAATCACCGGCTCTTGCGAAGCCATCTTCAGTCGTGCCTGTCAGCCATTCGGAGAGAGAGAAGTGATCGAAAGCCCAGGCGCCGGCACGTAGCTTGATGAAGTCCGGCAAGCACCTGCGCACCGATAAGATTTCCTGTTCAGGCCTAGCAAGGATTTCAGCCAACACAGACGAGGGAAGCGGTTCTTTGGCAACTGCGAGCAGGCCAAGCACATCACGTGCGTCACTGTAATCGCGTCCTACGCGGGCAAAACGACGGTCGAAGGAATCAAGATAAAAGCTGTCCATTCCGGGAGGCAGGGAGGCGAGTTCAGCCAGCCCAATGCGGGCATCTTCGAGCTGGTCAAGGGCCCGGACGGCATAAAGGAACTTCCCGAGGCTTTTCTGCAGAAGCAGAGCAGCTGCAGACTCGCAGGAACAATGCTCCCTTCTCAGGTGTGACTCCAGCGGCTGCCGTGAGAGTCGCTGAAGGATAAAGGCGCGAAGGTCGGCCTCGTTGGAGACATTTTCCGCATTGACGTCCTTGATTCCGAATTTTCCGAGACGTCCGACAACATCAGGGTTATTGCGCGAGGTAACTATAATCCGCAGCCAGCGGGGAAAACGCATGGCCTTGTTAGCAAGTAGCTGGACAATGGTTCCATGACGACGCATTTCTGCACCGTCCAATTCTAGCCCTTCATCTAGAGCATCGATTAGGACGAGACGGGGTCCATCGGGTGCCTCGATGCGGGCAAGGGGGTTTATAACCGCCGACTCGAAGGCGCTGGCCGGGTCTTCCGCGGTTTTCTCCAGACGTCTCTGCAGAGAGTCATCCGAATCTATCAACGCACCAAATGCAGGGAGTGTGGTCTTAAACTGCGCGGCGAGGCTATTGACGAGGGTCGTAGGTTTCAGAGTTTCCTGTGTATCGTGCTGGCAGAAATGCCATCCTATGACGGCATCGGTCTTTCGAGCGATCAACTCGGCCAAAAAGGCCGACTTTCCGACACCGAAATCGCCACGGAGAAGGAGAGTCCTCGGTGTCGGCTGGGCAAGCCAATCATCAATTTCCTTAAAGAGCCAGTCTCGGCCAGTGAAGTTCTGCCTCTTTTCAGAGATAAAGGCTGAGAAATCCCATGCATCCGGCCAATGAAAGCAGGTCGAACGTTGCCCATGGTCATGAAAGTGGACCCCTCCCTCGATGTGGGCGTGATCTCCAACTATCCCCACCTGCCGCGGATGGTTCATTTATTTCGTTTCCCGAAAATGGATTCCGCCTTGGACTCTTGCATTATCGCCAATTACACCGACTTGTGCTCCCTTTGCATCTATGAGGAATTTGGCGACGACCTTGCGCCCTTCCTCCGTTTCCTTAATCGTTTCGATCAGTTTTCCTGCATATTCCTGAATCTCGGAATCCTCGACGGCTTTTTCCTTTGTCATCGTTTCAGCCAGCACCATCCGGCGACCCTCCGATTCAGGGTTGTCTTCTAGGGCTGCAATTGCTTCGGAGATGTCATTTTCTTGGCCTAGCTTTGCACTTATCAAAGCCTTCAGGTTTTCGTACGCATCTGCAATAGCTTTTTTTCCAACATCCGTAATACCAGCAGAAATTGCTCCAATTAGAGCAGTTGATATCGAATCCATCTGGACCCCCTCCTTTTTCGCAAGGTTTAGAATATTATATGGCTCGTCGTCAATAGCAAAAACGATGTATCCGCAGAAAACTGTGCGCCTACACGCGAGCTTGACTATCGGCGAAAAATCCTGAAGAAGTAGATCTAGATTATAATAGACGCCTTGGGACCAGCAGAGCCTGCTGCAGGGAGGCCAGGAAGGACCAGAGGACTGCCAGGAGCATGATTAGGTGCCAGAGCTCTCAACGGCTCTTGTCGCTGTGAAGCGGGTGTTAGTGATGGGGGGAGGAGGACGTACGACGTGTCCATACCCTGGACTATGACCGTTGCGCGTCCATACTATGCAACTCGCAGTTGTCCTGATAGTAGCTCTCGATGCTCTTCGGCATGTCGTAGTGCACCACGAAGCGCACGTTGGACTTGTCGATCCCCATGCCGAACGCGACAGTCGCCACTACCACCTTGATATCATCCCGAAGAAACGCCTCCTGGACCCGGTGCCGCTCCGTATCCGGAAGCCCCGCGTGGTAGGGCGCGGCATTCACCCCGTTGGCACAGAGCTTTTCCGCCACCTCGTCCACCCTCTTTCTGGACAGGGCATAGACTATCCCCGCCTCCTCCCGGCGCCCGGCGAGGAAGTCGGTGAGCTGCTTGAAGGGACGGTGCTTCTCCACGACGCTGTAGCGGATATTGGGGCGATCGAAGCCCGCGACGAAGCAGGTCGCCTCGGCAAGCCCGAGCCTGTGCATGATGTCGCCGCGCGTCTGGTGGTCCGCGGTCGCGGTGAGCGCGATCATCGGTATCTCCGGGAAGAGCTGCCGGAGCTTACCGAGCTGCGCGTACTCGGGGCGGAAGTCGTGCCCCCACTGCGATACGCAGTGAGCTTCATCGATGGCGAAGAGGGAAATGGGGAGGGTCCGGATGCGCTCGAGAAAGTTGTCGCTCAGGAGGCGCTCCGGCGCGACGTAGAGGAGCTTCAGGTCGCCGCCGTGGAGTTCCGCTAGGGTCCTCCTGGCCTGCTGCTCGGTAAGGGAGGAGTTGTAGCAGGAAGCGGCGACGCCATTCTCCCGCAGTGCGTCGACCTGGTCCTTCATAAGGGAGATGAGGGGAGAGACGACGAGCGCGGTGCCGGGAAGGCAGAGGGCCGGGATCTGGTAGCAGAGGGATTTCCCCCCGCCCGTCGGCATCAGTACGAAGGCGTCCTGCCCGGAGAGGACCGTCTCCACGATCTCGCGCTGCGCGGGGCGAAACGTCTTGAAGCCGAATACCTCGGTGAGAATGTGCGAGGGATCTGCTGCCATCTGGGACCTTTTCGTGAGAGGGGCCAGCTAAAAATCAATCATGGGTGCGGCGTCTGTCAAGTAGCAGGGGTCGGCAGTCGCGCCACGAGGTTTACCGGTGGAGCGGGTGAGACATGCCCGGTGCCGCCGGGAACGCTGCGCTTATCCCGGCCTACATCCACGCCCTACGCCCCTTCGCGTGGCACTATCCCGTGTTGCGTGAGAAAGGTCCTGGTAAGGGGAGCCTTGTTGTGTATGTCCAGAAGCCCGGGGCGCAGGAGGTCCTCGTAGCTGTCCACGTCGTACCAGAGAGGGAGCAGTCCGGCCTTCAGCGCCGCGGACTCCGCCCTCTTGAGGCTTTCGGCGAGGACACTGCTGGTGGACCAGCGGATTCCCTGGAAAATGGCCCGCTCCACCCTTTTGAGTCCCACCAGGTAGTACCCTCCATCGGCGGCAGGGCCGAAGACGACATCCGCGCCGGACTTCAAGAGGCGCACCCCTTCTTCAAGATAACTGAGCGGCAGGTCCGGAACGTCCGTCCCGATGACCATGCTCGCGCCATATCCGAGAGCCAGAGTGGACTCCACGGCCGCAGCCATCCTCTCCCCCAGCCCCGCCTCGACCTGTGGCAGGAGAGGGATCCCGGGACAGGCGCCCTCGAAAAAGGCGCGCTCTCCTTCATAGAAGATGAACGGATCCCATGGGAGGAGCGACACCCTCTGCACGGTGTCCAGGAGCATGCAGCGGTAGAGTTCGGCGCTCTCGCTGCTGGTCAGCTGCGGAGAGAGCCGCGTCTTCACCGCGCCCGGTACGGGAGCCTTTGCAAATACGGCGAGTGCGACTTTCATTAGAGGAGAGCGTCTTAAGAGGGTTAAATGAACGGGGTAAATTCAGGGTTGTCCACAGCTTTGCTACTTTTCAACAGAGTTATCCACAGTCAAAGGATTGACCGCACCACCAGCCGGCACCCTTTTGTCCCGCTCTATTGCCGCATATGCGGAGTGCTTGTGGATCGACTCAAAGTTCTCCGCCTCGACGGAAAACCAGGTGACGTTGTCCATCCCGAGCAGCCGCTGGGTCGCCTCGCGGACCATGTCCTCCACGAAACGCGGATTCTCGTAAGCGCGCTCCGTGACGTACTTTTCGTCCTCGCGCTTCAGAAGCGAGTAGACGGGGGAGGAGCCGCACTCCTCCATCACCTGCACCAGGTCCTCGATCCAGATGAACTCGTTGTAGCGCACCTGCACCGTCATCACGGAGCGCTGGTTGTGGGCGCCGTAGACGGAGAGCTCGCGGCTGCAGGGGCAAAGGGAGGTCACCGGCACCTTGACCGCAAGGATGAAGTCGAAGGTCTCTGCAAAGGAGGCGATGAAGGTGCAGTTGTACTCCATGAGGCTCTTCGCGCCGGAGACCGGTGCCGTCTTCTCGATGAAGTAGGGGAACTCGATCTCCACGTGGGCGTTGCTGGCGCCGAGCTTCTCCTTCATCTGCCCCAGCATCTCCTCCATCTTGTCGAGCGCGATCTTCTCCCGGTAGCTGTTCAGGATCTCCACGAAACGGCTCATGTGGGTCCCCTTGAAGTGGTGCGGCAGGTCGACGTACATGTTGATGCGCGCCACGGTGCTCTGGAACCCCTTGTTCTTGTCCATCACCACGATGGGGTAGGAGATGTCCTTCACCCCTACCTTGCCGATGGCGATATTGCGGGTGTCGCGGGAGAGCTGCACGTCGGAGAGGGGCGTCTTGCAGCTGCCACTATGGTGTTTCTCAGTGCCTTTTGACATTGGTTACCTTTGCACGGTGGCGTAGCGGACCGGATCGACAGCGCCCGCCTCGGCGAACCCCTTGAGCCTCAGCCGGCAGGAATCGCACAGGCCGCAGGCGGTGCCGTCTTCGGCGGGATCGTAGCAGGAGTGGGTGAGACCGTAGTCCACACCGAGCGAGAGCCCTTTCTGGATGATCTGCGCCTTCGTGAGAGAGATAAGGGGGGTGTGGATCTTCAGACGTCCCGCCCCTTCCACACCGGCCTTGGTGGCCAGGTTGGCCATCGCCTCGAAGGCTGCTATGAACTCGGGGCGGCAGTCGGGGTACCCCGAGTAGTCGAGGGCGTTCACGCCGATGAAGATATCGAAGGCGCCGAGGGTCTCGGCCCATCCGAGAGCGAAGGAGAGGAAGATGGTGTTGCGCGCGGGGACGTAGGTGACCGGGATCTCGTCGCCGACCCCTTCCTTCGGGACGTCGATGTCGGCGGTGAGGGCGCTCCCCCCCATCTTCCTGAGGTCGAAGTCCACGACGAGGTGATCGACCGCCCCGATCTCTCCGGCGTGACGCTTTGCGAGCTCCAGTTCAATGCTGTGCCTCTGGCCGTAGCTGAAGCTCATGGCGTAGGGGAGGAATCCTTCTGCCTTCGCGATCGCGAGACAGGTGGTGGAATCGAGCCCGCCGCTATAGAGAATCACCGCTTTCTTCTGCATCTCGTGGCACCTCTTTTCTCAAGTCCTGGGTGGACTTTGCTCCTTTGCGTCTTTGCGGTTCAACCGATTGCTTCTGCCTTTGAAAAAGGCCGCCCCGATTTGCATCAGGGCGGCCTCATGGCTACTCCACGAAACTCTTCAGCTTTTTCGCCCGGCTCGGGTGGCGCAGTTTCCTGAGCGCCTTCGCCTCGATCTGCCGGATACGCTCGCGGGTGACTTCGAAGTCCTGCCCGACCTCCTCGAGGGTGTGGTCGCTCTTCTCGCCGATGCCGAAGCGCATCCGCAGCACCTTCTCCTCGCGGGCGGTGAGGGTGGAAAGGACGCGCGAGGTCTGCTCGGAGAGGTTCGCCTTGATGACCGCCTCCAGCGGCGACACCACCCCTTTGTCCTCGATGAAGTCCCCAAGGTGCGAATCTTCCTCCTCCCCGATCGGGGTCTCGAGAGAGATCGGCTCCTTGGCGATCTTCAGGACCTTGCGCACCTTGTCCAGCGGGAGCTGCATGCGCTCCGCGATCTCTTCCGGGGAGGGCTCGCGCCCGATCTCCTGCACGAGCTGGCGGCTGGTGCGGATCAGCTTGTTGATCGTCTCGATCATGTGCACCGGGATGCGGATGGTGCGGGCCTGGTCCGCGATGGCGCGGGTGATCGCCTGGCGGATCCACCAGGTGGCGTAGGTGGAGAACTTGTAGCCGCGCTGGTATTCGAACTTGTCCACCGCCTTCATGAGGCCGATGTTCCCTTCCTGGATCAGGTCGAGGAACTGCAGGCCGCGGTTGGTGTATTTCTTGGCGATGGAAACGACGAGGCGCAGGTTCGCCTCCACCAGCTCGCTCTTGGCAAGCTTCGCCTTCCGCTCGCCGTGCTCGATCGCCTCCAGAGCGCTTGCCAGGTCGCGTGCGCGGAAGCCGGACTCGTGCTCGATCTTTCCGAGGTTCTTTTCCAGCGCGCGGTAGCGGATTTCCAGCTGCTGCGCTTCCTCAGCGGTCCGCCCGAGCACCTTCATGAACTCCTCGTCAGAGGCACCGTGGAGTTTCTCGAAGGCGGTGATGAACGGCTCGAGCTTCGTCTCGGTCTCGTTCTCCACGGCGGCGATCTCGCGCAGCACGGAGTCGACCTTCGTGGAGAGCTCCTTCAGCCGCTGGGCGATCTTCTCGATGTGCCGGTCCTTCAGGCGCAGGCTGCGCAGGAGCTCCGCCATCTTCGCCTTCAGCTCCTGCTGCTCGTCGCTGCCGGTGTCCCCCGCATTGCGCAACTCCTCCATGCGGCTGTAGAGCGCCTGGATTTCGTCGATGATGTTGAGAAGGCGCATAGCCTGGAGATCTTCCTCACCTTCCTCCAGTACCTCCTCCTCGACATCCTTGCTGATCTCTATCGCGGCGATCTGGAGCTTCCTGAGACGCTCCCCCAGGGAGATGACCTCCTTCACCGTGATCGGGGTGTTGAGGATGACGCTTGCCACGTCACGCTCGCCGACCTCGATGCGCTTGGCGATCTCCACCTCCCCTTCACGGGTGAGGAGCGATACGGAGCCCATCTCGCGCAGGTACATGCGGACCGGGTCGCTGGTGCGCCCGAGGGTTCCCGGCTCGAACTCGACTTCTTCCTGCTCCCCTTCGTGCTCGTCCTCCTCCTCGAGATCCATCTTTATCTTGGGGATCTTCACCTTCTGAGCGGAGTCCACGATCTCGATGTCCATGTCACCGAACATGCTCATGACGTCGTCGATCTGGGCGGAGTCCACGATATCGGGAGGAAGCAGGTCATTAACCTCCTCGTAGGTGAGGAAACCCTTTTCCTTCCCGAGGTCGATCAGCTGTTTCACTTCATCCATGCTTTTTTTGGCCATTTTTACGACACTCCGTTACAGCTACCCAAGCAGCAGCCAACCAACTGATCTATGGTAATTTTGATTTCTTGTTACGTAACAGGTCGATCTGGGCCAGAAGCTCCGCGTAGCGCGGCGACTCCGGCTCCACTGTCGCCAGTTCCCTGGCGAGCTCCTTCACCCCTTTCAGCGCGCCGCGCTGGAGAGCGAGACGGCACTCCTCAAAGGCCTTCAAGGGGTTGATCCCCTCCAGATGGGCATCCGCCACAAAAAGGGAGAAAAGCCGCGCCCGCTCCTGCGGGTTCGCGACCTTTTCCACCACCTGTGCCACGTCGATGCTCTCGTGGCCTCGTTGTGCAACGATGTCGCCGGCAAGCTCGGCATACGCG
Organism: Geomonas sp. RF6; assembly: GCF_021044625.1. Classification (NCBI taxonomy): domain Bacteria; kingdom Pseudomonadati; phylum Thermodesulfobacteriota; class Desulfuromonadia; order Geobacterales; family Geobacteraceae; genus Geomonas; species Geomonas sp. RF6. Next base: position 2,262,614 of record NZ_CP087999.1, on the reverse strand, counting down.
GGTGAAAAGAGGGTCTCCACACCCTGCTGCGCCACCCTCTCGGCGACCTCGGGGAACTTCACCATGAGGGAGAGGAGTGTCTCCTCGATCCCGCCCCCCGGCTTCTCCCGCACCGGCCGCGGTGCCGGCCTCACTGGCGCCCGCACCGGCTCCGGGGTCACCCCCATCCGCTTGTGCAGGGTGCGCAGGTCGATGCCGACTGCGCGACAGACCTCTTTCTCGTACAGGGAGCGCTCCACCGGGTTCGCCATCTTCATGAGCCGCGGCGCCACCTCGTCGATGAAGGCGACCTTCCCCTCCACCGTTTTTGCGTCGACCCTTTTCAGGAGGTCCCGGTAGTAGAACTCGAAGATCGGGAGCGCCCCGTCGAGAAGCTCGCCGAAGGCGTCGGCCCCGCGTTCCTTCACGAAGTCGTCGGGATCGTCCCCGTCCGGCACCTGCACCACCTTTGCCGGCATCCCGTCCTCCAGGAAGAGCTCCATGGAGCGAAAGGTCGCCTTGCGCCCGGCCTCGTCGCCGTCAAAGAGGGTGTACACCTTTTCGGCGTAGCGGCGCAGAACCTTCAGGTGCGGCGTGGTGAGGGCGGTGCCGCAGGTGGCGACCACGTTGGTGTATCCTGCCCTGTACAGCGCCAGGTGATCGAAGTACCCCTCGACGATGATCACGCTCCCCGTCTCCCGCACCCCCTTCTTGGCGAGGTCGAGTCCGAAGAGGACCTCGCTCTTGTGGTAGATCGGCGACTCCGGGGAGTTTATGTACTTGGGGAGGGAGTCGTCCATGACCCTTCCGCCAAAACCTATCGGGCGCCCGTGCAGGTCGGCGATGGTGAAAAGGAGGCGGTTTCGAAAGGTGTCGTAGTACTTCCCGCCGTCACTCTTGCGCACCAGCCCGAGTTTCTCCGCAAGGGGGAGCGCCACACCCTTGCGCTCCAGGAACTTCGTCAGCCCGTCCCACCCTGCGGGGGCGAACCCCATGCGATACGCTGCTGCGGTCTCCTTGTCCACCCCGCGACGCTCCAGGTAGCGTCTTCCCGCTTCCCCCGCCTCGTCGCTTTCCAGCACCCGCCGATAGAAGTGCGCCGCCATCTCGCTGATGCCGTAGAGGAGCTCCAGCTCGTCGACCTGGCGCTTCTCCTCCCGCGTCAGGGGGCGCTCCGGGATATCTACGCCGACCCTCTTTGCCAGGAAGCGGACCGCGCCGGGGAAGCTCATCCCCTCCATGCGCATGACGAAGCTGATAACGTTTCCACCGACGCCGCAGCCAAAGCAGTGGAAGATGCCGCGTGCCGGATTCACGTTGAAAGACGGGGTCTTCTCTCCGTGAAAGGGGCACAGCCCCTGGTAGTTGGCACCGGACTTCCTGAGGCTCATGTACTCGGAGATCACCTCAAGGATCGGCGCCCGTTCCCGCACCTCCCTGACTTTTTCTTCCGGTATCATCGACAACTTGAGCCGTCCTTATCGCTTTGCCGCACCGACCGGCTTCTGTCCCCTCGCCGCCTCCCACCCGGCGGCGATGCTCGCCCCGGTGCCGATGAAGGCCTGCGCCGTCCTCGAGCGCGAGAGCGCTCCCTTCACCTTTTCCGGCATCGGCCCCAGCGTCCCCACGTAGAGGAGCATGCAGAGCAGGAACCCCCCCTCCAGAAAACCGAAGGCGATCCCGCCGATCCGGTTGATACCCCCCAACAGCATGATCTTGAACACAACGGTAAGCAGATGGCCGAGGAAGTAGAAGAGGATGCCGAGCGTGAGGAAAATGAGGAGAAACGAGAGCGGCTGAGCGACCCCCTGGGGGAGCCGGATGAACACCCGCAGCGTGTCGGCCAGATGGGAATAGTATCTGAAGGCGGCCCAGCCGCCTGAAACGAGCCCGAGGAGTGAACATGCCTCCCTTACCAACCCTTTGCTGAAACCTTTTGCTACGAAGAAAAGGAGTACCGCCCAGATAAGGATATCAAGAAGGATCATGCATTACACCTTGCGGCAGCTACAAAGTAAAAGTAGGGGGAATCGCTAGATTCGCCCCCACTCGTGTCACGAAAGGTATTCGGCTGACCCCGGGAGGGTCGCTCCCGGGGCAAAAAAAAAGATCAGCCTAGTCTTTCCTTTACAACTTCGCTAACCAGCTTACCGTCTGCACGGCCGGAAACGGAGGGCATGAGGGCTTTCATTACCTTGCCCATGTCCTTCCCCCCCGCTGCGGATGTCTCCGCGATGGCCTTGTCTACCAGGGCCACCAATTCTTCCCGGCTCAACTGCTGAGGCAGGAATTCCAGAAGGACGGCGAGTTCCGCCTCCTCCTTATCCACCAGCTCCTGTCTGCCTGCTTCCTTAAAGAGCCGGATAGATTCCCTGCGTTGCTTGCACAGTGTGGAAAAGGTATCTGTGATCTCGGAGTCGCTGAGCTCGTGCTTTGCATCGATCTCGCGATTCTTTACCGAGGAAAGGGCCATGCGGATAGTAGAAAGCCGCAATGCATCGCGGCTTTTCATGGCTTGCTTCATCTCTGCAACCAATCTGTCACGCAACTGCATATGGCCTCTTAGTCCACCATCTTGCGCTGTTTTTTGAGTGCACGCTTGCGCGCTGCAATGGCCTTTTTCTTCTTCTTGATGCTCGGCTTTTCGTAGTGCTCTCTTTTGCGCACTTCGGAAAGGATCCCAGCTTTCTCGCACTGCTTCTTGAACTTCTTCAGTGCCAGCTCAAACGGCTCAGTTTCTTTTACCTTTACTCCCGGCATTCATATTCCCCCCCCTTCTGTATCTGGAATTTACTACTTTGTGGGTTTGTCGGGCCGGCAGACATTTTTCAAGGAAAAAGCATCATAACATGGGGGTAAGAAATGTCAACATGTTTGTCAGGTGCTTTACACTCCGACACTCCTAGGCGCCCCGCGATTCCTTCTCCTCGATCCCGGAGAGCCCGAAGCGGCGCCGCAGCTCCGCGTACACCTCTTCCGGGTCGATGTCGTAGTACCCGAGAAGGACCAGGTTGTGAAAGATGAGGTCGGCTGTCTCGTACACGATCTCTTCGCGCGACCCTCCCTTTCCGGCGATGACGACCTCCGTCGCCTCTTCCCCTACCTTCTTGAGGATCTTGTCGATCCCCTTCGCCATGAGGCTTGCGGTATACGACTTCTCCGTCGGGTTTGCCTTCCGCTCCTGGATGACGCGGTACACCGCGCTGATGATCTCGCTCGAATCGCTCACGCCGCCCTCCTAGAGCCGCACCGCGACGCCGCGGTCGCGCAGGTAGCTCTTCGCCTCTTCGATGGTGTGCTCCCGGTAGTGGAAGATGGAGGCCGCGAGGCACGCACTGGCCCCGCCGTCGGTGAAGCCGTCGTAGAGGTGGGAGAGGTTACCCACGCCGCCGGAGGCTATCACCGGGATGTTCACCGCATCGACCACCGCGCGGGTCAGGGGCAGATCGTAGCCGTCCTTCGTGCCGTCCCGGTCCATGCTGGTAAGAAGGATCTCTCCCGCGCCGAGTTGCTCCATGCGCACTGCCCACTCAACTGCGTCGAGGCCGGTCGGGTTGCGCCCGCCGTGGGTGTACACCTCCCAGCCACCCCCTGCCCTGCTCCTCGCGTCGATGGCGACGACGGTGCACTGCGACCCGAACTTCTCCGCCGCCTCGTTCACGAACTCCGGGCGATGCACCGCCGCGGTGTTGATCGAGACCTTGTCGGCGCCGGCGTTCAGAAGTCGCCGGATGTCCTCCACCACGCGCACGCCGCCACCGACCGTGAGCGGCATGAAGACGCGCTCGGCGGTGCGGCGCACCACGTCGATGATGATGTCCCGGGCATCGGAGGAAGCGGTGATGTCGAGGAAGGTGAGCTCGTCTGCGCCCTGGGCGTCGTACAGCTCGGCAATCTCTACCGGGTCACCGGCGTCCCTCAGCCCGAGGAACTGGACCCCTTTCACCACGCGCCCACCCTTCACATCGAGGCAGGGAATAATCCTTTTGGTCAGCATCTGCTACTCTCCTGTTGCTTCAATCTACGTTCTTCCCGCGAAACCATTCCGTTGCCACCACCGGTCCCCAGCTTCAACCCCATCCCCACCCTGTCCCTCCCCTTGAAAGGGAGGGGACGCAGGGGAAAATGTAGGCCGGGATAAGCCGCCAGGCGTTCCCGGCGGTCCACCACAGACGCAGCCGCAACCAGCAAATGCCGGAAACGCTTGCGCTTATTCCGGCCTACATGCCAGCGCGACTGAAGAATGGGGATGCCGTCTCCGTGCTACTTCTGCCCCTTCGTCAGCGCGATCGCCTCGGCGAGCTTGATGGCGCCGCTGTAGATCGCCTTTCCGGTGATGACGCCGGTGACGCCGTACTGCTCGATCGACATGAGGTTCTCGATGTCCTTCAGCGAGGAGAGGCCGCCGGAGGCGATGACCGGGATGCTGATCGCTTCCGCGAGCGCCCGCGTCGCCTGCAGGTTCGGCCCCTGCATCATGCCGTCGCGGCTGATGTCTGTATAGATGATGGCGCTCACGCCGTAACCCTCCAGCTGGCGCGCCAGATCGACGGCGGTAGTCCCGGTGACCTCGGCCCAACCCTGCACCGCGACCATGCCGTTCTTTGCGTCGATCCCCACCACGATCTGCCCCGGGAAGCGCTCGCACGCCTCCTTCACGAACTCGGGGTTTCTCTGTGCCGCCGTCCCGATGATGACCCGACTGATCCCGAGAGAGAGGTATGCCTCCACCGTGGCGATGTCCCTGATCCCGCCGCCGAGCTGGGTGGGAATGGTGACGGAGCTCACGATCGACTCGATGGCGCTGCGGTTGCGCGGCTCCCCTGCGAAGGCGCCGTCGAGGTCGACGATGTGCAGGAGCTCCCCCCCCTGACGCTGCCACTCGGCGGCCTGCGCGCCGGGGTTGTCGTTAAAGACGGTGTCCTTCTCCATGAGCCCCTGCTCCAGCCGGACGCACTGGCCACCCTTCAGATCTATTGCGGGAATTACGATCATGTCATCTCCACTTCTAAAAATTCGGCGCGACCTGTCGGGCCGGGTCCTACTTCATCTGGGCAAAATTCCTCAGCATCGCCAGACCCATCTCCTGCGACTTCTCCGGGTGGAACTGTGTGGCCATGACGTTGTCGCGCCAGATGGCGGAGCAAAACTCGACGCCATAGGTGGTCGTCGCCGCCACCACATTCTCGTCCTCAGGCTTCACGTAGTAGGAGTGCACGAAATACACGTTCGTACCATCGCCGATCCCCTGGAATACCGGAGCCTCGCGCTTCACCGCCAGCTGGTTCCACCCCATGTGCGGCACCTTGAGCTGCTCGCCGCCCTCTTCCATCCCGTCCTCGAAACGCACGACCTTCCCGGGAATAACGTCGAGCCCCTTGTGGGTGCCGAACTCCTCGCTCTCGGTGAAGAGGAGCTGCAGGCCGAGGCAGATCCCGAGGAAGGGGCGTCCCTCCTTGATCACCCTGAGGATCGGCTCCACGAACCCCGCCTGCTCAAGGTTGTTCATGCAGTCGCGGAACGCCCCCACGCCGGGGAGCACCACCCGCTCCGCCTCCAGAAGGGTCTTCGGATCGGAGGTGACGACCGCTTCATAGCCGACCTTTTCAAAACCCTTCTGCACCGACCGCAGATTGCCCATGCCGTAATCGATTATTGCTATCATATGAGACCTTCCAGAGCAGCACGTGAGAGTGCGCGTTTGTTCTGTGGAACGTGTGGACTGACCCCATCCCCACCCTGTCCCTCCCCTTGAAAGGGAGGGGACGCGAGGGCTCCTGCCGGGGATGAATGCGGGCAGCGAGGCGTGAGCCTGCTGCGCTTTGCGCCTTACAGCTTCCCCTTGGTGGACATGACCCCTTCGATGCGGGGGTCCATCTGGGTTGCCTGGTCGAGCGCGCGGGCGAAGGCCTTGAAGCAGGCCTCCACGATGTGATGCACGTTGTCGCCGTACATGACGTTCACGTGGACGTTGGCGCCGCAGCTGTTGACGAACCCCTGCATGAACTCGCGCACCAGCTCGACGTCGAAGTCGCCGATCTTCACCTTCGGAAGCTGTGCATTGTAGACGAGGTACGGCCTGCCGGAGAGGTCGACCGTCACGCTTGCCAGCGTCTCGTCCATGGGAACCACCGCGTGCCCGTAGCGACGGATGCCGCACTTGTCGCCGACCGCCTCCTTCATCGCCGAGCCGAGAACGATCCCCACATCCTCGGTCACATGATGGAAGTCGATCTCGATGTCGCCGCTCGCCTCCACGTTGAGATCGAAAAGGCCGTGACGCGCGAAGAGATCGAGCATGTGGTCCAGGAACGGGACGGAAGTGCAGATGCGCGTCTCCCCCTTCCCGTCGATGGAGAGACAGAGCTTGATCTGGGTCTCCTTGGTGACCCGCTCGATAACGGCTTTTCTGGACATGGCTTCCTCCTCTGAAAAATCGAAATCCCACCGGCTTCGCCGCGACGCAGGTGGTGAATAGGTGATCCTCTCCTCCCGGAGGAGGATAGGTTACTCGCCGAGCCGGATGCTTACCGACTTCGCGTGCGCCTCAAGCCCCTCGAGATCCGCGATCCTCACGATCTCGCGCCCGAGCCTGTTGAGCCCCTCTTTAGAGAAGTGGATGATGGAGCTCTTCTTCACGAAGTCGTCAACGGAGAGCGGAGAGAAGAACCGGGCGGTGCCGCCGGTGGGCAGGGTGTGATTGGGGCCGGCGAGGTAGTCTCCCGATGCCTCCGGGGTGTAATGCCCGAGGAAGATGGCGCCCGCATTGGTGATGGAAGGAAGAAGGTCGAAAGGGTGATCGACCGCGAGTTCCAGGTGCTCCGGGGCAAGGCGGTTGGAGAAGGCGACGGCCTCCCCGATCGTCCCGGCAACGACAATGACCCCGAACGACTCCCACGATTTGCGCGCGATTGCCTGGCGTGATAGAACCTGCAGCTGGCGCTCCACTTCCTCCGCCACCCGCTCGCCGAACGCGCGATCGGTGGTGATGAGGACCGAAGAGGCAAGCTCGTCGTGCTCCGCCTGGGAGAGGAGGTCCGCCGCGATGTGGGCCGGGTTGCCGCTCCCGTCGTTTATGACGAGGATCTCGCTTGGGCCCGCGATCATGTCGATGCCGACGCGCCCGAATACGAGCTTCTTCGCGGTAGCGACGTAGATGTTCCCCGGGCCGGTGATCTTGTCCACCTGCGGGATGGTGGCCGTCCCGTACGCGAGCGCGGCAACGGCCTGCGCGCCGCCGATGCGGAAGACGCGGTCGACGCCGGAAAGCTTCGCCGCCACCAGGACGTGCGGATTGACCTCGCCGCCGGGTGTGGGTGCCACCATGATGATCTCTTTTACCCCCGCCACCTTCGCGGGGACGGCGTTCATGATGACGCTGGAGGGGTAGCTTGCCTTTCCGCCGGGGACGTAGATGCCGACGCGGGTAAGAGGGGTGACCTTCTGCCCCAGCATGATGTCCGGCTCCTCCGTGGAGAGCCAGCTCTGCTGTTTCTGCTTTTCGTGGAAGGCGGCAACCCGCTGCGCCGCGAGCTTCAGCGCCGCGATCTCCGCCGGATCGACCGCGGCGAAGGCCGCGTCGATCTCGGCAGCGCTCACCTCCAGAGAAGCGGCAGAGCACTCCAGCCGGTCGAAGCGCCGGGTGTACTCCAGTACCGCCTCGTCGCCGCGGGCGCGGACGTCGTTGATGATGGAGAGAACGACACCCTCGACCTCGCGGTCCACCTCTTCGCCGCGGGCCACGATGGCGTCGAATCTCTCCTGAAAATCCGGCTCCCTTATATCAAGAAATTGCATCACATCACCTCACACAGGTTTTGGGGCACTTCCCGACTACCGCCCCCCCTCTTCTCACCCTCAGAGTGCAGGTGCCCAGACGTCCCCTCCCTTTCAAGGGGAGGGACAGGGTGGGGATGGGGTCCTTGGTTCGCTAGATATACTTCTCCAGCCCTTCGATGATCCGGGTGATCCGCTCGTGCTTTGTCTTCATGCTGGCGCGGTTCACGATGAGGCGGCAGGTGATCTCGGCTATCGTCTCCACCTCCACCAGCCCGTTCTGCTTCAGCGTCTCCCCGGTGGAGACGAGGTCGACGATGCGCTCGGAGAGTCCGACCAGCGGGGCGAGCTCGATCGAACCGTACAGCTTGATGAGCTCCACCTGCACCCCTTTCGCCGCAAAATACCGCTCCGTGATATTGGGGTATTTCGTGGCGATGCGGATGTTCGTCCAGACGGAAGGATCGTCGTCATTGGAGAGTTCCGCTGGCTCCGCCACCATAAGGCGGCAGTAGCCGAATTTAAGATCGAGCGGCTCGTACAGATCCTTCCCCTGCTCGAGGAGCGTGTCCTTCCCCACGATGCCGAGATCGGCGCAGCCGTACTCGACGTAGGTCGGGACGTCCGTGGCGCGCACGATCATGTAGCGCATCTTCTGCTCCTGGTTCTCGAAGATGAGCTTTCTGGTATCGCACAGAAGCTCCTCGCAGTCGATGCCGATCTTTTTGAAGAGCGCCACAGAGTCCTGCAGGATCCGCCCTTTCGGGATAGCTATGGTGATGAAATCAGTCATTGCAGAGCCTTTCTAGTTTTCCTCTTTCACGCGTACGACGTCCGCCCCGAGTGCGGCGAGCTTCTTCTCGATCGACTCGTAGCCGCGGTCCAGGTGGTAGATGCGCGAGATCTCGCTGGTGTTGTCAGCGGCAAGCGCCGCGAGGATGAGGGAAGCCGATGCGCGCAGATCCGTCGCCATCACCGGTGCGCCCGAAAGCTTCTTCACCCCTTTCACCGTCGCGCTGTTCCCTTCACAGAGGATGTCGGCACCGAAGCGCAGAAGCTCGGAGACGTGCATGAAGCGGTTCTCGAAGATGTTCTCGGAGACGACGCTGGCGCCGTCGGCAAGGCACATGAGCGCCATGAACTGGGCCTGCATGTCGGTGGGGAACCCGGGGTACGGCCTCGTCTTTATGTTCACCGGCTTGATCTTCTTCGGGCCTTTCACGCGGACGACGCCGTCCTTGTTGGTGATCTCCACCCCGGCATCCTGCAGCTTGAAGGAGAGGGCGTCCAGGTGCTCAAGGCGCATGTTGTGGATCTTCACATCCCCGCCGGTAATCGCGGAAGCGATCATGAAGGTGCCCGCCTCGATGCGGTCCGGCATCACGGAGTGATTCGCCGGCTTGAGCTCCTCCACACCCTGGATCTTGATGGTATCGGTGCCGGCCCCCTCGATCTTCGCCCCCATCTTGATGAGGATCTCAGCCAGATCGACGATCTCCGGCTCGCGCGCCGCGTTTTCCAGGATCGTCTCCCCCTTCGCCATCGCCGCCGCCATAAGGAGCTGCTCTGTCCCCCCCACGGTGGAGATGTCGAAGTTGATGCGCGCACCCTTCAGGCGCTTCGCCTTTGCCTCGACATAGCCGTGCTCCAGGGTGATCTCCGCGCCGAGCGCGGCAAGCCCCTTCAGATGGAGGTTGATGGGGCGGGCGCCGATAGCGCAGCCGCCGGGGAGGGAGACGCGGGCCTGGCCGAAGCGGGCGAGGAGAGGCCCAAGCACCAGCACCGATGCGCGCATCGTGCGCACGAGGTCGTAGGTCGCCTCGAAGCTGTTTAGGTCGGCCGTGTCGATGCGCACCACGTTGCCGCGCCCCTCCACCCGCGCACCCAGGTGCTCCAGCACCTTCACCGTCGTGTTGATGTCCCGGAGGAAGGGGACGTTGCTGATCTCATGGCACCCCGGCGCCAGGATGGTCGATATGAAGATGGGAAGCGCAGCATTCTTGGAGCCGCTCACCGAGACCTCACCCGAGAGCCTCTTGCCGCCTTTGATTACCAGTTTGTCCAATTTTTACCTCTTGTAGAGAACCCGCCCATGGCGGTCTGCTTTTTCAGTGTGATCGGTGTCTGAGATCCCCCCACCGTTGCCGGGAAGGGAGAAAATTATGTCTGCGGCCTTGCTACCCCAGCCGTCCGCCGACTACCCGTTCGATCCCCGCCGGATCCTTCGCGGTGAAGGTTTCACCCGCGAGCCCCCCCTGCTGCAGGAGCGCGAGCACCTGGGGCGCCTGCCCTGCTCCGACCTCGAGAATGAGCCACCCCTTCTCCTCGAGATGCTCAGGCGCGAGCCTGACGATGCGGCGGTAGAAATCGAGCCCGTCCCCCCCGCCGTCGAGAGCGCCCTGCGGCTCGAAGCGGACCTCCTGCTGCAGCGCGGCGAGCTCCCCCTGCGGGATGTACGGCGGGTTGGAGAGAATCATGTCGAAGCGCTCCCCCGCGACCGGCTCGAAGAGGGAGCCGTGATGGAAGCGGATTGCAGCGCCGTGACGCTCTGCGTTCCCTTTGGCCACCGCCAGCGCCTCGGCGGAGCAATCGACCGCCGAGACTTCGGCCTTGGGGAGGGCCTTTGCCACGGAGACCGCGATGCAGCCGCTGCCGGTCCCGATGTCCAGCACTCGCCTCGCCCCTTTCCCTCTCTCCACAGCCTGCTCGACGAGCACCTCGGTGTCGTGGCGGGGGATCAGCACCGCCGGGGTCACCTGGAACTCGAGTCCCATGAACTCCTGGCTGCCGAGGATGTACTGCAACGGCTCGCGACGACCTCGGCGCACGACGAGCGCGCGGAAGGAGGCGAGCTCAACTTCCTGCAGCGGCTTGTCAAAGTTGAGATAGAGCCCCACCCGGTCGAGCGAGAGCGCTTCACACAGAAGCCACTCCGCCTCCAGCCGGGGGTTTTCCACCCCTTTCTCGGCGAGATACCCCTTGGTCCAGTTGAGGACCTTCAGTACGTCCCATTTTTCCTTAGGGTTTGCCATCCGGTACGTCCGTGGTGGTGCTGCTGGATATCGTGATCTTAGGAGCCTGAACCCCATCCCCACCCTGTCCCTCCCCTTGAAAGGGAGGGGACGTCGGGGGAAGTGAAGAGGCGTAGCCGCTTCTACATTTCGCTCTGCGCCTGGAGGGCTTCCATCTGGTAGTGGGTGCGCAGGGTGTCGGTGATCTCGGCGATGTCACCGGCCATGATGGAGTCGAGCCGGTACAGGGTGAGCCCGATCCTGTGGTCGGTCATGCGCCCCTGCGGGAAGTTGTAGGTGCGGATCCTCTCGCTCCTGTCGCCGCTGCCGACCTGGCTTTTGCGGTCGGCGGCGAGTCTCGCGTTCTGCTCCATGACCATGGAGTCGAGGATGCGCGACTTCAGGACCTTCATCGCCTTGGCGCGGTTCTTTATCTGACTGCGCTCTTCCTGGCAGGCGACGACCACGCCGGTGGGGATGTGGGTGATGCGGACCGCGGAGTCGGTGGTGTTGACGTGCTGGCCGCCGGCGCCGGAGGAGCGGTACACGTCGACCTTCAGATCAGCGGGGTTGATGTCGATGTCGATGTCCTCGGCTTCAGGGAGCACCGCGACGGTACAGGCGCTGGTGTGGATGCGCCCCTGCGCCTCGGTTTCCGGCACCCTCTGCACGCGGTGCGTTCCCGACTCATACTTTAGCTTTGCGTAGGCGCCGATCCCTTCCACAAGGGCCACGACCTCCTTGAAGCCCCCCTTTTCCGACTCGGAAGCGGAGATGATCTCCACGCGCCAGCGGTTGGTCTCGGCGTAGCGGGTGTACATGCGGAAGAGGTCGCCGGCAAAGAGCGCGGACTCGTCGCCGCCGGTTCCGGCACGGATCTCCAGGATGACGTTCTTGTCGTCGTTGGGGTCCTTCGGAAGAAGGAGGACCTTGATCTCCGCCTCCAGCGCGGTGCGGCGCTCCTCGAGCGACTCGAGCTCCGCCTCCGCCATCTCGCGCATCTCCTGATCCGGCTCCTTCAGGAGCTCCTTGTTCCCCTCGATGTCCGCAAGGACCTTCTTGTACTCGCGGTAGGCGGCGATGAGCTCGGCAAGCCCGGAGTGTTCCCGGGAGAGCTTGCGAAACTCGGCCTGGTTCGCCAGCACTTCGGGGTCGGACATCAGCGACTCGAGCTCCTCGAAGCGCCTTTCCAGTTCGGCTATCTTTTCAAACATATCCATTCCTCAAGAAAATCTTTTGATGCTTTCTTTCGGGGCGAACCCCATCCCCACCCAGTCCCCACCCTTGAAAGGGAGGGACGCTACGTGCGCGTTCAAGCGCGGGGGGGGGTTACACCACCAGGCGGTCGTCCTTGTGGCCGCCGTTTAGCTCCAGCGCCTCGTTCATGGAGCGGATCGCCACCTCTATCTGGCTGTCGTCCGGCTCACGCGTCGTCAGACGCTGCAGGGCGAGCCCCGGCGCGATGGCAAGCTTCACCAGGGGATGGCCGTCGTGCTTCGCCGTCCACTTGAGCACCTCGTAGGAGACCCCCGCGATGATCGGGAGAAGGAGCACGCGCACCCCCCCTTTCATGTAGAAAGGCCACAGCTTCGGGATCAGGGAGAAGATGAGGATACTCACCAGCATGACGATGAGCAGGAAGCTGGTGCCGCAGCGGGGGTGCAGGCAGCTGTACTTGCGCACGTTCTCCACCACCAGATCCTCGCCCGCCTCGAAGGTGAAGATGCACTTGTGCTCGGCGCCGTGGTACTGGAAGACGCGCTGGATGTCCGACATGCGCGAGATGCCGATTATGTAGAGGAGGAAAACCGCGACCCTGATCGCGCCGTCGACGAGGTTGAACATGAGGTTCGAGCTGCCGATGACGGGAACGAGGAGCTTTGTGAGATAGAGGGGGAAGATGAAAAAGAGCAGGATGCCGAAACCGAAGGCGCCGGCCATGGTGCCTCCCATGGCCCAGGAGGAGATCTCCTCCTTTTTCTCCCCTTCTGCGAGAGCCTCGTTGGCGGAAAAGTTCAGTGCCTTGATGCCGGTGACGAGCGAGGAAAAGAGAGCGACCGCGCCGCGCACGATCGGCAGTTTTACCACGGGGAAGCGCTCGGAAAGGGGAACCACCACCTCGCTCTTCACGGAGATGTCGCCGTCAGGTCTACGAACGGCGATCGCGAGAGAGCGGGGGGCGCGCATCATCACCCCTTCCAGAACAGCCTGCCCACCTATATTGATCTTTGCCATGCTTACCTCAAAGGTTGTGTGACAAGAGTACGGCGTATCGCCTGTCGAGGGACGGGAGGTGCCGCACCCGTCGGCACGCGCAGGAAGGGAAGGGCATCGAGCTGTCCCGGCAGCCGGGTTACTCCGCGGCCAGTCCCTGGAAAAACGCCCTGACCTCCGCGGTCTTGCCGCAGCACATCGCCCCTTCGGGACAGGGGCCGGTGAGACAACCGGGGCCGCAATCCTTGAAGACCGTGGGGGCCACCGGCTGCACGACTTTCAGCATCTCCAGCGCCATCTCCCGGATTTCCCACTGGGCGCGCTCGCAGCAGCGAATGGCGAAGAAGTGCCGCAGCTCCCGGGCGTTCATGGTCACTATGATCTTCGTTTCCGTGGCGTTAGGCAAGAGATACCGCGCGTCCTCCGCAAGGACTCCGGCCTCTACCAGGGTCGCGTACGCCTTGTGCAGCGCCGCCACCTGCTCCTCGAAGAGGGCCTTCGATGCGGGGTCCTTCGCTATGGATGGCGGGACCACCACCGCAAAGGACTCTTTGTGCGAGACATAGCGCTGGGACTGCTGGGAAAAGGAGGCGACCCGGTGCCGCACCAGTTGGTGGCTGGTGACACGGGAGATCCCCTCGATCCCGAAGGTGAAGGAGGCGTGTTCGAGCACCGAGTGATGCCCGAGGGACATGATCTTGTCGAGGAACTTCTTGATGTCGGCGCGGGAGATCTTCTCTTGGAGCGCCTCTATATCCACGTGGGAATAACAGAGCCGCGCGGCGAGCGCAACGGTCTGCTCGGGCTCAGGGGTGTGCTGAAGCAGGGCTACCTTCATCAATGTACCTTAACGCCAAAAAAGTGGGGTAAAACGAAACAAGGGGATTTCGCCATAGACAAAATCCCCCCGGATGGATCCGCGAATGCGAGAAGTACTACCCCTGGATGTTGTATCTCTTCTTGAAGCGCTCCACGCGGCCGGCGGTGTCGATCAGCTTCTGCTTGCCGGTGTAGAACGGGTGGCACTGCGAGCAGATCTCGGTGGAGATCTCCTTCGCGGTGGAGCGGGTCTGGAATGCGTTGCCACAGAGGCACTTCACGGTGATCTCGTTGTATTTGGGGTGAATCCCTTCCTTCATATCTTCCTCCTCGCGGGGTAACGACCCCGGTAACTTTCAATATTTTACGCCGTAAAGAAGCTACTCATAGCATCTGCGCGGCAATTTATCAACACTTTTTTCTACTTGCTCATGGAGTCGAGGAACGCCTGGTTGTCCTTCGTCCCCCCCAGCTTGGAGAGGAGGAACTCCATCGAATCGACCACGTTCATCGGATGCAGCACCTTGCGGAGGATCCAGATGCGGTTCAGCGCGCTCTTGTCGACGAGGAGCTCTTCCTTGCGGGTGCCCGACTTGTTGATGTCGATCGCCGGGAAGGTCCTCTTCTCCACGAGCTTCCTGTCGAGGTGGAGTTCCATGTTGCCGGTGCCCTTGAACTCCTCGAAGATGACCTCATCCATCTTGGAGCCGGTATCGACGAGCGCGGTGGCGATGATGGTAAGGGAGCCACCTTCCTCGATATTGCGGGCGGCGCCGAAGAAGCGCTTCGGCTTGTGCAGCGCGTTGGAGTCCACACCACCGGAGAGGATCTTCCCGGAAGGGGGGATCACGGTGTTGTAGGCGCGGGCCAGTCGGGTGATGGAGTCGAGGAGGATGACCACGTCGCGCTTGTGCTCCACGAGGCGCTTTGCCTTCTCGATGACCATCTCCGCCACCTGGATGTGACGGGAAGCCGGCTCGTCAAAGGTGGAGGAAATCACCTCCCCCTTCACGGAGCGCTGCATGTCGGTAACCTCTTCCGGTCGCTCGTCGATGAGGAGAACGATGAGGAAGACCTCCGGATGGTTCATCGCGATGGAGTTGGCGATGTTCTGGATCAGCATCGTCTTCCCGGTGCGCGGCGGAGCGACGATGAGACCGCGCTGCCCCTTCCCTATCGGCGCGACCAGTTCCATGACGCGGCTGGACATGTTGTCCGGGGTGGTCTCCAGCTTGAGCTTCTCTTCCGGATAAAGCGGGGTGAGGTTGTCGAAGAGGATCTTGTCGCGTGCGACCTCGGGGGACTCGTGGTTTACCGTCTCTACCTTCAGAAGGGCGAAGTAGCGCTCACCTTCCTTCGGCGGCCTGATCTGACCCGCCACCGTGTCGCCGGTGTGCAGGTTGAAGCGGCGGATCTGCGACGGAGAGACGTAGATGTCGTCCGGCCCCGGGAGGTAGTTGTAATCGGGCGCCCTCAGGAAGCCGAACCCGTCAGGGAGGGTCTCGAGCACCCCTTCACCGAAGATCATGCCGTTCTTCTCGGTCTGGGCGTTGAGGATGGCAAAGATCAGATCCTGCTTGCGCAGACTGGATGCCCCCTCGATGTTGAGCCCCTTGGCAATAGCCGTGAGGTCGCTAATCTTTTTCTCTTTCAGTTCCTGTAGGTTCATCGGTTCTCCTGGTGTGGGCGCAAATGCAGGTCGTATCGGCAGGGCCTTGATGCGGACCAAGGTGCTTGTGACGGAATGGTGACGGGTTGCACGCGTGAGATGCCCAAATATGTGTAGTGGTGTTTTGTAAGGTGTCGGATTCTGAGTTGTTCTGAAATCGTGCCTGGAAGTGACGGTATGGTTGAGGTGGAGCGGCTTGGGGTATCTTGCTTTAGGTCTTATTGAGGATGAATAGAATATATACCCTTGGCTGCACGACGTTGTCAATACATTTTATACCACGAAAAGCCCCTTCTGCAGCACTTCCAGCGGTATACAAGCGCATGTCAAAAAACCGTCCACCTCTCTTGCTGCGACGCGTTGCGGCACGGAACTGCAAAAACGAAGCCAGAGAAATCTTTCAAATGTGGGCCGGGATAAGCCGCAGGCGTTCCCGGCATGGTTCGCGCACAACTGCCGCCGTCACGCCTCTTCCCCGGTGCCCCCCTCCGACTCTGCCGCGGCAGCGGCATACTTCGTGGAGCTTCGCCGCTTGCGCCTCGCCTTTTGCCGCCTGAGCTTCTCCTCCTTCGCGCTCTTTTTCGACGGCACCCCCGCGGCTTCCTCCATCTTTTCCAGCAGGTAGCGCCGCGCGAGGAAGCGGTTCAGCGACTGGCTGCGGTCCTCCATGCATTTGACCTCTATCCCCGTCGGCAGGTGCTTGAGGTAGACGCAGGAGGAGCTCTTGTTCACGTGCTGCCCCCCCTTGCCCGAGGCGTGGATGAAGCGCTCCTCGAGATCCTCCTCCTTCACCCCCAGCAGCGCCATGCGCTCCTTGAGCCAGCGATTTTTCTCCGGACTCACCGCAAAATCCGCCATCGTCCCCTCCCGGAATTAGTGGGCGCATGATACCGCGAGAGGTTCCCGGAGTCAAAGGGGGCGCGAAGGCGCGAATAAAACGAGCAGACACCGGGCGCGGCACGGAGCCGAAATCCCGCCACGCACGCCTCACCCCTGACGCCGTCCCCGAGACTGATATACTTCTTTAGTTTGGGAGGGAATCGCCATGACCCCTATCTCTCGACGCCTCTTTGTTTTCGGCGGAGCGCCCCTTTTCCCCTACCTCTACCTCGAAAGACTCGCGGTCGCGATAAAGAGATATCAAATCCCGGTAGTGAGCCTTCCTGCGGAGTTCGACGGCTTCACCATCCTGCACCTCACCGATCTGCACGACAAGGAATTCGGCCGCGACGGCTCCGAGCTCCTCGCCCTTCTCGACACCGAGCAGTTCGACGTCGTCGCGCTCACCGGCGACCTCGTGGTGAGCGCCACCTCCCTTCTCACCCCCGCACTTCGCCTGGTGGAGGGGCTGAAGTCGCGCCCCGTTTTCGCGGTGAGCGGAAATCACGAATGGAATTCGGAAAGGGGGGAGGAAATCTGTGAGAAGCTGCGGCAGGCAGGGGCAGAGGTCCTTTCAAATACTTCGCACACCTTCAGAAAAGGCGCCGGCCGCCTGAGCATCGTGGGGGTGGACGACCCGGTAACGGGGAGGGCGAGTCTCAGGAAGGCCCTGTCGACGGCGACGGGGGAGGGGCCGCGCCTGCTGCTGGCCCATTCCCCCCAGATATACGAGGAAGCTGTACAGGAAAAGGTCGACGTAGTGCTTGCGGGGCATACTCACGGGGGGCAGCTGCGCCTTCCGGTTTTCGGCGCCCCTTACGTCCCCTCCATGGGGATCTTCCCCCCGTACGACTACGGCGTGTACAGCTCGGGGAAGACGAGCATGATCGTTAATGCAGGTCTCGGGGAGAGCCTCCTTCCGGTACGATTCAACATCAGGCCGGAGGTCGTCCTCGTTTCTATCTTCCGTGCCACGACTCCCCACCCCCACCCGGTGCCGCTCGCTCCGCGGGCAGAGGAGGAGATGACGCAGAGGGCATATTCCTTCCGCTAATCCCCCTTGAAGAGGAAGCGGCTGAGGAACCCGCGACGCTGCTCCGAGCCGACGGCGAATCCGTCCATCTCGTCGTCCGATTCAGGGAGGGGATCCTTCGGCCGCTGCGCTCCGCGGTCATGGAGCACGACCGCCACCGTTTCGCCGTGCTCCACCGTTGTCACTGGTGACTGCGGCATCGTCTCCTTCTTCTCCGGCGCGGCGTGTGAAGGCTCGGGGTGAAGGGATATCTCGTTTGCCCTCGCCTCACATTCCCCCATGAGGGTACAGTAGATATCCTTCAGGGTGGCAGGATCATAGCCAAACTTGATCTCGTCGACGTTACAGACCTTCGCCAGCTGGTGCACCATCATCCGCACTGCCGCATCCTGCTCGGCGCCGATCCCTTCCCGCGCCGCCTCATCGGAAGCCTCCACCAGCGACCTCGCGATCGCCCGCACGTTGCGCGCACCTTGCATGATTCCCAGGGCATCCTTATGCCGCTTCATGGCTTCCCTCCTCAGTGGGGGAGCTACCCCACGTATCCGGCGATTATCTCCGCGATCCTGTCAGCGCTGTTTCTGGCATTGTTGAAGATCAGGTGGTACAGAGTCGGGTCCCCAAGGTCCCGTCCCAGGAAATCCCGTATGAAGGCATCGCGCCGCCGCTGCTTTGTCTCGATCATTTCGTACGCCTCCTCGGTCGAGACGTCGCACCTCCTGGTAATGGACTTCACCTTGAAGGCCATCGGGGCGACAATTCGGAAATGGTAGCAGTTTTCCATGTTTTGGGTAAGGATGGCGGCGCCGCGCCCGACAAGGATCACGTTCCCCTTTTGGGCCAGGAGAGTTATCTGGCGGCAAAGGAGCCTGTAGTAATCCTTGTCGCTCTTCCAGCGCGGCGAAAAGGTGGAGAACATGTCGTCTAAAAAACGGTTCTTGCTGCTGATATTGCTCAGGAGCTCCTCATTGAGGTCGTGGTTGCGGGCCACCGCCTCCAGGAGGGCCTTGTCCATCACCGCCCAAGGCATCCCCGTCTTTGCTTCGAGAAGAGCCTGCACCTTCTCCGCGACAGGATACCCTTCACAGCCGAACTCCCTGGTGAGGGTAATGGCCGGGTGCATGAAGTCCTGCTTCGCGTCGTACTCCCTCAGGGTTCTGCGCCGTCCCTCAAGGATAGCCTCCAGTCTCTTCTCGATGGACGGGATCAATACTCTCCCAGCCATAGCGCCCCCCCTTCCGCACATGAGTACCCCTGTCGCAAATACAAATTAGGCCCCCTTTCACCCCACCCGTCAACCCCCGCACCGCTCTAAAAAAAGCCTCACCGTCCCCTTTTACGAAAGTTCAATCGGAAATTCGGGGGGGAGCGTCGGTACATTGCCACGAGCAGAAGGCGTAACGTTCCCCCCTTTGCGAAGGGGGGGCAGGGGGGATTTGATCTTCAAGTCTCCTCAGCCTGCTTAACAGTACATCTCGGTCGTCGAACCGCAGTGCTGCGGAAGTCTAAAGATCAACGACATAGGCCCCACCACTTTTTTGCAAATTGCCCTGACACAACAGTTGCGCGGTTTCAGGACGGTCCTCGCTAGTCAAATCCCCCCTGTCCCCCTTCGCAAAGGGGGGGACGCGAGGCCTCGTGCGCCCTTCATTGGAAACGATTACGACTTCCCCGAATTCTCGGATGAGCCTTCGCGAAGGGGGGCCAGGGCGGGATTTGCTCTTTGTGACGTCACAGTGGCCTCTGCCAACCGATGAAAGGGGACGAACCCTTCCGCCGTTCCCTTTGCGTCCTTTGCGTCTTTGCGGTTCGCAAACTGCCTTTCGCCTCTGACTTTGCCAGTGGGCGTGGCCGCGCTCGGCTCTGTGCGTTATCATGGGGCAATGAACCTGCTATGGCTGCCACTTACACTCCTCTCCGCCCTTTTCCTCGCCACCAGTGACGCGCTGACGAAGAAAGCGCTGGCGCGGCACAACGACTATCTTGTCATGTGGCTGCGGCTGCTGCCGACGGTCGCCCTCGCCCTCCCCCTCTTTTTCGGCGAGCGCCCGTACCTTTCCCGCGACTTCATCACCTGCGTCGGACTCGCGCTCCCCCTGGAGGCGGTTGCCTTCGTCCTCTACATAAAGGCGCTGAAGCTCTCACCGCTCAACCTCACCCTCCCCTTCCTCTCTCTCACTCCGGTCTTTCTCCTTGTCGTCCCGGCGATCGTACTGAAGGAGCGCATCTCCTTCATCGGGGGAGCCGGGGTCCTTCTCGTCGCGGCGGGAAGCTATCTCCTCAACCTGCAAAAAGGGAGGCACGGCGTGCTCGCCCCCTTGAAGGCGATCAGGGAGGAAAAGGGCTCCCTTTTCATGATCGCCGTCGCCGTCATCTATACCTTCACCTCCACCCTCGGCAAGCGCGCCATCGCCCTCTCCTCCCCCCTTACCTTCACGGAAATCTACCTTCCCGCCCTCGCTCTCCTCATCACCCCCCTGGCCCTTTACAAAGGGAGAAGGGAACTTTCCGCCATCACCAAAGATGGCGCCATAAGGGCCGCCGCCCTCCCCGCACTCTGCTATGCCCTGCAGGCCATCAGCCACTCCTACGCCATCGACATCGCAAACGTCGCCTATATGATCGCCGTGAAGCGGACCAGCCTCCTCTTCGGCGTGCTGTACGGCAGGGTGCTCTTTCGCGAGGAGGGGCGCCTTTTCTCCACCATCCTCATGCTGATCGGGGTCTTCCTGATCGTTATCGGCGGATGACAAGCCCTGTCGGCGATTTGACAACACCCTGCGCCCACGCCCTTCAATTAATTGACTCACCCCCGTCACGTTCATGAAGGAGGCGAGAGGTGCACCGGGCACCGGGGGGAAGTGGCAAGGGAGCCGCGCGCTGAAGCTGCCGGAAAGGCAGCGATTTTGCGATGTCGCACGCCCCTTCGGTTCCTGCCGCGCTGATCGAGGCCTCCATCAGCGGCCAGGCAGCTCTTCCCCGATGGCACGTCCCTTGCTGTGGAGACGTCGTCGCAGCGCGCCGCGGCGCACTTTCACAAATACACGGAGAATCACCATGAGCCAGCTCGTTTGCCGCCCCACTGGCGGAGCAGTCGACCATGCCGCACAAATGCCGAAGATCACCGTCCTCGTCGCAGTAAGGAACGAAGAGGCGCACCTGAGGGAGTGCCTTACTGGGCTCATGGAGCAGAGTATCTCCGACGCCGTCGAGGTCATCGTGATCGACCGGGCGTCCCAGCAGTCGGAATGGGCCATCGTCGCGGAGATGCAGAGACGCTACGACAACATAACCGCCGTACGGACCGGCCGGATCGGGGTCTGCGCCGCCTGGAACCTGGGGGCGAAGATCGCTTCCGGCCGCTACCTCATGGTGCTCGAAGCAACGGACCGGCTCAAGTGCGACGCACTGGAGCTGCTGGCCGCCGCGCTCGACGAGAACGCCGACGCCATGCTCGCCTACGGTGACACCTGCTTTACCACCATCCCCCACGAGAGCTTCGAGCGGCACACCAGCTTCGGCAAGATGATCTGGCCGGACTACACGGTGCAGCAGCTCAGCCAGATATCCCTTGTCGCCCCGCACCCCATGTGGCGCCGCGACGTGCACGACACGATCGGCTGGTTCAAGTCCGAAGACGAAGATGCGCCGCTGCGTAACCTCATGCTGCAGGTCGTTCGCCGCTTCCGCATGCTGCATGTCGACCGTTTCACCGGGCTGAAGCTCGTCGCTTCCGACAGCAGACTCAGCCCCGTCGCTGAAAGCACATCGATCCCCCTCCCGGAAACGCAACCTTCTCAGCCGGTGCAGGCACCCGCTGCCGAAGCCACGCCGGAGGAGGCATATGCCTCCATAGAGAAGGCGCTCCAGGAAGGGAACGAGGAGGGGGCGCTGCAGGGGCTGCGCCGTCTGGTGGCACGCTATCCTGACCACGCCACCGCCCACAATGACCTCGCCGCCCTCAGCTACGGGATGGGGAATGTTGCCGACGCGGTGGAGCATTACGAAGCCGCCGTGCGACTCGCCCCGCAGGAGAGCGTCTTCCAGAAAAACCTGGCCGATATCTACTTTGTGGAAGCTGGCAGGACCGACGAGGCGATCGCGATCTACCTCAAGCTCCTGCAGGACTCCCCCCGCGACGTGGAGACGCTTCTCAACCTCGGCATCATCAGCGAGGCGATCAGCCACCCCGCAGAGGCGGAAAGTTTCTACCAGAGGGGGCTGGAGATCGAGCCGTGGAACCAGGTGCTGCGCGAGCGCGTCACGGCGCTGCGGACGCTCGAACCGAAGGTCGAGCAGAGCGCAGAGGAGCGCTACGCGGCGGCACAGGTGCTGGTCGCCGATGGCGCCTTCGCAGAGGCGCATGACGCCCTGGAAAATCTCGTTGCGGTATTTCCCGACTTCGCCCTCGCCCACAACGATCTCGCGGTACTGAGCTACCAGAGCGGCGAGAAGGAGAAGGCGCTGGCCCACTACAGAAAGGCTGCTGAGCTTGCCCCGGAAAACAGCGTTTTCCAGAAAAACCTCGCCGACTTCTACTTCGTGGAGGGGGACAACCCGGACGGAGCCATCGCCATCTATCTCGCGGAGCTGCGCAAGGAGCCGAGGAACGTCGAGACGCTCATGAGCCTCGGCAAGATCTGCGAAATGCTGCAAAGGGAAGAAGAAGCCCGCTGCTTCTACGACAGGGTTCTGCAACTGGAGCCGTGGAACATGGAGGCTCGGGAGAGCCTGAAGCTGGTGGCGTAAGGGCGACGGCACAAGACGCGTTACAGAGAGGCCCCCGCGCCAACGGCACGGGGGCCTTTCATGTAGGCCGGAATAAGCGGAGCGTTTCCGGCATGTTAAATCCCCCCTGTCCCCCCTTCGCAAAGGGGGGAACGTGAGGTCACTTGCAGTGGCACGGGCAACGTTTTCCTGGCTCGTCGAAATTTCCGTGAACCAAGAAAAAACCGCTAAAGTTTTCCTCGACGCCTGCCGATACAGGCGGCATCCGAGAGAAAGGTAGAAAAAGTCATGGCTTACGATGCATTTTCCACAACGGACGGTCTTTTCTCCTCTATCATCACCTCGCCCGACCAGCAGGCGCAGTTGGCGAACAGCGCCGCCACCAGCGGCCTGAACTATTACAAGGACAAGAAGTACGACCGTGCCGTCACTGCATTTCAGCGCGCCATCGCGCTCGATCCGCAGTCGACGCAGTCGTACAACTTCCTGGCCAACACCTACCTCGCGCAGAAGAAGACGACCGAGGCCATCAAGACCTACAAGACCTCCCTCGCCATCGATCCGAGCCAGGACAAGACCCACGTCAACCTGGCAAACATCTACTTGCAGAACAAGCAGTACAAAGAGGCGGAGAAGGAGTTCAAGGAGGCGATCAAGCTGAACCCGACCGACACGGTCGCGCCCTACACCCTCGGCCAGGCCTACCAGCAGCAGGGAAAATATGCAGAGGCGGAGGCGCAGTTCAAGAAGGTCATCAAGATGGCGCCGAACGACCCGAACCCCTACTACGCCCTCGGCATGACGCTTAACAAGGAGAAGAAGTACGAGGAGGCCGTAAAGCAGCTCACCCAGGCCATCAGGATCCGTCCGAAGATGGCGTCGGCCCACCTCGAGCTCGGCACAGCGTACGCTGCGCTCGGCGACACCACCAAGGCGAACAAGGAGGTCGATATCCTCACAGGGATCGACCCCGCGCAGGGGTATCTCCTCAAGAAATCGATCGCGCAGCCGAGGATGCTGGTCACCGGCAGCGAGATCGACTGGGCCAGCGGCCTCGGCCCCAACACCCAGCTCTATGCGCTCGACCCAACCCTCATCACGCCGGGAAAGTCCGCAGAATTCACCATGACCTTCTACTTCGACAGCAAGATGGACCAGGCCTCCGTGCAGGACCCGAACAACTGGACCATGAACAAGGCGTCGGGAGGGGTGGCGGGGTACTACAACAACACGCTGGCCATCGCACCGACCGAAGCCTACATCCCTCAGAACCCCACCCGGGTGGTGTACGACCCCACGGGTCAACAGGCGACGGTGACCTTCATGATCAGCCAGAACGCCGAAGGCAACGCCACCATCGACCCGTCCCACATGGTCTTCAAGTTCTCCGGAAAGGACATCAAAGGAAGGAGCATGGATCCCACCGGGGACGAGTACGACGGCTACGCGCAGGCGTTCTTCTAAACCGGGAAATCATCAGCAAGTTATCCAAGGGGTCAGGCTCAACAGCCTGCCCCCTTTTTTTCTTTTCTGGCGAGCGAGTAGAATTTCCCATGAACCGCTAAAGGCGCCCTCGCGTTCCCCCCTTTGCGAAGGGGGGACAGGGGGGATTTGCTCTTTGCCTTTCCCCCGCACCCCTTCAAACTTTTGACACCAGCCGCACCATCCCGCCCTAAACTACCGTCACGCCAGCACTTTCAGATGCGGCACACCCCTTGCAGCCTCCCCGGCATTCGCAGCTCCCTACAGGTCGCAGTGTCAAAACCTCCCACCTCCGTGGACGCGCACCGAACAATGATGGAGCTTCAGGAAAATGCGGGCGCGGCCCCACCCCCTGATTCCCTTTTAACCGGCAAAGGAAGAAAGGCAGCATGCAGAGCGGAACCCTCTACTGGATCACCGGCCTCTCCGGAGCCGGGAAAACCACCATCGGCAAAGCGCTGTACCAGGAGTTGAAAACCACGAGGCAGCATGTGGTCTTCCTCGACGGCGACGTGCTGCGCACCGTCTTTGGCGACCTGCACGGGCACACGGTGGAGGACAGGAAAAAGCTCGCCCACAGCTACGCGAACCTCTGCAAGATGCTGACGGAGCAGGGGATCGACGTCGTCTGCTCCACCATCTCCCTCTTCAGGGAGGTGCACGAGTTCAACCGCGCGAACATCGGGAAGTACCTGGAGATCTTCGTCGACTGCGACTTCGACGAGTTGGTCAGAAGGGACCAGAAGGGGATCTACTCGAGGGCGCTGCGGGGAGAGCTGAAGGACATCATCGGCATCGACCTGCCATACGACAGGCCCGCCAACTGCGATCTCGTCATCGACAACACCCTCCGCGACAATCTCGCCCGGAAAATAGAGGCCATATTAAACCTAAAGGAAAGGCAACCATGAAAGATCTCGTCGAAAAGCACTGGGACTACTCCCTCCACGCGAAGTACTACGAATACCGCCCCAACTACAACCCGAGAGCGATCGACCTGCTGGCCCAGTACGTCGGCAGCACCGGCTCCGCCGACTTTGTCGTGGCGGACCTCGGAGCCGGCACCGGGAACCTCACGATCATGCTCCTGGAGCGCGGCGTTTCCGTGGTCGCAGTGGAGCCGAACGACCAGATGCGCGGCTTCGGGATCGAGCGCACCGCGGAGTCGAGCCAGGTGAAGTGGGTGAAGGCGAACGGCACCGAGACGGGGATCGCCGACGCCACCGCCAACTGGGTCACCTTCGGCAGCAGCTTCAACGTCATGGACCGCACCCTGGCGCTCAAGGAGGCGCACCGCATCCTCAAGCCCGGCGGCTACTTCTCCTGCATGTGGAACCACAGGAACCTGCACGACCCGATCCAGGAGCAGGCGGAAAACATCATCGTGAGCTTCGTCCCCGACTACGACCGCGGCGTGCGCCGCGAGGACCAGCGCCCGGTACTGGAGGAGCACGAGCACCTCTTCGGCGAGATACTCTACCTCGAGTCGGACTTCGTGGTCCCGCGCACCATCGACCAGTACATCAGCGCCTGGAGAAGCGTGAAGAACAAGTACTGGGACTTCGCTACCGAGGAGGGCGCCGCGCTTTTCGGGAAGATCACCGAAGCGATGCGCAAGGAGCTCCCGGCCGAGTTCACCATCCGCTACACCACCAGGGCTTGGACCGCGCAGCGGGTGGGGTAAGAAGATGGCGGCGCTGTCTCTGAGCACGAAGGGAAAGACCCTCGAAGACCTGGCCCTCCTGGTCCGCAGCTGGCGGGCCCTGCCGGTATTGCGCCTTACGGTGGCGGAGGTCAGAAACGACCTTTCCGCCGCGGTGGAGCGCATCCAGCGGCAGATGGCGGAGTCGCACCTCGTGGTGCGCTCCTCGGCGAGCGCCGAGGATAACCTCGCCACCTCCAACGCCGGTCACTTCCGCTCCGTCCTCGACGTCCCCCGTGACGACGGCGACGCCATCGCCCGGGCGCTGCATGCGGTCATCGAGTCGTACGGCGAGTGCTCCGAAAGCGAGGAGCTCTTCGTGCAGCCGATGCTGCGCCAGGTTTCCATGTCGGGGGTGGTCTTCACCGCCGACGTGGACACCCTCGCTCCCTACTACGCCATCAACTACGACGAGAGCGGCAGGACCGACTCCGTCACCGGCGGCGACACGACGTGCAGGAGCTACATCCACTTCAAGGGGGCACCGCTCCCGCCGGAGGACCCGGCGCTGCGCGCGGTGACCCTTGCCTGCTCGGAGATCGAGGCGCTGTGCGGCAACACGGCGCTCGACATCGAATTCGCCATCAGCGCAGGCGAGCTGTACATCCTGCAGGTGCGCCCCATCACCCGGCACGGCAAGGACGACCTCTCGGCCCTCGATCTCAAGGACTCCCTCAACAAGATGCACCGCAAGATCGAGAAGCTCTCCGCCCCCCACCCGAACCTGCTCGGAGAGAAGACGATCTTCGGAGTCATGCCCGACTGGAATCCGGCGGAGATCATCGGGCTGCGCCCCCGGCAGCTCGCGCTCTCCCTCTACAAGGAGCTCGTCACCGACAGCGTCTGGGCCTACCAGCGGGACAACTACGGCTACCGCAACCTGCGCAGCCACCCGCTCCTCGTCTCCTTCCTGGGGATGCCGTACATCGACGTCAGGGTCGACTTCAACTCCTTCATCCCCAAGGAGCTGGACGAGCAGATCGCCCGCAAGCTCGCGGACTACTACCTGAACAAGCTCGACCTCTGCCCCGAGTTGCACGACAAGGTGGAGTTCGAGATCGTGCACTCCTGCTACTACCTGAACCTTCCGGAAAAACTCCAGGAGCTGGAGAGCCACGGCTTCAACCGCAACGAGATCCGCCGCATCGAGTTCGCCCTCCTCGATCTCACCAACGGCGTCCTCGACGCGAGCCAGGGGCTGTACAAGGCGGACCTCGCGAAGATCGAGGAGCTGAAGAAGCACCACGCCGCGATCCACACCTCGGACCTCACCCCCATCGAGAAGATCTACTGGCTGGTGGAGTACTGCAAGAGATACGGCACCCTCCCCTTTGCCGGCGTCGCCCGGGCAGCCTTTATAGCGGTCCAGTTCCTCGGCTCCTTCGTGGAGGCCGGGGTCATGACGAAGGAAGAGCGGGGAAGCTTCCTCGCCTCCCTCAATACCGTCTCCAAGCAGCTGCAGACCGCCCTTTGCCGCCTCTCCGCCGGGACCCTCACCAGGGAGGAGTTTTTCCGGGAGTTCGGCCACCTGCGCCCGGGGACGTACGACATCCTCTCCCCGAGCTACCGCGAAAACTTCGACCAGTATTTCTCCAGGATGAGCGAGTCCGGCTGCCCCCACGGTGCCTACAGCTTCACGGAGGAGCAGAAGGGGCAGATCTCCCAGCTCCTGAGGGAAAACGGGATCCGCGCCGACGCCGACGGACTCCTCTCCTTTATGGTGCAGGCGATCGAGGGGAGGGAGTACGCGAAGCTCACCTTTACCCGTACCCTCAACGACATCCTCGGCCTCATCGGCGAGCTTGGTACGAGCTACGGCGTGAGCCGCGACGACCTCTCGTACCTCGACGTCAGGACGGTCCTCTCCCTTTACTCAGCGCTCGACCACAGGGACCTGAAGGAGATACTCCTCGCCGACATCGCGGTGAACCGCAAGCTCTACGGCTACACCCGGGCCATCAAGCTCCCCGCGGTGATCAGGAAGGCATCGGACGTCTACGGCTTCCACGTGGAGGCGGAGACGCCGAACTACATCACCCTCGGCAGGGTCATCGCCGAGTCGGCCCGCGAGTCGGAGATAAACGGCGCGGAGATCTCCGGCAAGGTCGTCTTCATCCGCTCTGCGGACCCCGGCTACGACTTCCTCTTCTCCAGAAAGATCGCCGGGCTGGTGACACAGTTCGGGGGGGCGAACTCCCACATGGCCATCCGCTGCGCCGAGCTCGGCATCCCCGCTGTGATCGGCGCCGGAGAAAAGAATTTCACCGACTGGTCCCGCGCCGGGACGCTGGAGATCGACTGCGCCGGAAGACAGGTGAGGCTCATCGCATGAAAAAGATCGCCCTGACCCAGCGGCTGGTGGAGGTAGCGGAATATCCTGAGACGCGCGACGCCCTCGACCTGCGCTGGGGGCCGCTCTGCCACGAGCTCGGAGTCCTGCCGGTAATACTTCCCACCGGGTACGACTTCCTCCCCTACTTCGAGAAGATCGGCATAGACGGCGTGGTGCTTACCGGAGGAAACGACCTCTCCTGCTGCTCCGGGTCGCCCCTCTCCGCCCGCAGGGACGATTTCGAGAAGAGGCTCCTCGCCTGCGCCATCGAGCGCGGCGTCCCCGTCGTGGGGATCTGCCGCGGCATGCAGCTCATCGGGGACTACTTCGGAGCCTCGCTCCAGCGGGTGGCAGGCCATACCGGCGGCGCCCGCCACGGCCTCACGGTGGATGAAGAGTCGCGCTACGGGGGTCTCCTGCGAGAGCTCGGCCCGGTCAACTCGTACCACTCGTACGCGCTTACCGACGTGCCGGAGCCGCTCCTTGTGGTGGCAAGGAGCGAGGACGGGGTAGTGGAGGCGGTTCAGCACCGCGAGCTGCCGGTTTTTGGACAGATGTGGCACAGCGAAAGGGAGGGGGCGGCCCAACCCGCCGAACTCGCCCTACTCACCGCAGCCCTCAGGCTGGAAGGAGTGTAAATGAAGGGAATCATCCTCGCTGCCGGAAGGGGCAGCAGAATGCGGGAGCTCACCAACGACCGCCCCAAGGGAATGGTGGAGGTCGCGGGAAAGACCCTGCTGCAATGGCAGATGGCTGCCCTGAAAGGCGCCGGGATCAACGAGATCTACATCGTGAGGGGTTACCTGGGCGACGCCATCCCCTACTCCGAGCCGACCTACCTGGAGAATCCCCGCTGGGAGAGCACCAACATGGTCTCCTCCCTCCTTGCCGCCTCCGAGCTCCTCTCCGCCGACGACTGCGTGGTGAGCTACGCCGACATCATCTACCCCGCGGAGACGGTGCAGCGCCTCATGGGGGGCCGCGGCGACATCAGGATCACCTACGACACGCAGTGGCTGGAGCTCTGGCAGAAGCGCTTCGCAGACCCCATCGACGACGCGGAGACCTTCCGCCTGAACGCCAACGGCACGCTCGCGGAGATCGGCCAGAAGGCGCGCACCGTCGCCGAGATAGAGGGGCAGTACATGGGGCTTCTGTACTTCTCGCCGCAGGGGTGGCGCCGGGTCGTGCAGACCCTGCAGCAGCTCCATGAGGAGAGGGTCGATCGCCTCGACATGACCACCATGCTGCGCACCGTCATGGCGCACACGCCGGTGCACGCCGTCCCGGTCGATGGCGGCTGGTTCGAGTTCGACGGCGCCTCCGACATCGACGTCTTCAACGAGATGGGCGGGTACGCGTGGACAAGATAGCGTTCATCATCCACACGAAGGAGATGTACCACCACTACGCCAACGTGTTCCGGATGCTGAACCCCAACGAGCTCGACGTGGTCCTCTTCGACCACCTCCTCGGCGACGCCGAGTTCATGGGGAAGCTCTCCGGGATCAACACGGTCCCCCTCTCCTCGGTGCACGGCGCCTACAAGTACCGTTACCTCGTCTCCAACCACTATATGGACATGAACGGCGGCACGAGCCTCATCAAGCGGATCGGCGAGTGCAACATCAGGTTCATGTACGGCCTTGGCGACGCGAAGTGGAACTACGCCGACTGGAACGCGCTGTACGACTACATCCTCTGCTTCGGCCCCTACCAGGCGGAGCGGCTCGACTTCACCGGCGGGGTGAAGCTCCAGATGGGATACCCCCGCTACGACGCCTACTTTCAGGAAAAACCGGAGAGGGAGCCGCTGCAGCGAAAGTTCGGCTGCAACCCCGGGAAGAAGACGATCGTGTGGCTCCCCACGCGGGGGAAGCTCTCCTCCGTCCCGATCTACCTCTCAGCCATGAGCGCGCTTACGGACCGCTTCAACATAGTCCTGAAGCCCCACCCGCTCGACCTGGAAGAAGGGAGCGGGATCGCGGCGTCCCTCCGGGGCGCCGGGCTCACCCACCTCATCGACTACATGGTGGACAACACGGAGCTGTACCAGGCCGCCGACTACATCCTTGCCGACTACGGCGGGATCATCTTCTCCGCACTGTACCTGGACAAGAACCTGCTCCTCCTGAACGTACCCGGCGCGGAAAGCGACCCCAACATCGGGGGGAGCAACTCCGAGGACATCGTCATCAGGGGATTCCTGCGCAGCGTCGACCCCGGCGAGCGGGACCGGATTGGTGAGATCCTCTCCGACGAGAGGGAGTGGCAGATGCAGAAGATAAAGCGCGGCAGCCTACGCAAGATCTTTTTCGCCTCCTACGACGGCTGCTCCGCGGCGGTGGCGGCGTCCACCCTGAACGCCATCAGGCAGATCGAAAACAAGAAAGGGCTGTTTGCGCGTAGCAACGGCTGACGTGGAGGAATCATGACCAAGCTCAACTTTGCCCTGCTCGGCTGCGGCCGGATCGCCAGAAAACATGCGGAGATCCTCTCCCGGGAGCTCCCCGGCGCGCAACTCGCCGCGGTGTGCGACATAAAGATCGACCGGGCGCGTGAGTACGGCGAGCGCTACGGAGTCCCCTGGTTCACCGACCTGCACGTCATGATGCAGACGATGGGGGACCGCCTCGACGTCGTCAATATCCTGACCGAGAGCGGCAACCACGCCCGCCACACCCTCGAGCTCGCCCCGTACGGGAAGCACCTCGTGGTGGAGAAGCCGATGGCGCTCACCCTGCACGACGCCGACGCCATGATCCGCGCCTGCGACCGCGCCGGTATCAAGCTCTTCGTGGTGAAGCAGAACCGCTACAACGCACCGGTGCTGAAGGTGCGGGAGGCGCTGGAGAAGGGGCGCTTCGGAAGGCTCGTGATGGGGACGGTGCGGGTGCGCTGGTGCCGCCCGCAGGCCTACTACGACCAGGACGCCTGGCGCGGCACCTGGAAGATGGACGGCGGGGTCTTCACCAACCAGGCGAGCCACCACATCGACCTCCTGGAGTGGATGCTCGGCGAGCCGGAGTCGGTCTTCGCGAAGTCGACCACGGCGCTCGTGGATATCGAGACCGAGGACACCGGCGTCGCCATCATCCGCTTCACCAGCGGGGCCCTCGGGATTGTGGAGGCGACGACCGCCGCCCGCCCGAAGGACCTGGAGGGGTCCTTGTCCCTTCTCGGGGAGCGCGGCACCGTGGAGATCGGCGGGTTCGCCGTGAACGAGATGAAGGTGTGGAACTTTGCCGACGCTACCGAGGAGGATGCGGCGGTGCTGGACTGCAGGCAGGCTCCCCCGAACGTGTACGGCTTTGGCCACCTGCCGTATCTCGCCTCCGTGGTGAGCTCGATCAAGGGGGAGGCCCCCGCGCTGGTGGACGGCCTCGAGGGGCGCAAGTCGCTGGAGCTGATCATGGCGATCTACGAGTCTATCGAGACGGGGCGGGAGGTATTTCTCCGCTTCCGCGCGGAGAAGTGCAGGCTGGGGAGAGCGGCGTAAGGAAAGAACCTCGCTTCATGCCAAACCGCCTCCCCCACGTCCCCTCCCTTTCAAGGGGAGGGACAGGGTGGGGATGGGGTTCATCCAGCGCCGGAAAAGAAAGTGCGGAGGCAGGTTCAGCGCCCCCCCTCGAGACAAGGAGCGTCAATGGCTGATCCGATCATAAAAACCGCAGGCATCGTCGACGTAGAGTTCGGCGAGGGGGTCACCGTCGTGCAGCCCGTCAACCTGTACGGCTGCAGCATCGGCGCC
The DNA here is from genome assembly GCF_021044625.1 of Geomonas sp. RF6. Taxonomy (NCBI): domain Bacteria; kingdom Pseudomonadati; phylum Thermodesulfobacteriota; class Desulfuromonadia; order Geobacterales; family Geobacteraceae; genus Geomonas; species Geomonas sp. RF6. Next base: position 2,231,239 of record NZ_CP087999.1, on the reverse strand, counting down.
GGGAGCTTCATCGGCCCCTTCGTGGAAATCCAGCGCGGAGTCGTCATCGGCCAGCGCTGCAAGGTCCAGTCGCACGCCTTCATCTGCGAGCTCGTGGAGATCGGTGATGATTGCTTCATCTCCCACGGCGCCATGTTCATAAACGACACCTTTGCCACCGGCGGCCCGGCCCGCGGCGACCGCACCCTCTGGAAAGGGACCCGTATCGGTAACCGTGTCTCCATCGGGACCAACGCCACGGTCCTCCCGGTATCCATTGCCGACGACGTCGTCATCGGCGCGGGAGCGGTAGTCACCCGCGACATCGACGCCCCGGGGATCTACGCGGGAAACCCGGCCCGCCTCATTAGGGAAATAACGCCATGAAAGTCCCCTTTCTCGACCTGCACCGGCAGTACCTCTCCATAGCAGCCGATATAGATGCCGCGATCCGCTCCGTCATCGCCGAATCCGCCTACATCGGCGGCAAGCACGTCAAGTCCTTCGAAGACTCCTTCGCAGGGTACCTCGAGGCCGACCACTGCATCGGGGTCGGCAACGGCACCGACGCACTGGAGATCGCGCTGGCAGCCCTCGAGCTTCCCGACGACGCCGAGGTCATCGTGCCGGCCAACAGCTTTATCGCCACCAGCGAGGCGGTGACCCGCGCCGGATACCGCGTCGTCTTCTGCGACGCCCTACCCGGTTCACATACACTCGACCTCGCCGACGCCGAGCGCCGCGTCACCGAAAAGACCCTCGCCATCATCCCGGTGCACCTCTACGGCCGCCCCTGCGATATGGACGGCGTCATGGCGCTTGCCCGGCGGCACGGCCTGAGCGTCATCGAGGACTGCGCCCAGGCCCACGGCGCGCTCTACCGCGGGCGCCGCGTCGGCACCTTCGGCGACTTCGGCTGCTTCAGCTTCTACCCCGGGAAGAACCTCGGCGCCTACGGCGACGCCGGCGCCATCGTCACCAACGACGAGGAACTGGCCACCGCGAGCCGCATGATCGCCAACCACGGCAGGATCGCCAAGTACGACCACCGTTTCGAGGGGCGCAACTCCCGGCTCGACGGGATGCAGGCGGCGATCCTCTCCGTGAAGCTCACGCACCTCGAAAAGTGGACCGAGCTGCGGCGCGCAAACGCCGAGACCTACCGCACCCTCCTCGCAGGCGCCGACATCCTCCTCCCCCAGGAAGAGCCTGAGGCGCGCCACGTCTACCACCTCTTCGTGATAGAGAGCGGGCGCCGGGAAGCGCTGAAGGAAGGGCTGCACAGGGAGGGGATCGAGACGGGTATCCACTACCCCATCCCCCTCCCCCTCCTGCAGGCATATGCCGACCGCTTCGACTCGGCGGGGTATCCTGCCGCGAGCGCCGCAGCGGGACGAATCCTCTCGCTGCCGATGTCGGCTGAGCTCACGCAGGAGCAGGTCTGCCACGTCGCCTCCACCCTCCTTCGGCTCCAGGGAGGCGCCTGATGTGCGGCATCGCAGGGATCTATAGCTTCCGGGGCACCGTGGAGCGCCGCGACATCGACGCCCTCACCGATGCCCTCGCGCACCGCGGCCCGGACGGCCGGGGGATCCACCTGGAGCCGCAGCTCGCCCTCGGGCACCGGCGCCTCGCCATCCTCGACCCGCGCGAGGTCGGCGCCTGCCCCATGCGCTACCGCACCCCGGACGGCCGCGAGCTCTTCATCACCTTCAACGGCGAGGTATACAACTTCCTGGAAATCCGCGCCGAGCTGGAGGCGCAGGGATACCGCTTCGCCACCGAGACCGACACGGAGGTCATCGTCGCCGCCTACGCCCGCTGGGGGGAGGAGTGCCTCACCCGCTTCAACGGCATGTGGGCCTTTGCCGTATGGGAATCGGCGAGGAAAACCCTTTTTCTCGCCCGCGACCGCTTCTCGGTAAAGCCCCTCTACTACGCGGTGCACGACAACGCCCTCATCTTCGCCTCAGAGATGAAGGCCTTCAGCGCCCTTCCCGGCTTCCCCGCGCAGCTCGACGTCAACGTCGTCCCCGATCTCCTCGCCAATTCCTACGCGCTGGAAGGGACCCGCGAGGAGACCCTGATGGCGGGGGTGAAGCGCCTTCTGGGGGGCCACTGCCTCACCGTCAACGGCGACGGGAGCGCCACCATGCGCCGCTGGTGGGACTCTTCCGCGCATCTGCCGCAGGTAGCAGCGACCTACCGGGAGCAGGTGGAGGAATTCCGCGAGCTCTTTTTCGACGCGCTGCGGATCAGGATGCGCTCCGACGTGCCGCTCGGCACCTGCCTGAGCGGCGGGATCGACTCCAGCGCCGTCGCCTCCGGCATGGCGTGGCTGAAAGGGAACGACGCCGCGTCCCTCAAGAGATGCCCCGAAGACTGGCAGCGCTCCTTCATCGCCACCTTCCCCGGCACCATGCTCGACGAGCGGCAGTACGCGGACGAGGTCGTCGGCCACACCGGCGCCGTCCCCCGCTACTGGGTCTTCGACCCGGAGGAGGCGGTTTCCCACGTGGTCGACTCGGTGTGGGCCATGGAGGAAGTCTACGGCGGGCTCGCCGTACCTGTGTGGTGCATCTACCGCGAGCTGCGCCGCGACGGCGTCTATGTCTCCCTCGACGGCCACGGCGGCGACGAGCTCCTCGGCGGCTACACCTGGTACCTCGACTGGCCGATGGAGCGGGTGAACGAGAACCTGTACAACGACGTGCACTACACCCTCCTGCCGGCGATCCTCAGAAACTACGACCGCTGCTCCATGGCGCACGGCATCGAGGTGCGCATGCCCCTTCTGGACTGGCGCCTGGTAACGTACGCCCTGGCGCTCCCCCCTTCCGCGAAGATGGGGGGAGGGTACACGAAGAGGGTGCTGCGCGACGCGCTGGAGGGGATCATGCCGGATCGGGTGCGCCAGCGACAGTCGAAGATCGGCTTCAACTCCCCCATGATCGAGTGGTTCAACGGCGGGATGGCGCCGCTCATCGACAAGGTCACCTCCCACAAGCTCTGGCTCGACTCCCCCTTCTGGGAGGGGCGGGCCATGCGCGAGCACATCATGGCGAAGACCCGCGCCCGGGGTTGGAGCCGCGCCGACTGGGGGGAATCGCTCCGGGTGTGGACGCTCATGAACCTGGTCCTCTGGCAGATGCTCTTCGTCGAGAAGACCGACCCACGCAACCTGTAAAAGGGACCGTCATGAAATTCCTGCAGATCGTCAATTTCTACTCCTCCTACCTCGATGACTTCTACGCGCAGCGCCCGGGGCTCGCCGGAGAAGCGTACCAGAAGCAGCTCTCGGCTCTGGTGGCGGACGGCTTCGGGGGCTCGCACCTTTTCGCTCCCTACCTCGGGGAGTTCGGCTACGACGCGAACCTGGTGATCGCCAACTGCGAGCCGCTGCAGCGCCGCTGGCTGGCGGAAAACGCGCCGCTGCAGGGGTGCGGCGACATCATGCAGGTCCTGCTGATGCAGGTGGAGATGCTAAGGCCGGAGATCATCTACATCTCCGACCCGATCTGCTTCGACAGCCGCTTTGTCCGCGCCCTTTCGTACCGTCCGCGGCTCGTACTGGGGTGGCGCGCGGCGAGCGTCCCTGCGCAAACCGACTGGTCCGACTTCGATCTCATCCTTTCCAACTTCAAGTTCGGGCTGGAGCTCGCGGTGAAGCACGGCGCGCGGGGGCGGGAATTCTTCATGCCCGGTTTTCCCCCTCACATCGCGCAGACCGTAGCATCGGAGGAGAAGAGGCACGACGTCGTCTTCACCGGGCAGGTCACCGGCGAGCACGGCGCGCGACGCGAGGTGCTGAACCACGCCTCCAAGGCGCTTCTTACCGACGACCGCTCCTTTTCCCTCGCCTACTTCATCCCCGGGTCGATGGACCGGCTGGAAGCAGGGATCGCCATGCGCAACCATGGCGGTGTGTGGGGGATGGATATGTACCGCACCCTGCGCCGGGGGCGCATCGCTCTCAACGTGCAGATCGACATCGGCGAGGACCAGGCAGGCAACATGCGCCTCTTCGAAGCGACCGGGAGCGGGAGCTTCCTCCTCACCGACTACCACCCCAACATCAGCCGCTACTTCGAGCCGGGACGCGAGCTGGAGACGTACGCCTCGCCGGGGGAGCTGATCGAGAAGGTGCACCACTATCTCGCCCATTCTGAAGAGCGGGAGGCGATCGCCAGGAGGGGACAGGAGCGCTGCCTGCGGGAGTACTCCATGCAGAAGCGCGCGGCGGAGCTCGATGCCATCATCCGGAAGTACCTTCCGGCTTCAGTGACCGCGCCGTCTGCTGCGGCAGCCGCACCGGCAGAGGGCGCCATGGCGCGCTTCGAGGCGCTGCAGAGGCAGAAAGAGGAAGCGCTGCAGAGGCGCCTTACCTCATCAGTGGCAAAGGGCCCTGAAGTTCCCGCGGCACCGGCGCCCCCGACCGATGATCTTGCGGCGGCGTTCCCCGAGGTGTCGTTCGGGACGCTGGTCCAGGTGCTCGGCATGAGGAATATCTCCATCGGCGAGGGGAGCTGCATCGGGGACTGCAGCTGGCTGAATGTGTGCGTGCGGGACGAGCACGTCCGGCTGCGCATCGGACGCTGCGTCCTCGTCGGCCGGCAGGGGATGATCTCCACCGGAGGGACGCTGGAGATCGGCGACTACTGCGTCTTTGCGCCGCGCGTGTACATCTCCGACGCCGACCATATCTACACCGACATCATGCAGCCGGTCATCCAGCAGGGCGCGACCCTGAACCGCAGGGTTGTCGTCGAGGAAAACTGCTGGCTCGGCATCAACACGGTCATATCCGGGAATCTCACCGTCGGACGCGGGAGCGTCATAGGCGCCAACGCCGTGGTGACAAGGGACATCCCTCCGTTCTCCGTCGCGGTGGGGAATCCCGCGCAGATCGTGAAGATGTACTCCCCGCGCACGGGAGGGTGGGAGAGGACGCGCACCGCAGAGGATATCGAGAGGATTGTGGAGGAAAGGCGTCAGGTAGGGATACCGTCTCGCGAAGAATACCGGGAAATCCTGCGCCGCAACGCGCTGGTCACCCGGCTCGACCCGATCCTCACGGGGCGCGGGAACCTTTAGGTACGTGGCGGCCCAGCCGCCATAGACTACGCGGCTCGCGCCGCGGCTACAGGCTGGAAGCCTGTGCTCCAGCGCGGCTTCAGCCTTGTCCGCCGCGGGGAACGATGTTGCCGGATTGTGGCGGGTGCCATTCACACTGGAGCGCAGGCATCTTGCCTGCGATGGCGGCCCCAGCCGCCACAAGTCGTTCAAAGTTTTGACTGCCACCGCAGACTCTGAACCGCTGCAATACCAAGCAGTTATAGCAGCCACCAGATGGCACGCCCGTTGCAGCCACTGCAAGACCTCCGACGACCTTATAATTCAAGACCTGACCCCGGGGTCAGGTCTTGAATTGTGACTTTATTTTCCTACTCAAACGCACTTGCCAAAGAAGCAGCCGAACCAAAAGGAGCAGGGATGTTACAGAGCATTTTCGACCACGGCGCCAACCACTACGGCCCCGTAATCCTCACCCCCACGACCCTCGCCAGGATCGCCACCAGCGAACAGACCTGGGGGGAGATCCTCTCCTTTCACGGGGAGCTCGCCAGTGACGAGTACGTCCGCTACGTCGACGCCTTCTACCGGGAGAGCCGCGCCCGCTTCGGCAAGGAGTGGCATTACCTCGACATCGTAAACGTCCTCTACGCCATCGCCAAAACGATCAAGCCCCGCACCTACATGGAGATCGGCGTGCGGCGCGGCAGGTCGGCGTGCGCCGTCGCACACGGCTCCCCCTCCACGGTCATGGTCGCCTTCGATATGTGGCAGCAGAACTACGCGGGGATGGAGAATCCCGGGCCGGAGTTCGTGAAGAGCGAGCTGGCAAAGCATGGCCATACCGGGGAGCTCTACTTTGTGAACGGCAACAGCCACGAGACGGTTCCCGCCTTCTTCCAGAATAACCCGCTGCTGAGCCTCGACCTCATCACGGTGGACGGCGACCACACCGAGGACGGCGCCTTCGACGACCTCAAAAACGTGATCCCGCGCCTCTCCGTCGGCGGGGTACTCGTCTTCGACGATATCTGCCACCCCGCCCATACCTACCTCCTGAAGGTTTGGCAGCGCGCCATGGCGGAGTTTCCCTTCCTCACCCACTACGAGTACACCGAATCGGGGTACGGCGTGGCCTTCGCCATACGGACCCGCTGATGACGGTCGAACGCGTCCTCGTTACCGGGGCGGGCGGGTTCCTCGGCTCGCACATCGCCCGCTATTTCGGCGAGGCAGGGCACGCCGTCGCTGCGGTCGGACGCTTCAACGCGACGCCGGCGGCCTCCCTTGCATACCCGAACCTGTGGAAGTTCTGCGGCATGACCCTCCCGGACGAGACGTTCCACGCACTGATCAAGGAGTTTCGCCCCACCCTCCTCGTGCACTGCGCCGGGACGGCGTCGGTGGTCGATTCGGTGCGCGATCCGTACGCCGATTTCCGAAAGACGGTGGAGGTACTCGCCTTCACCCTCGAATCGGTGCGCGTCCACGCCCCCGACTGCCGCTTCGTCCTCCTTTCCAGCGCGTCGGTGTACGGTAACCCCGATACCCTGCCGATCCCGGAGCACGCGCCGCAAAAGCCGGTTTCTCCCTACGGCTACCACAAGGTCATGAACGAGACGCTGGCCAAAGAGTACGCCACGCTGCACGGCCTGAAGGTGGCGGTGCTGCGCATCTTCTCCGCCTACGGGGAGAGGCTGGAAAAGCAGGTCGTGTACGACATCTGCCGCAAGTTCTCGGACCCCTCCACGAGCGAGGTGGAACTCTTTGGTACCGGAAGGGAGAGCCGCGACTTCGTTCACGCAAGCGACGTGGCCCGGGGGGTGGAGTGCCTGCACAGGGCGGACGCCTCCGGCATCTACAACATGGCAGCGGGGGTGCAGACGACGATGGCTGAGCTCGCCGCCATCATCGGGGGACACTTCGGCAACCGCAAGAGGATCGTTTTCAACGGAAAGGTCCGCCAGGGGGATCCGCTGAACTGGCAGGCTTCCATCGCCAAGATCGCCGCCCTCGGCTTCGCCCCGCAGGTCGGTCTCGATGAGGGACTGGCCCGCTACGTCGACTGGTTCAACTGGACGGAAAAAGAGAGGTTTGCATCAAATGACTCAAAGACTGCGAGTGGGAATCCCCATCATCGGGGGGACGGCATGGCTCGGCGGCGTGTGCTACATCGAGCACCTGGTGAAGGCGCTATCCTCCCTGCCGGAGCCGGAACGTCCCGAACTGTACCTGATACTGAATGAGTTCAGCCTCCCGCACCTGAAGGTGCACGAGGGGATGCTGCCGCACTTCAAGGCGACGATCTTCGTCGGTGACTTCCAGAAGGACCACCCGGAGTTCTACTACACCACCTCCCATGAAGAGCTCCTGCACTTCATCGACTTCTACTTCCCGCTGATGAACGGAAGCTGGCCGACCGCCCGGGTCGCCTCCTGGATCCCCGATTTCCAGCACCACTATCTCCCCCACTTCTTCAACGAGGAGGAGCGGGAGTCGCGCACCAAAAACTTCGCCGCCATGGGGAAAGAGGCGCAGATCCTCGTCTTTAGCTCCAACTCCGCCCTCGACGACTTCAACCGCTTCTATCCAGGCTCCCCCGCGCTCACCCGCGTCCTCCCCTTTTACGCACTCCCGCAGGAGAAGTGGTACAGCACGGAGTTCCTCGCGGTGCAGGAGCGCTACGGGCTGCCGGACCGCTTCCTGATCTGCAGCAACCAGTTCTGGGCCCACAAGAACCATCCGGTCCTCTTCGAGGCGATCGCGAAGCTGCACCGCACGGGGCACGACATGCACCTCGCCTGCACCGGCTACACGGTGGACTACCGCGCCCCCGGCTATTTCGAAGCTCTGCAGGACCAGCTGCGCCAACTGGGGATCGAGCACCTGGTCCACATCCTCGGCAACATCCCGCGCCAGGACCAGATCCAGCTCGTGCGCAGGGCGCTCGCCGTGGTGCAGCCCTCCCTCTTCGAGGGGTGGAGCACCGTGGTGGAGGATTGCCGCGTCCTCGGAAAGACCATGATCCTCTCCGACCTCCCGGTGCACCAGGAGCAGGCGCCGCGCCACGGCGTCTACTTCGAGCGCCACAGCTCCGACTCCCTTGCCGCCACCGTGAGGAATCTCCTGCCCCGCCTCGCGCCGGGGCCGGACCGTGTGCGCGAGCGGGAAGCCGCGGAGGAGGCGAAGGATCTCGTGGTGGCCTACGGGCGCCGCTTCTGCGCCATCGTACGGGACGCCCAGGCGCTGGAGAGGGGTGAAAAGCTCGCCCCCGCCGAGCCGAGCCGCGAGGTCACCCCTGCGGCAGCGTCCCTCCTCCCGACCATCCGGGTCAAAACGGCGGCGCCCCGCATCTCCCTCGTCACCCCGTCGTACAACTACGGGGAGTACCTGGAGGCGTGCCTCGATTCGATACTCTCCCAGAACTACCCGAACCTCGAGTACATCGTCATGGACGGCGGCTCCACCGACAATACGGTGCAGATCCTCAAGAAGTACGAGCGGCACTTCACCTACTGGCAGAGCCGCCCGGACGGCGGGCAGTACCGCGCCATCGACGACGGCCTGCGCCGCACAACCGGGGAGATCATGACCTGGCTGAACGCGGACGACATGTTCCACCCCGGCGCCTTCGAAACCGCCGCGGAGATCTTCGGCGCGGACGCGGCGGTGGAGTGGATCATGGGGCGCCCCAACTCCTTCGACCAGGCCGGCCGCCAGAAGGGGGTCCTCCCCTACCTCCCCCTCAACTCCCGCGCCAGGTACCTCGCCGACGAGGATTTCATCCAGCAGGAAGGAATCTTCTGGAAGCGCTCCCTCTGGGAGCGCGCCGGCGCACATATCAGGACGGACATGAAGCTCGCCGCCGACCTGGAGCTGTGGGCGCGCTTTTTCCGCCACGCGCCGCTGTACGCGGTGGACACGCTGCTGGCGGGGTTCCGCGACCACCCGCTGCAAAAATCGAAGGACAAGGCGGGCTACACCGCCGAAGCAAACATCGTCCTGGCCCGCGAGCGGGAGATCTTTGCGGCGGAACGGCCGCAGTACAACCCGCTCCCTCCCCTCCCGATCCTCGTGTCGCAGAAGGTTGCCGCCTGATGAAGAGAAGCCGCGCACCGTATCTCGTCTCCGCCATCGTTTCCACCTACAACGCCGAGCGTTTCCTCCCCGGAAAGCTCGCGGACCTGGAAGCGCAGACGATCTCCGACCGCCTGGAGATCATCGTCATCGACAGCGCCTCGCCGCAGAACGAGCGCGCCGTGGTGGAGGATTTCCAGAAACGGTACGACAACATCCGGTATATCCGGACGGAGCGGCGCGAGACGGTGTACCAGGCATGGAACCGCGGCATCCGCATGGCCACCGGCACCTTCGTGGCAAACGCCAACACGGACGACCGGCTGCGGGTAGACGCTTTCGAGACGCTGGTGGGCGCCCTCGAGGCGCGGCCGGAGTCTGTCCTTGCCTACGGCGACATGCGCATCACCGAGAAGGAAAACGAGACCTTCGCCGGGCACGCACCGCACGGCTTCAAGCGCTGGCCGGAGTTCGACCGCATGGGGCTTCTGGAGCTCTGCTGCGTCGGCCCCTTCCCGCTGTGGCGCAGGTCGCTGCACGACGAGATCGGCTACTTCGACGAGCGCTTCAAGAGCGCGGCGGACTACGAGTTCTGGCTGCGCGCCGCCCTCAGGCACTCGTTTGTCCACGTCCCGGAGTTCGTCGGCCTGTACTGGCTGAGCCCGGAGACGGTCTCCCGCAAGGGGGACCTGCCGACCCTTGAGTACCTCGAGGTGCAGAGGATCTACCACGAGAAGTACCTCCCCCTCGCTCCTCCCCCCGTCACCCTTCCCCCCGCCGCGCTGGAGGAGTACCGGCGTGTCGCCGCCGGTAAGAGTGACGCCGACACCGCCGAGATCATCCCCCTGCTGGAGCGTTTCGTGGAGCGCCACGACGCGTGGGCCCCAGGCCACCGGGATCTTGCGGAAAGGTACTACCGCAGCGGGATGATCGGCCACGCGAAGAAGCATTTCGAGAAGGCGGTCCTCCTGGACCCTACCGACCCGGCCTACGCCGCGCAGCTGAAGAGCTTCATGAAGCTCGAACTGCAGCAGTCCCTGCAGTACTACACCCGCGCCGCAACGGAGAATCCGGAGGACCTGGAGACCCAGCTTACCCTCGGCATGATCTGCCAGCTCATGGAGCGCCCCGAGGCGGCGCAGGCGCACTACCTGCGCGCGCTGGAGCTCGATCCCCACAGCGCGCTCGCCCTCGGCAACCTCGCCGTACTCTCGGGATCTGAGGCCGCAGCCGAGGAGCCATGCGCATCCGGAGCAGATGCGGGAAGCGGGGACATCTGCTACTTTTCCCGCACCCGCCCCGAGGTCCAGGAGCTGGTGAGCCGCAAGGCGCGCACGGTCCTCGACGTGGGGTGCGCCGCCGGGGGGCTCGGCGCGGCATTGAAGAAACGGCAGGATGCGGAGATCTGGGGGATCGAGCCGGCAGCGGAGGCTTCCGCGCAGGCGGCGGTCGTGCTCGACCGCGTCTTCGCGTCACCGGTCGAGGAGGTCGTCGCACAACTCCCGGAGCGCTACTTCGACGCCATCGTTTGCGCAGATGTGCTCGAGCACCTCGCCGACCCGGGAACGATCCTGACCGCGCTGGAGGGGAAAATCGCTCCCGGCGGAGAGCTCGTGGCGAGCGTGCCGAACGTGCGGCACTGGTCCGTGGTAAGGGGGCTTCTGGAGGGTGACTGGAGCTACCAGGACGCGGGGATCCTCGACAGGGGTCACCTGCGCTTCTTCACCAGGAAAAGCGCGCTCGCCCTCCTCGAAGGTGCGGGTTTCACCGTGACCGATCTAGGCACCACCCGCTTCAACGACGACCCCGGCATCCCCGCCCCGGTAGTAGCGGCGCTTGCCGGCGCCGGAGTCGACACCGGCACGCTCCAGGAGGAGAGCCTCGACTACCAGTATCTCCTGCGCGCGGTCCCGCTTCGGCGCCCCCAGGTTTCCATCATCATCGTCACCTACAACGAGATCGAGTGCACCAGGGGGTGCATCGAGAGCATCCGGCGCCACACCCCGGAGTCCCACGAGATCATCCTGGTGGACAACGGCTCCACGGACGGAACGGTCGAGTGGCTGAGGGAGCTCTGCCTGGAAGAAAGCAGCTGCCGGCTCTTTGAAAACGGCGAGAACCTCGGCTTCGCCGGAGGGTGCACTGTGGGGATGGCGGCGGCTGCCGGGGAATACCTTCTGCTTCTCAACAACGACACCCTGGTGACGCCGGAGTGGCTTTCCGGGATGCTGCGGCACTTCGACCACGACCCCGCGCTGGGGCTGGTGGGACCGATGACGAACGAGATCGCGGGGCTCCAGCGGGTAAACACAGCACGCTACGAATCCGTCGAGGAGCTGGAGAAATACGCCGCCTCCTTCAGGGAAGCGCATCTCAACCGGCGCATCGAGACAGACCGGCTGGTGGGATACTGCCTCCTCATGCCGCGCTCCCTCGTTGCAGAGATCGGCGGACTCGACACCACCTTTCTCACCGGCAACTTCGAGGACGACGACCTCTGCCTGCGAGCCGCCCTTGCCGGCTACCGCCTCGCCATCGCCGGGGACGTCTTCATCCATCACTACGGCAGCCGCTCCTTCATCGCCAACGGCATCGACTACCAGGGAACGATCACCCGGAACCGTGCGGTCTTTGACGCGAAGTGGCACCTTCCCTCCCTGGACGAGCCGGTGGCCAAAAAGCTCGCCACCTGGAACGCGTCCCAGAAGGGAAGAAAGCTGAGCGATCAGGGACGGGTGCAGGATGCGGTGGAGATCCTCCTGAACGAGGGGATCAGGTTCTCCCCTGAGTTGCCTGCGCCGTACCTTCTCCTCTGCGAGATCCTCATGGAGAGCGGCCGCTATCAGGATGCGCTCGGGGTCGTCGGGCGGATCCCCGCAGGGGAGGAAGCGCTGCAGGAGGCTATAGCCGGGCGTTGCCACCTGAATCTCGGCGATGTCGCGAGAGCAGGGGCTCACGCGGAGCGCGCCCTCTCCCTTGCCGCAACGGGCGCGACCCTCTGCCTTGCAGGGGAGGTGGCGGCCGCCCGCGGCGAGAGCGGCAAGGGAGCGCTTCTTCTGGCGGAGGCGCTGAGGCTCGATCCCGGCTTCGGCGCTCCCCACACGGCCCTCGCCCGTCTCCTGGAGGAGCAGGGGAGAGCAGACGAGGCGCTCTATCACGCAGAGCTCGGCTTCGTGCTGGCACCCCACGACCTGAAGGCGCTCGCCCTGTACCACACCGTCGCCTCCCGCGCCGGCAGACTCGCGGAGGAGGAGATCCGCATCCGCGAGGCGAGGGAGCTCTACCCGCAGCACCGCGCCCTGCACTTCGCCCTGATCGATCTCCTTCTCACCTCGGGGAATCGGGAAGGCGCCATGGCGGAGATCGAGGGTGCCGCGGCCGCCTTCGGGATGGACGACGCCATGATCACTGCCGCCCTCTCGGTGCGCCGGGGGGTGGGGCCGCTGGAGCCGGTCCGGGTTCCCGGCCGTCCGCTCCTCTCGCTGTGCATGATCGTAAAGGACGAGCGGAAGCACCTGCCGCGCTGCCTCGCCAGTGTAAAGGGTCTCGTCGACGAGATCGTGGTCGTCGACACCGGCTCCACGGACCGCACCCCAGAAATTGCCGCCATTTTCGGCGCCCGGGTCTACTCCTACCCCTGGACCGGGAGCTTCTCCGATGCGCGAAACGTCTCCCTGTCGCAGGCGACGGGGGACTGGATCCTCGTGCTGGATGGGGACGAGGTGCTCGCGCGGCGCGACCTGGAGGGGGTACGCACGCTCCTCTCCGGTGAAGCTGACGCATATCTCATGACCACGCGCAACTACACCGACAGCGTCTCCCGCAAGAACTGGCAGGGAAACAGCGGCGAGTACCCCGGCGAAGAAGGGGGCTCGGGGTGGACGCCGAGCGTGAAGGTAAGGCTCTTCCGCAACGATGCGCGGATCCGCTTCGAGGGGGAGGTTCACGAGCTCGTGGAGGATTCGCTCCTGAGGGTGGAAGCCGCCATCGCGGCGTGCCCCGTGCCGGTACACCACTACGGGAAGCTCGACACGGAGAAATGCCGGGAGAAGCAGGAAAGGTACTTCGAGCTCGGCATGCTGAAGCTTGCCCGGGACAGCAGGGACGTCAAAGCCTTGACAGAGCTCGCCGTGCAGGCGACTGAGCTCGGCCGCTTTGACGAAGCGGTGAGCCTCTGGGAACGGGTGCTCGCCGTGGAGCCCGAGAATTGCGAAGCGCTCTTCAACCTGGGATACGTGCACCTCTGCACCGCAGACTACGAAATAGCCCTGCGCCACTCGCAGAAAGCGCTCAGCGTCGCTCCAGATCTGAAAGAAGCCGCCTTCAACGCCGCCAAGGCAGAGCTCTTCCTTGGTCGCGCCCGCGACGCCCTGGCACGGGTTCGAGTCCTGCTGGCAAGCCATGCCGACTACCCCCCTGCGCTCGCTCTCTCCTCCGCGGCGCAGCTCATCCTGGGGGAGAGCGAGGGGCGGGAGCTCATGCAAAAGCTCTCCCGGATGCGCTACGACTGCGGCGATTACCTGCGCGACCTGGCAAGGGGTCTTATGCAGGGAGGGTCGACGAATTACGCCACAATCCTGCTGCGGCACGCTCTAGAGTTCAACCCGGTGGACCGGGAGAGCCAGGAGCTGCTAGCTGCCTGCGCCGTTGCGAGGGTCGCGTGACCCTTTCGGCAGCCACACTCTTCGCCGAAGGAAACACCTTCTTCAGGGAAGGGAAGTTTCAAGAAGCCGTCGACCGCTACCGTGCGGCGCTGGAGCGGGAGCCCCTCTTTGCGGAGGCGCATTTCAACCTGGGGTGCGCGCTCGACCGGGGGGGCGACCCTGCATCCGCCCTCCCCCACTTCATGCAGGCGGTCTCGCTGCGGCGCGACTGGGGGGAGGCACGCTTCAACCTCGGCTGCACCCTCGCCCGCCTCGGCAAGGTGCAGGAAGCCCTTCCCCAGTTGCAGGCCGCCGCCGCGATCTCGCCGGCAAATCCGGGGATCCGCAACAACCTGGGGCTCACCCTGTCGCTCCTCGGGAGAAACGAAGAGGCCGAAGCCGCTTTCCTTGAGGCACTGCGCCTCGATCCGCGGTACGCCCAGGCGCACAACAACCTCTCGGTGCTCTACGAGCGCTTCGGCAGGACAAGCGAGGCGATCACCGCCGCCGAGGGCGCGCTGCGGCTGAACCCCGCCTTTCCCGAGGCGCTGAACAGCCTGGCGAACGCCCTGAAGGCGCAGGGGCGAGCCCAGGATGCCCTCCCGCTGTACCGCGAGGCGTTGAGGATCAACCCGCAGTTTCTGAAGGCGCACAGCTCACTCCTTTTTGCCCTCAACTACCCGGCGGGTATCCCCGGGGAGGCGATACTTGCCGAGCACCGCGCCTTCGGCGACGCCTGCACCCGACCTTTCCAGCCGCACAGCAACGACCCCGATCCGCAGCGCAAGATCCGCCTCGGCTACCTCTCGGCCGACTTCCGGGATCACGCGGTCGCACGCTTCATCGAACCTGTGCTGAAAAACCACGACCGCAGCGCCTTCCAGCTCTTCTGCTACGCCAATGTCTGCGCCCCCGACCGGCACACCGAATACCTCTCCCGCCTGTCGGAGCACTGGCGCGACATCTCGCACCTTTCCGACACCGAAACGGAGCGGCTGATCCGCGACGATGGCATCGACATCCTGGTCGACCTCTCCGGGCACACAGCCGGGAACCGGCTCCCCCTCTTCGGCCGCAAGCCCGCGCCGGTGCAGGTCACCTGGATCGGCTACCCCCAGACGACGGGGCTTTCCGCCATCGACTACCGCATCACCGACGAGATCTGCGACCCCATCGGTCTGACGGACCGTCTGCACACCGAAAGGCTGCTGCGCCTGCCGGGCGCCTTCACCTGCTTCGAGCCCGTGCCCGACGCCCCGGAGGTCGGCCCCCTCCCGGCGCTGAAGACAGGAACCGTTACCTTCGGCTCCTTCAACAACCCGGCGAAGATCACACCGGAGACGGTCGCCCTCTGGTGCACGGTGCTGCGCGCCATCCCCACCTCCCGGATCGTCGTGAAAGGGTATTCCCTCGCCGACGCCGGGACGAGGCGGAGGCTGGTGGAGCTCTTTGCCTGCGAAGGGATCTCCTCTTCGCGCCTCATCCTCATGGGGAACACCCCCACCTACGCGGAGCACCTCGCCCTCTACCGCACGGTGGACATCGCCCTCGACAGCTACCCCTACAACGGCACCACCACGACGTGCGAAGCGCTCTGGATGGGGGTGCCGGTCGTTTCGCTCTGCGGCGGTGAGCATCGCTCGCGGGTAGGGGCGACGCTGCTTTCGGCGGTCGGGCTCCCCTTTCTGGTGGCAGGTTCGGCGGAGGAATTCAGAGACGCCGCGGTCTCGCTCGGTGGAAACCTGGAGCAACTCGGCGAGCTGCGCGCTTCGCTTCGGGAAATGATGGCGGCCTCCCCCCTCCTCGACGCCCCCACCTTCGCACGAAAGGTGGAGAAGGCATTCCGCGGGATCTGGGAAGAGTGGTGCGGGAGGGGGAAGGTCATGCAGACGACCCCAGCGCCGCTCCCCCCCCGCGATCTTGTAACAGCCGGGGAGGGTTATCTCGCGCAAGGCCTGCTCGACGAGGCGCTGCGCTCCTTCCTGGTGGCTCTCGAAGACCCGCTCACGGGATCGCGGGCGCTCCCGTGGCTGGAAAAGACTTTCAACGCAGTGAGGGAAGAGGAACTTGCCGAGGAGTTGGACCGTTGCGCCGCTGCGGTCGGGGGGGAACGCACCCCCCCGAACCGCTGCACGATCGCCTCCGACACCTTGCTGCGCATCGCACGGGCACTTCTCCAGCGCGGCCTTATTACCTCTGCAGATCTCCTGTGCCGCCACCTCCTGGAACGGGACGGGGAGTCGGCCCCCCTGCACCGTGCCGTCGGGGATGTGGCACGGGAGCTCGGTGAAGACGGGTACGCTGCAAGGCACTACGGGAAAGCGGTCGAGCTCGGCGATGGCAGCACCGGCACCGCCATCGCCCTTCTGAAGGCGCGCGAGGCAGAGCGCTGCAAGGGGGGGCGCTCCGCGCAGAACGGCTTTCTCCTCATCAAGGCGTGGGGGTACGGGTTCTGGTCCGACGTGAGCCACCTCCTCGGCGCCCTCCTCCTGGCGGAGATCACCGGCCGGACCCCCGTCGTGCACTGGGGAGGCAACAGTCTTTTCAGCGACGTCCCGGCAGGAAACGCCTTCGAAACCTTTTTTGCACCGCTCTCCCCGGTGTCGCTCCACGACCTCTCCCGCAGCGCCCGCTCCTTTTTTCCTGGAAAGTGGCATGCGGGGAACCTGGCTCAGGAAGGGGTGAACGTCTGGAGCGGGGCGGGCTCGCGCCTCTCCGCGCTGCACGCCCTCGGCCGGCGCGAGGAGGTGGTGGTAAGCGACTTCCACTTCTCGGTGAACGACCTGGTGCCGTGGATTCCCCCCGGCCACCGGCTCTACGGCAACGATCCCGACTCGCTGTGCCGCGATCTCTTCCAGCGCTACCTCACGGTGCGGCCGGAGATCGCCGCGGAGGTGGAGGATTTCCACCGGCGCCGCATGGCGGGGCTCACCCTGCTGGCGGTCCACGCGCGCGGCGGGGACAAGGGTGGGGAAGACCCCAATCTGGAGCGGCTGAACGCGCTCTACCCCCCCTACATAGACCGCTTCCTCGCCTCCCACCCCGAGGCACGCCTATTCCTCATTACGGACGACGACACCCTATTGGCCCGCTTTTCGGGGAGATACGGGGAGAGAATCATCCACGGCGACGCGGTGAGGACGGCGAACGGCCAGGGGGTGCACTACCAGCACGGAACGAGCCGCTATCGCCTCGGGAAGGAGGTCCTGGTGGACGTCCTCCTGGCGCTGCGCTGCGACGCCTTTATCGGGAACGGCCTCTCGAACGTGTCGTGCGCGGTCGCGCAGCTCAAGGATTGGCAGGGAAGATCGACACTGCTCGGCGCGCGCCTGGACCGGCTGCGCGCCTTCACGATGTACGGGAGTTAGCATGATTACCGAGGCAGGACAGGGTCAGGCGGCGGTAAAATTCGCCGAGCTTTTGCTGAAGAAGGGGATGCCTGAGGAGGCAGTGCGCTACCTGAAGGATGCGCTGCAGAAGGATCCCGGTTGCGCGGACGCACACTACACCCTCGCCGCCATCAAGGCGGGGATCGGGAAGTTCACCATCGCCGAGGAGCATTTCCGCAAGGCGCTGCGCCTCGCGCCGGAGTCCCACAAGGCTCACAACGGCTTAGGCGTTGTGCTGCAGCAGCAGGGGCTTCTCGAAGAGGCCTTGATCCACTACCGCGAGGCGGCAGGCCTGCACCCCTGGTACCAGGACGCCCAGGTGAACCTGGCGATGCTCCTGAAGAGCCTCGGCAGGCCGGGGGAGGCGGGGGAGCGGCTCAAGGAGGCGATAAAGGTGCAGCCCGACGTCGCCCGCCTCTGGTATAACCTCGCGAACATTCTCATGGCGAGCGGGCAGAGCGAGGAGGCGGTGCACGCCTACCGGGAGACGCTGCGCCTCGAGCCGGAACACCTGGACGCGCACCAGAATCTTCTTTTCGCCCTGCACTACTCGCCGTGCTTCTCCCCCCGACAGATCTTCGAGGAGCATCTCTCCTTCGCGGCCCGTCATGCGGAGCCGCTGCGCCCGCGCATGGACCGCGCACCGCTCGCACGGGAGGAGCGCCGCATCAGGCTCGGCTATCTCTCCCCTGACTTCCGGGAGCACTCGGTCGCCTACTTCATCGAGCCGATCCTGCGCCATCACGACAGGAGCCGCTTCGAGATCTTCTGCTACGCGAACGTCGCGAGCCCCTGCCGCGTGACGGAGCGCCTGCAGGGGCTGTGCGACCGCTGGATCAACATCTGCGGCGTCGGCGACGAAGCCGCTGCTCGCCAGATCGCGAGCCACGGCATCGACATACTCGTCGATCTCGCCGGCCACACCGGCGGAAGCCGCCCCCTTCTCCTGGCGCGGAAGCCGGCCCCGATACAGGTGACCTGGATCGGCTACCCGAACACCAGCGCCCTGCCGACCGTCGACTACCGCCTCACCGACACCCTCGTCGACCCCCCCGGTGAGAGTGACGAGCTCCACACCGAGGCGCTTATCAGGCTGCCGCGGATCTTCTCCTGCTACGGGGCGCCGAACCCTTCCCCGCCGGTGGCGCCCCCCCCCTTCCGCAGGAACGGGTATCTCACCTTCGGCTCCTTCAACAACCTGGCGAAGGTGACCCCTGAGGTGCTCGGGCTCTGGGCGCAGGTCCTCCTGGCGCTCCCGACCTCGCGGCTCCTGGTGAAGGCGAAGGCGCTCTCCGGGCGATGCGTGGCGGCGCGGATACGGGAGACCCTCGGGTGGCTCGGGGTGGATCCGGAGCGGATCGATCTGGAAGGGGGAAATGTGGGGACGTACGAGCACCTGGAACAGTACGGCAGAGTCGACATGGCGCTCGACACCTTCCCGTACAACGGCACCACCACGACGTGCGAGGCTCTCTGGATGGGGGTCCCGGTGCTGACCCTGGCGGGAAAAAGCCATGCGGGGCGCACCGGAGTCACCATACTCACCAACTGCGGGCTGTCCGAGCTTATTGCCGAGCACAAGGCGGAGTATGTCGCGACGGCGGTGAGGCTTGCCGGGGATCCCGATCACCTGGCGGAGCTGCGCCAGGGGCTGAGGAAAAGGGTGCAGCGCTCCCCTGTCATGGACGCTGCGGGGGTGACGGCCGAGGTGGAGCGGGTTTTCACCGACTTCTTCCGTGCCGGCGCACCTGACGCCGTGGCACGGGAGCTTGCAGAGCTCTACCGCGCCACCGCCTGAAAGGAGAGGGAGTAGAGGAGCGCCTTCAAGACGGAGGCGCTGTGGCCGAGCTGCCGGTACGCCTCCTCGCGCGTCAGCGGCCTCTGCTCCTTCGTCAGTACCCTGGCAAGGCGTCGGCTCTCGTTTGCCACCCTCGCCACCTCCCGTGCCAGATCGGTCTCCAGGTCCGCCGGGTCGATCACCACGTCGTACATTCTCTTCCGTATCTCATCAACGTTCTCCAGCGCTTCCGCCTCGATGATCCCGTCGCAGTACTTGTGCCACTTGATGTTGAACTCGTCGTACACCACGTTGTGCAGAGGCTGCGACAGGTCGGCGAGATAATGTGCGACGTAGGCCAGGTGATACTCCGAGTACTTCCCCGGATCGGTCTGTCTCGCCTTCCGGTACTCCCGCACGGCACCGATGATGGCACCGTACAGGTGCCCCATGGCGTCCTTCGGGTCGTTGTACAGGGATGCCTGAGCGAGGACCATGTCGGGGGTGACCGTCTTCTCCAGCGGCAGGTCGCAGTAGTGGTTGTACTGCTCCCGGTAGCCGGCCTTCTCCTTCGCGATGTCGGGGGCGACGGCGTTGTACCACTTCTGGAAGCGCGCCGCCTTCGCTACCGCAAGGTGCGTCTCGTCGTGCCAGCCGAAAGCGCTGCTGCCGGCAAGAAGGGTGGCGATGATGCAGAGGAGGGAAAGGTATCTCTTGGAAGGCATCGCTGTATCTCCTGGAAGTGCGTACGCCGCAGGCGAGGCGGCACACTGACAGTATATACAGGCACAGAGGGGAAAGGTCGAGCTGCGAGAATGTTGGCGGGAGACGTGGCCACGTAGGCCGGGATAAGCCGCAGGCGTTCCCGGCGTCGGCGCCAGCCGAAAATGCCGCGCAGGATTGCCGGAAACGCTCCGCTTATTCCGGCCTACATTGACATTACATCTGGTGACTACGAAGAAAAACGGCCGGGGGGACTTTCCCGTCTGGAGAGAGAGGGAAAACCCGCCCCGGCTCATATCTCTTCGAAAAATCGAACGGGGGATTACGGGTTCGAGCGCAGGCCGGCGGCGATGTTGAAGTTGATGTCGATCACCGCAGTCAGCTTCTCGCGATCGGGGTAGGCCATGACCTCGAAGAACCTCTTGTCGATGAAGATGCTCAGGTTGAGCAGGTCCTCCCTCAGCTTTTTCGGCAGGGGGTTCGTCGGCTCGGTGAGCTCGGCCTGGAAGAAGCTCCACACCTTCTGGTTGTACTTGATCGCATCCATCAGTTTCGCTTCACGATCGGGGGCATCCCAGTTCTCCTGACATGCCTTCAGCATGAGCCCGCCCTTCGTCAATACCGAAGCCTCCAGCTCACGTCCGGACATGCTCTCTTTCTGGATCCCGACATACTCTCTGATCGCGTTATTGGTTTGCATTTTTCAGTAACTCCTCTTCGTAATCAATGAGATTGCGTGCCAACTTCAACGCATGATAGTAGTTTCCGGCCATCACGCGCTCCCCTACCTGCTCGATGTAGGAGGAGGTGCTGGGGGCTGCGGTGAGAATGTTTTTCACCAGTTCGGCGTACACGCCGTGATACTGCGGCACGTTCGCTTCGTCGATGTACATGAGCTGAATGGTGAAGTAGAGCTGCCGGCAGGGAGTGGAAGCATCCTTCTCTCCAAGGATGTCCTTCTCGCGCAGGATCGGAACCGTGTTCTCGATGTAGAGGACGGTGCCCTTGCCGCCGTTCTTCACAACAGCTCCCCCGACGATTAACCGCTCGTTGCTCTTCAAGGTAATTTTTAGGGACATGGCTTAACCCATAGACTTCAGGAAAGGGGAATTGGAGGGCGATACCCCCCGCGCTGTCTCTATTGCAAATTGCTGACCAACTTCGGCACTTTTCTGCACCGCTGCAGATTCGTCGCGCGCGGTGGCGGAAAGACCGGAAAAACCACCCCCTCCGGCGCGAAAAAGCACAGCGCTGGCGCTGTTTTCGGCGAGAAGGGGGACTCTGGAGGCGATGGAGCCGCGTAACTGGCCGAAGGCAGCGCCTGCGGAGTCAAGATCGTTCAGGTGGTCATGAATTTGACGGTCGGTAACGGCAGGGGGAGGGGGAGGCAAGGAGGGGGCGGGGCGGGGCACGGTTAGAGCGTCTATCTCCTTCCGGAGCCCGGCGTACTGCTTCAGGAACTCGACCCGTTCCTTGTCCTCAGGGGAAAAGGGGGGGTACTGCTTCACGATCGCCTGCAGCGGCTCCTTGAGCGAGCCAATCTTTTGACTCAGCTTCTCGAGGGCCTGGTCCTTTTCCCTGAGATCGGCGGCAGCGGCGCCATAATCCTCTTTCTGGCGCAAAAAATCGCTGTAGCGTCCCTGGGGGAGCTCGGTAAGGGTAACTGCGGCGGCCGGGGCGCGGCCGGAATCGCCGGCGCTCGGGAGTGGGGAACTCTGCAGGGGAGGTTCTTGCTGGTCCGGGCGGAGAACCTTCACGGCGTCAATCTTTACTGGATCAATTGACATGAGGTATCACCGATATCTGAAGCGAAAAATGGGCGGCAGGGATTTCTTCCCCACCGCCCCGATAAACAAGGGTAACTCCGCTACTAGAAGAGCCTGAGTACGGACTGAGCTGCCTGGGAGGACATGCTCAGGGAGGAGGTGCTCAGCTGCTGGCGGGTCTGCAGTGCCAGCATGTTTGCGCCTTCCTGGTTCATGTCGGCCAGCGTCAGGTTGTCGGCGCCCTGCTGCAGGGTGTTGATCATGCTGTCGGTGAAGGTCTGACGGGTGGTGATGATGTTCAGGTTCGCCGCCAGGGTCTGCGTGTTGGAACGCAGGGTGCTGAGCGCGGTATCAAGCTTTGCGGCATCGGTGGTGATGTCGCTGGCCGCCTGCCATGCGTTCGAAGCGGCAGTGAGGCTGAGACCGCTGGAGCTGCCGAGGAAGCCGACCACGTTCAGCTTCGAGGTGTTGTTCTCGTTGAAGTTGACGGTCAGGGTGTTGGTGGAGCTCAGCAGGTTCAGGCCGCGGTAGCCGGAGTCGGAAGAGAGGTTGTCGATCTGGCTGCGCACCGTGTTGTACTGCACCGAAAGCTTCGACTGGGTCACCGTGTCGCTGGTGGAGAGCGCCGACTGGGCGAGACCTTTCGCAGCGGAGACGAGGCCGGTGATGGCGGTGATGCCGGCGTTCGCCGCCTGAACGGTCTGCACCGCTTCGCTCATGTTGTCCTTCTTGTCGGACAGGTCGTTGGCGCGCTGGTTGGCGCTCTGCGCTGCGAAGTAGTTGGTCGGGTTGTCGAGCGCGCTGTTGACCTGCTTGCCGGAAGCAAGGCGGGTCTGGGTCCTGGTGGTGAGCTTGCTGGTTTCCTGGAGCTGGAGGAGGTTGCTCCTCATACCGGAGGTAATGGAAATATCGCTTACGGACATGGTGTTTCTCCTTTTCTGGATTTTTCCGGCATTCTTGCCGGAGTTGTGGTTAGGGTTGCCGTTTCTTGGTCACTTGCCTAATAAACACGCCTCAGATCAGTTCCTCCTTTCAGATGGAGTCATCACTGGTTAGGAGACATATCGTCGCCGCCACGCGCAACTTTAGAGCAAAAACAGCAGGTTACAGTTATTTAATGTATTCGGCGCGAGGGTGCGGACCGACGACGAGATAGTGCCGAGGAGAACGGGGCGAAGAGCCAGCGGTTACGGGGTACGAAACGTTGACGACAGCAAAAAAGGGAGAGTGGGAGGGGGTAGGCGAGAGCTTACGGATAAAAAAAGGCGGTAGGGAATTCTTCCCCACCGCCCCGGTATACCAGCTCCTAGAAGAGCCTGAGGACCGACTGAGCTGCCTGGGAGGACATGCTCAGGGAGGAGGTGCTCAGCTGCTGGCGGGTCTGCAGTGCCAGCATGTTGGCGCCTTCCTGGTTCATGTCGGCCAGGGTCAGGTTGTCGGCACCCTGCTGCAGGGTGTTGATCATGCTGTCGGTGAAGTCCTGACGGGTGGTGATGATGTTCAGGTTCGCCGCCAGGGTCTGCGTGTTGGAACGCAGGGTGCTGAGCGCCGTGTCGAGCTTAGCGGCATCGGTGGTGATGTCGCTGGCCGCCTGCCAGGCGTTGGAGGCCGCGGAGAGGCTGAGGCCGCCGGAGTTGGCGAGGAAGCCGACCACGTTCAACTTCGAGGTGTTGTTCTCGTTGAAGTTGACGGTCAGGGTGTTGGTGGAGCTCAGCAGGTTGAGGCCGCGGTAGCCGGAGTCGGAAGAGAGGTTGTCGATCTGGCTGCGCACCGTGTTGTACTGCACCGAAAGCTTCGACTGGGTCACCGTGTCGCTGGTGGAGAGTGCCGACTGTGCGAGACCTTTCGCTGCGGAGACCAGGCCGGTGATGGCGGTGATGCCGGCGTTGGCTGCCTGAACGGTCTGCACCGCCTCGCTCATGTTGTCCTTCTTGTCGGACAGGTCGTTGGCGCGCTGGTTGGCGCTCTGCGCCGCGAAGTAGTTGGTCGGGTTGTCGAGCGCGCTGTTGACCTGCTTGCCGGAAGCAAGGCGGGTCTGGGTCCTCGTCGTGAGCTTGCTGGTCTCCTGAAGCTGGAGGAGGTTGCTCCTCATACCGGAAGTGATGGAAATATCGCTGACTGCCATGGTGTTTCTCCTTTTCTGGATTTTTCCGGCATTCTTGCCGGAGTTGTGGTTAGGGGTTGCCGTTTCTTGGTCACTTGCCTAAAAAACTCGCCTCAGATCAATTCCCTCCTTTTTCAGATGGAGTGTCTTCACCGGTTTACGAGACGTATCGTCGAACGGTCGGCGAACTTTAGAAATAAAATCAAGGAATTATATTGTAATTTTTTAATCAGGTAGAGCGGCAGGCAGGGGGGCAAGAGAGAAAGGCGGGTGGCGGTCGGCAGCCTCGAAGGGGATTATTTCGGCAAGCAGGAGCCCAAAAGTCCCCTCCCTTTCAAGGGGAGGGTCAGGGTGGGGATGGGGTAGAAGCGGGCGCCCCGCCCCCCGGATCTCGGCCAGGGGCGAAAAAAAAGGCGGCGGAGGATATTCCCCCGCCGCCGGATGAAGCGTGCTGCTGGACGTGCTACTAGAAGAGCTTGAGGACGGACTGTGCTGCCTGAGAAGACATGCTCAGAGACTGGGTGCTCAGCTGCTGGCGGGTCTGCAGTGCCAGCATGTTGGCCCCTTCCTGGTTCATGTCGGCCAGCGTCAGGTTGTCGGCGCCGGTCTGCAGGGTGTTGATCATGCTATCGGTGAAGGTCTGACGGTTGGTGATGATGTTCAGGTTCGCCGCCAGGGTCTGCGTGTTGGAACGCAGGGTGCTGAGCGCGGTGTCAAGCTTTGCGGCATCGGTGGTGATGTCGCTGGCCGCCTGCCAGGCGTTGGAGGCAGCGGAGAGGCTGAGACCGCCGGAGTTGGCGAGGAAGCCGACCACGTTCAACTTCGAGCTGTTGTTCTCGTTGAAGTTGACGGTCAGGGTGTTGTTGGAGCTCAGCAGGTTCAGGCCGCGGTAGCCGGAGTCGGAAGAGAGGTTGTCGATCTGGCTGCGCACCGTGTTGTACTGCACCGAAAGCTTCGACTGGGTCACCGTGTCGCTGGTGGAGAGTGCCGACTGCGCGAGACCTTTCGCTGCGGAGACGAGGCCGGTGATGGCGGTGATGCCGGCGTTGGCGGCCTGAACGGTCTGCACCGCCTCGCTCATGTTGTCCTTCTTGTCGCTGAGGTCGGTGGCGCGCTGGTTGGCGCTCTGCGCCGCGAAGTAGTTCGTCGGGTTGTCGAGCGCGCTGTTTACTTCCTTGCCGGAGGCAAGGCGGGTCTGGGTCCTGGTGGTGAGCTTGCTGGTCTCCTGGAGCTGGAGGAGGTTGCTCCTCATGCCGGCGGTGATGGAAATGTCGCTTACTGCCATGAAAAAACTCTCCTTTGTACTGGGTTTCGGCCTTCAGGCCGGTGCTGGGTTGATGTTGCGGTTACGTTCGTTCTATGAAAAGCGGGCCCTTCTGAGCCCGGTCCTGATACGGCTCGACTTTCATCAGCGCCTGCGACTAGGTGCGAAGCAGCCTTTTGCAAGGACGTTGCCAACCGGAAGTGTCAAAGCGCGGTCAATTATTTGTCACACCCCCGGCCGCTCGCGCAGCGCCTCGCAGACCCGCCTGATCACGCCGTCCCAGTCCCCGCCCCTTTCCTGCCGGAAGAGGCGCATGGCGGGATACCAGGGGGAGTCGTCGCGCCCCATGAGCCAGCGCCAGTCCGCCACCCGCGGCAGCAGGGTCCAGACCGGCACCCCCATCCCCCCCGCGAGGTGTGCCACAGCGGTGTCGACGGAGATGACGAGGTCGAGATTGGCGATAATTGCGGCGGTGTCACCGAAATCGCTGATCTCCCCGGAGAGGTCCGTCACCGGCAGCACACCTGCAACGGGCGCCTCGCCAAGCTGGAGGCTGTAGAAGCTCACCCCCCGCACGGCGGCAAGGGGTGCGAAAGCCGGGAAGGGGCAGGCGCGGTTTTTGGGGAGCGGCCCCCCCTTCCACACCAGCCCGACCCGAAACGACCCGTCCCCGGCGAGCCTCTGGCGCCAGAGCGCCTCCCGCGCCGGGTCGGCCGTAAGGTACCTTCCGGTGGGGACCGTGTCGAGGGTCGTGCCGAAGATGTGCGGGAGGCTCAAAAGGGGCGCATAGCGGCGCACCGGGGGGAGCTCCTCCCCGCGGGCGACGACCCCGCACACTCCGGGGAGGCGGGCCAGGAGTGGTTTTAGCGACGCGGACTGGCACTCCAGCACCACCCGTCCGCCGCGCTGCGCCACGAGCTCTACATAGCGGGCAAAGTGGAAGGTATCTCCGAATCCCTGCTCGCAGCGCAGAAGGATCATCTCCCCGGCAAGCGCCTCACCACGCCAGGAAGGGGGTGTGAGCTGCGCGTCCGCCCCCTTGAGGCGCCACTCGTACTCGCGCCACCCCTGCTCGTACTCTCCGGTCATGAGTAGGTTGAGCGCCAGATTCCAGTGAGCCTCCGGGGAATCGGGGTACAGGGAGAGCGCCTCGCGGCAGCTCTCTATCGCCCGCTGCGGCTCCCCCAGGTCCTGCCAGGCGGTGCTGAGGTTCATGCGCGGCTCCAGCGCGTCCGGCCTCAGCGCGATCGCCCGCAGGTACAGGGGGAGCGCCTCCTGGGGACGCTCGAGGAACTGCAGCACCCCGCCGAGATTGAGATACGGGGGGAGGTAGTCGGGCGCGAGTGCGATGGCGCGCTCGAAGGAGAGCGCCGCCTCCTCCTTCTCCCCCAGGGCGCTCAGCACCGTCCCGAGATTGTTTTCCGCGTCAACGAGCCCGGGGCGAAGCGCGAGTGCTGCCCGGTAGCTCCCCATCGCCTCCCGGAGAAGCCCCAGGTCCTGCAGCGCGAGGCCGAGGTTGTTGTACGCTTCCGCACAGGAGGGCTCCAGGTCCAGCACCCTCCGGTACGCCCCGAACGCATCGTGGTATTTCCCTGCAGAAGCGAGACTGTTCCCCTTCTTGAAGAGTCGGGACGCGTTGCTGCTCTCCTTTTTCAGGTCGGCGCGGACGCGGGCCACGACGGAGCTCCACTCCCCGACGCGATCCTGACGGTACAGGCGCATGGTCGGGTACCAGGGAGAATCGTCCCGCTCGCGCAGCCAGCGCCAGTCGTTCCCCTTCGGGATCAGGACCCATACCGGCTTGCCGAGCGCCCCGCACAGGTGCGCCACAGCGGTGTCGACGGCGACCACAAGGTCCAGATTGGCAATTATGGCGGCCGTGTCGGAAAAATGGCGGATCTCCGGAGAGAGGTCCACCGCGCGCAGCACCGGGGAAGATCCCTGCACCGCTCGGGCTGCTTCCCCTATCTGCAGGCTGTAGAGCTCCACGTCCGGCAGCTCGCCCAAGGGGGAGAGGTGCCGGGCTTCAAGGGACCTGTTCCGGTCGTTCTTGTAACCGGCGCTCCCCGCCCATACCACGCCGACCTTCAGCGCGTGCCCCTCCCCCAGGCGCTCCCGCCAGGAGGCGCAGAGCCCGGGGTCGGGGGTGAGATACGGCACCCCGGCCGGGATGGAGGAAAGCTCCGTCCCCAGGAGGCGCGGCAGACTTAAGAGATAGGTAAAGGTGTCAAAGTCAGGGAGGGAAGCTCCCCCCTGAACCACAACCGCTACCCCCGCCTGCCTCGAGAAGAGCGTCACAAGCTCGCGGCGGCACTCCACCACCACCCGGGCTCCCGCGCAGGCAAGGAGGGGGACGTAGCGGATGAACTGGATCGCATCCCCGAACCCCTGCTCGCAGACCACGAGGATGGTGCGCCCGGCGAGCGGGGACCCGTCCCACAGCGGCTTCCCAGCGCGCTCGCGCGGGAAGGTGCGCGCGTCGGCGAGACGCCACTCGTACTCCCTCCACCCCGCCAGGAATTCCCCCTCGGAGAGGAGGGCAAGCGCCAGGTTCCAGTGAGCGTCCGGACTTTCCGGGGAGAGGCGCACGGCGCGCCGCCCGGCGTGGATCGCCGCGTCTCCGCGCCCCAGCGCCATGTGGGAGCCGCAAAGGTTCACCCACCCCCACAGATGAGCGGGATCGAGCGCCAGAAGGTGATGGTAGGCCTCGACCGCCTCCTCCCACTCCCCCTCCGCACGCAGCGCGTTACCGAGGTTGTAGTAAAACTCCGGGTTGTCCGGCGCACAGGCGATCGCCTCCCGGTAGCCGAGGACCGCTTCCACCGACCTGCCGAGGGCCCTCAGGGCGTTGGCGCGGTTGGAGAGCGCCTCGCCGTAGCGGGGGGCGAGGCGAAGGGCCTCGTCGTAGCAGGAGAGCGCCTCTACATTCTCCCCCAGGTCGTGCCGGAGCACCCCGAGGTTGTTGTGCAGCTCCGGCACCCCCGGCTGCAGGACGACCGCGCGCCGGAAAAACTCGTGCGCCTGGAAAAGGTCCCCTCTCTCCCGGGCCAGCGCCCCTGCAAGGGAGAGGAACTTCACGTCCTGCGGCGCCTCCCGCAGAAGCTCGTCGAGGATCAGCGCGCCTTCCTGGTGCCTCTTTTGCCGCAACGCCTCGTTCAGCCTTGTCACCGCCTGTTCCATAGTCAAACCACCTTTTTCCGAGCGGACGCGCCCCCTGCGATCTCTTCCAGCGCGCAGGCCACCCGGTCGAGCACCCCGCCCCAGTCCCCCGCCTCCCGCTGCCTGAAGAGGCGCGCGGTCGGGTACCACGGCGAATCCTCCCTCTCGGTGAGCCAGCGCCAGTCGCAGGCGTACGGCACCAGCACCCACACCGCCTTTCCGAGCGCCCCGGCGAGGTGCGCCACCGCGGTGTCCGCCGAAATGACCAGGTCAAGGGTTGAGATGAAGGCGGCGGTATCGGCAAAGTCCCGTATCCCGCCGGTAAGGTCATGTACCTTCAGCCCCGGCGGCGGATCGGCAGCCTGCTCGGCGCCGTCCCCCATCTGGAGCATGTAGAAGGAGGCACCGGCAACTCTCGCCAGCGGCGCGAAGAGAGAGAGGGAGAGGGAGCGCTTCTTGTCGTCCTTGTAGGTCTTGCGCCCGGCCCAGACGAGTCCCACCCTCACCCCCCCCTCCGATACCTTCCCGCGCCAGAGCGCCTCCCGGCAGGGATCGACGCTGAGGTACGGCACCGCTGCGGGGATCGTCTCCAGCGTTGTGCCGCACAGGTGAGGCAGGCTCATGAGCGGTGCGTGCATGTCGAAGCGCGGCAGGATCTCGCCGCGGGCAATGACGCCGGAGACGCCGGGGACGGTGGAGAGAAGCGGCTTCAACGCCGGCACCTGGCACTCCAGATAGACCTTCCCCCCCATGGCGGCGACGACCGAGGCGTAGCGCGCGAACTGGATCGTGTCGCCGAACCCCTGCTCGGAATGAAGGAGGATGGTGCGCCCGGCGGGAGAGGATCCGTCCCAGCGCGGTTGCGGCACCTCCTTTGTAGCGATCGGCTCCACCTTCAGGAAGCGCCACTCGTACAGGCGCCACCCCTCGCGGAACTCGCCGAGGTGCAGGAGAACGAGAGAGAGGTTCCAGTGAGCATCGGCATAGTCAGGATCGACCGCCATCCCCCTGCGGTAGCAGGAGACCGCCTCCTGGAGACGGCCGAGGGAGCGGAGCGCCGCGCCGAGGTTGTTCAGGGCGTGCAGGTAGTCCGGCTTCACCGCCAGGGCGCGCTGGTAGCAGGAGACTGCCTCCTGCGGGCGCCCCGCCGTCTGCAGCGTGATCCCCAGCGCGTTCAGGGACGGGAGGTAAGAGGGATCGAGCTCCAGCACCCGCCGGAACGCCTCCTCGGCACCGGGGAGATCGCCGCCGTCGTGCAACAGCTCCCCGAGGCTGTGCCCCGCTGCCAGATAGCGCGGTTCGACCGTGAGGGCGGTCTCCAGAGCGGCGCGCGCCTCCTCCGGTTTCCCCGCGCAGCGCAGGGCGAGCGCCAGGTTGTGCCACCCCTGCACGAGCCCCGGCTCCAGTTCCAGCGCGCGCCGGTAGCACTCTATCGCCTGCGGAATGTGGCCGATCGTCTTCAGCGTATTGCCGAGGTTGTAGTGCGGCGCCACGAAGGTGTCGTTCAGTGCAATGGCCTTCTGGTAGCGCGCCACCGCCTCCTGGAGCTTCCCCTGGCTGTCGAGAGCGGAGCCGAGGTTGTTGTACGACTCAGGGTCGAGCGGGTTCATGACGAGCGCTGCCTCGAACGCCTCGGCAGCCTCGGCGTGCCTCCCTTCTTCCGCGAGGATCATGCCGCGCATCTTGTGCCGGTGGGCGGTGCGCTCCCGGTCGAGGTGAGCGGCGAGGGCCTCCCGCACCCGCTGCAGCACCTCCCCCCAGTCGCCGAGCTTTTTCTGGCGGAAGAGGCGCAGCGTTGGGTACCAGGGGGAGTCCTCCCTGTCGAGGAGCCAGCGCCAGTCCGGCACGAGCGGGATGAGAACCCAGGTCGGCACCCCGAGGGCGCCGCAGAGGTGCGCAACGCAGGTGTCGACGGTGATGACCAGATCGAGGTTTGTCACGAGCGCCGCGGTATCGGAGAAATCCCCTATCTGCGAGGTGAGATCATGGAGGGGGAAGGGAGCGTCGAGCTGTGCCGCGCCGTCCCCGAGCTGCACGGAGTGGAAGGAAACGGCTGCGGTCCCGGCGAGGGGAGCGAAGGCTGCCAGGGAAAGGGAGCGGTTCGCGTCGTTTTCGTGACGGGAGCTCCCCTTCCACACGAGCCCGACCCGGAAGGTGCCGCCGCCGGGAAGACGCTGGCGCCAGATCTCCTTAAGCTCTTCGTCGGCGGCCAGATAGGGCGCGGCGGGGATCGTTTCGAGGGTCGTCCCGAAGATCGCGGGGAGGTCCATGAGGGAGGCGCGGGCCTGGAACTCAGGGAGCGGCTCGCCGGCCGCCACAACTCCCGCCACCCCGGGGAGTCCTTCCAGGAGGGGGAGCAGCGATGCGGCCTGCACCTCCAGGATGACACGCCCGCCGCGCGCGGCCACCAGCGGCGCGTAGCGCACGAACTGCACCGTGTCGCCGAGCCCCTGCTCGGCGTGCAGGAGGATGGTGCGCCCCTGCAACGGCGAGCCGTCCCAGCGGGGGGTGTCCGGGTGGCGCTCCGGCGCGGCCGAGCTCTTCCTGAAGCGCCAGCGAAACTCCCCCCAGCCGCGGGTGAGGTCGCCGTGCATCAGGAGGAGAACGGCGCGGTTCCATCGGGCATCGGCGTGACCGGGAGAACGCTCCGCCACCCGTTCGAAAAAGTGCAGCGCCTCGGCCAGTTGTCCCAGTTCGCGGCAGGCGGTGCCCAGGTTGTAGAGGGAGCGCAGGCTCAAGGGATCGAGCTCCAGCGCCCGGCGGTACGAGGCGCAGGCCGCGGGGAGATCCCCCCCCATCTGCAGCACCACGCCGAGGACTTCGTGCAGGAGGGGGACGCCGGAGTCTGCCGCGATCCCGTCCGCAAAAGCCTCCTGCGCCTGAGGGATGAGTCCCATGCGCTGCAGCGCCACCCCGAGGCTGTAGTGCGCCTGCCAGCGCTTCGGCTCCAGGAAGGCCGCCTTCATGAACCTGGCGCACGCCTCGCGCACCCGCCCCTCTTCGGCGAGGAAGGTGCCGCAGGCGTAGGCCCGGTCGGCGTTCATCGGCTCCCGCGCGCTCCCCCTTTCCAGATGGCTCCACACCGCGTCCTTCAGCGCGGCCGCGATTTCCCGCACCACCTCGCGCCACTCCCCCTGCTCCTTCTGGCGGAAGAGTCGCATGGTCGGGTACCACGGGGAATCGTCGCGGTCGCGCAGCCAGCGCCAGTCGCATGCCTTGGGGAGCATGAGAAAGACCGGTTTCCCCAGCGCCCCGGCAAGATGCGCCACGGAGGTGTCGACGGAGATCACGAGGTCGAGGAGGGAGACGAGGGCGGCAGTGTCGGCGAAGTCCCTGATCGCGCCGGTGTGGTCGGCAAGGGGAAGCGCTCCTTCCGTGCCACGCCCCTCTGCGCCAAGTTGCAGCGAGTAGAAGCTCGTCTCCGGAATCGCCGCCAGAGGGGCGAGATCCGAGAGCTCGCAGGAGCGGAAAGGATCGGGAACAGCTTTTCCCGCCCATGCGACCCCGATCTTGAATCCCGCGTCCTTCCCGATCCGCTCGCGCCAGGCGCTGACCCGCTGCGGATCGGGGGAGAGGTAGGGGACCTGTGCCGGAATCGTCTCCATAGCAGTGCCAAAGAGGCGCGGCAGGGAAAGGAGGGGGATCTGCAGGTCGAAGGGGGGGAGGCCCTCCCCCAGCACGGAGACGGAGGAGACCCCGGGGATCCTCTCCAGGAGCGGCTTCAGCGACCGGCTCTGGCACTCCACCAGCACGGTCCCCCCGGCAGAGGCGACCAAGGGTGCGTAGCGGATGAAGTGAATGGTGTCGCCGAGCCCCTGCTCGCCGTGCAGGAGGATGCGGCGCCCCCAGAGGGGGGAGCCGTCCCAGAGGGGCTCGGTGAAGCTCCGGGTGAGGGAGGTGAAGGAAGGCTTCTGCCAGCGCCACTCGTACTCGCGCCACCCCTCGCAAAAGTCGCCGTCGCTAAGGAGGGCGAGGGAGAGGTACCAGTGCGCCTCGGCATCGGACGGATCCTCTGCTGTCGCCTCCCGAAAGGTCCGCAGCGCCCCCGCGAGGTCCCCCGCCGCCTGCAGCGCCGCGCCGAGCGCGAGGCGCGCCTCCCGGCAGCCGGGGGCACTGAGGAGGGCGCTGCGAAAGCGCTCCACCGCCTCGGCGTGACGCCCGAGCTTCATGAGGGCATTTCCCAGATTGTAGTGGGCGAGGGGGTGAGCAGGGGAGAGCGCCAGCGCCTCGCGGTAGCAGGCGACGGCCTCCGCTGTCTCGCCGGTCTCGTCAAGCGCGGCGCCTAAGTTTACCAGGGCGTCGAGGGCGACGTGGGTACCGGCGAGCGAGCGGTAGCAGGCGATACTCTGGGGGAGCATCCCCCGGCGGTGCAGGGCGATCCCTTCGGCGAGCCTTTCTTCTGCGGATACGGGAATCATCGCTAGCGGCGGGCCTTCTTGAGCTCCCGCTCGTTGGCGAGGCGGGTGGCGACGTAGTGGAACTGGCGCGCGGCTGCGCCCCAGTCGAGGCGCTCCATGGAGGCGGCGGCACGCGCACCTTTGGCGGAAAGCTCGTGGCGGCGCTGGTACGCCGTCTCCAGAAGCTCCACGATCTCGTCCAGCTCCGGCTCCTCCCACACGGAGGTGGCAGCCCCGCCGGTGCCGGTTACCACCATCGGACGGTAGCGGGTGAGCGGATAGGCGTTGTCGGGGGTGATGACGTCGGCATGGCCGCTGCCGTCGGAGGCTATCACCGTCCTGCCGCACGCCATGTACTCGCACATGACCATGTTGTTCCCCCCCTCGCAGCGGTTGGGGAAGAGGCCGATGTGCGTCCCGGCGAAAGCGTGCGCCACCTCGTGGTTGGGGATCAGCGGGTGAGCGATGACGCGCCGCGGGTCGAGCCCGTTGGCGACGGCGGTGCGGGCCGGGAGCGTGAGGAAATCGTTTTCGTCGTGCTGGTAGCGGATGTAGGGGGACATCCCCATGGTGGCGAGGGAGAAGGGCCACTGGTTCGCCCAGATGCAGGAGAGCCACGCATCGTGATGACGCTCCATGAAGACGCGCATGGCGGCGATCACCAGGTCCTGCCCTTTGCGAAACTCGAACTTCCCGCCGGAAAAGACCACGAAGCGGTCGTCGGGAGGGAGAGGGTGCGGGCGGAAGTTCGCGGGGTCCACCCCCTGCAGGATGGTGCAACAGTTCTTCACCCCGCCGATCCTCAGCTGGTACTCGCACCACTTCGATCCGGCGACGATGTAGTCCCAGCGCCTCCCGGCCATCCGGGTGTAGTTGAGGATCTCGATGCTGTCCTCGAAGAAACAGTAGCCGATGTTTATTTCATCCCAGACGGAGGTCTGCAGCGGGGCCAGGGTAGGCAACATGCAGTGCAGCGTGACACCGGGGATGGGGGGGAGCTTGGCGATCTCCCGGGAGAGGTACGTCCCGGCTATTCCCCAGCCGTGGGCGGCCCCTTGCGGCATTGATACTTTCATCGAAACCTCTGCAAGTGTAGATAGGTGCGCAAGGCATAGCAGCAACTACCGTACCAGAGGCGTCAATGGCTCATGAATTAAGGTATTTCCTCATTCACATGGGAGAGGGGAAGGGGGAAAGTCAAGGTATTGACGGCCCTTGTCAGAAAAGAGCGGTGGGGGTGCAGAGGGTGGAACTTCGCGAGGGTGGAGAGGGTATTTCGTCCCGGGCCTCTCCTCCCGGCAAGGGGAGGGAGACCCGGGTTCGATGGCGACTATTTCACTGCGTCAGCTGTTCCTTCTCCGCCGCTGCGGGCAGCGACGGAGGGGGTGTATGTTTCCGGCTCGGCGCGGGCGGTCTGCTCGGAGAGGAGGACGATGTCCACCCTGCGGTTCCTCCCCCTCCCCTCTGCGCTGCCGTTGTCCGCGACGGGGCGGAATTCGCCGTAGCCGGTGGCGGAGATCTTCTGCGGCTCGAAGTCGTACTGCTGCACCAGGTACTGCAGGACGGTGATGGCGCGGCTGCTGGAGAGCTCCCAGTTGGAGCGGTACTCGGCGGAGCTGATCGGGATGTTGTCCGTGTGCCCCTCTACCCGTATGGAGTTCGAATAGGTGGAGAGGGACTGCGCCACGTCGTTCAGGAGGGCGAGGGAGCCGGGGCGTAGCGCGGCGCTCCCGGAGGGGAAGAATCCCGCCTCCTTCAGGCTCACCACCAGTCCCCTGCTGTTAATGTTGACGCTCACCTTCTGCTGGTTCCCCGTCTTCATGAGGTACGCCTCGATGGCGGTCTTCGTCGACTTGAAGTCCTTTTCCTCGCCGTGGCTCCTCCCCCTCTTCGCGACGAGGGTGGCGGTCTTCAGGGTAGGGATCAGGTTCAGGTTCCCCGACTCGATGACGCTCCCCTTCGAGGGGAGGGAGCTCTGGGTGTAGCCGAAGGAGTCGCGCATGGAGTTCAGGACCTGCTCGACCTTCTTCTTGTCGGTCTGCCCCATGGCGTAGAGGGTCACGAAGACGGCGAAGAGGAGCGTTATGAAGTCGGCATAGGATACCAGCCACCGCTCGTGGTTTGGTTCCTTCTCATGCTCTTCCTTTTTCGCCATTTATTTCCCCTTTTTCTCCGCAGGGGCGGAGTCGTGCAGGTATGCCCGCAGCTTCTGCTCGATGAAGTGGGGGTTCTCGCCGTTCTGGATGGCGATGAGCCCCTCGATGACCATCTCCTTCTGCAGGAGCTCTTCCTTCAGGCGGTGCTTGAGCTTCGTGCCGAAGGGGAGACAGATGATGTTGGCGGTCATGAGGCCGTAGATCGTGGCCACGAAGGCGACCGCGATACCGCCGCCGAGCTTCGAGGGGTCGGAGAGGTTTCCCATGACGTGGATGAGGCCGAGAACGGCGCCGATGATCCCGATGGTCGGGGCGAAGCCGCCCGCCGCCTCGAAGACCTCCGCGCTCCCCTTGCCGTGCTCCTTTATGGAGGCGAGCTCGATCTCCATCGTTTCCCTCAGTTTCTGCGGGTCGATGCCGTCGACGACGAGCGAGATCCCCTTCTTGGTGAAGGGGTCCTTCACGGTCTGCGCTTCCTGCTCCAGCGAGATGAGGCCGTTGCGCCGCGCCTTCGCCGCGTAGTTGATGATGTTCTTGATGACCCCTTCCGGGTCTTCCTTCGGGGGGAGGATAACCTTCTTCAGGTCCTTCAGGGCGGACATGAGGGTGGACATCGGGAAGGCGACGCAAACCGTCGCCAGCGTCCCCCCCTCCACGATGATGAAGGCGGTGGGCTGTATGAGGGCGCCGATGTGAAGCCCCTCGAGGATGGCGCCGCCGAAGACGGCGCCGAAGCCGAGGATGAGGCCGATTATGCTTGCTATATCCATAGTTTCACTCGCAGCAGTGTAGTTGCAGGGTCATGCGTTTCATGTCCCGCCTTGCGGACGGTAGTCCTTTGCCCCGCTCCTGGCGAGGTACTTCGGGCCGCTTTTCGGTCTCCCCGCCTGCAGGATCCTCCCCCTGAAGCTGATGATGCGCCCGATAACCACCCGCGCCGGCTCCACGATGAGGTAGCGCTTGCCGTTGACGAGAGTGATCAGGGTGTCGGGGGTCTCGCTGATGATCTCGATGTGATCGGGGTTCAGGAAGATTTCGGTGCCGTCGAGTGTCGTTACCCGTATCATACATTCACCATGAGTTTCGAAGATGGGCCGGGGCGGGCCGTTACTTACGTATTCGGTCCAGCAGCGGAAACCTTTAGCTTTTACGGAAAGCGGGCTCAAAAAAAGGCCGCTGGTGCGGCCTTCCTTTGTCGGTGCGGGGAGGGACCGTTTCCGGCGCCCCTTATGGCGTTGGCGGAGGGATACGGCTCCGCAGCTATCTCAGGTAGTCGAGCAGGGAGAGCTGCCCGATCTTCGCCACGGTGGAGAGCGCGGCGTTGAAGGCGGTCGTCTGCTGGGAAAGCTGCACCGCTGCCTTCGCGTAGTCGACGTTCTGCATGTTCCCCATGACGTCTTTCAAGGTCGCCTGGCTGTTGCTGATCATGCTGGTCATGTTGTCGAGACGCACGAGGCGCCCCGCTATGTCCGTCTGCGCCGCGTTCATCTGGTCCTGGGCGGCGTGGATGTTCTTGAAGCCGTCGGAGATCCCCGTCGCGTTGTTGGCGGTGATGGCGGTCATGAGCGCATCGATGGAGCCGAGGACGTCGACGGGGGAGGTCCCGGCGGTGGCACCGCTTCCGACCGCTGCCGGCGGGTTGCCGCCGCGCAGGAGCGCCGACCCGGAGTAGTTCACTGCAACCTGGCTCCCCTTGTTGATGTCCACCATTATGGAGTCGTCGGTCCCTGAGAAGTTCCCGGTGGAGTCGAAGGGGGGGGCGCCTGCATAGCCGCCGAAGACGTACTGGCTGCCGTTCTGGCTGTTGGCGTAGTCGATGAGCTGCGCCTTCAGGTTCGCGAGGTTGTTCACGGCCTGGGTACGGTCGGCGGCATTGGTATTGCCGTTCGTCATGCTGGAGGCGACGCTTGCGACCTGGTTCATGACGTCGTTCATCCCGGTAAGGGCGACGTTCATCACGTTCAGCGACATCGTCGCCTTGGTGATGTTGGAGGAGTACTGCTCCCCCTGCGAGATCTGGTTCTGCATGTCGAGGATCTGGCGGGCGGAGAGGGGATTGTCGCTCGGCCGGTTGATCTGGAAGCCGGAGCCGATCTGCTCCTGCAGCGCGTCGATGGCGTTGCGCTGCTGCTGCAGGTTGTACACGGCGTTTTCGGCGCTCATCCCTGGTGTGATTCTCATCGTCTGCCTCCTTTATCTGACCATCCCGAGAAGGGTATCGACCATTTCGCTCCAGGTGTTCACGATCTTTGCGGCCCCCTGGAATGCCTGCTGGTATTGCATGAGATTGGTGAGCTCCTCGTCGAGGGAAACCCCCGACACGGAGGAGCGGAGCACCCCCAGCTGCTTCAGGAACCCCTCACCGTTGTTGGTGGCGTTCTGGGCGCTCTGCACGTCGATCCCCACCTGGCTCACCTGCGTCTCGTAGAAGCCGGCGAAGGTGTCGCTCCCGGTGGAGAAGGCGTAGGTGGTGTCGGCGATTCCGGCGATGGCGCGGGCGTTCACGTTGTTCGCCACCCCGCCCCCCGCCAGCGTCGGGTTGGTGTCGGCGGCGGCGATCCTGTTGCCGGTCAGTCCCGCGGCAAGGGAGATCGTGGCGGCGGTCGTCCCGGCGGGGTTGAAGAAGTTGATCCCGGTGTTGCCGTTCACGTCGAAACCTGCGGCGTGCGCGGTGTTTACCGAGGACACGAGGGACGATGCCATCTCGTCGAGCTTTGCCATGTATCCGGGGACGATGCTGTCGCGCACCTGCAGGGTGCCGCCGATCTTCCCCATGGAGTTGTTCGCCCCGCCGACCGTGGCGGTGACATTTGTGTCCGCCAGCGGGTTGTTGGAGGGGGGAGGCGCGCCGATGGCTGTGACGTACAGGTCGTTTGTCGGCGGCACGGCGGCGTTTTGCTGCGCGTAGAGGGTGGCGTACTTGTTGCCGCTCACGATCTGCTGCCCGCCGGAGAGCGCCACGGTGACCGTCCCGTCTGTCTGGATCGTGGAGGAGATCCCCACCTTCTCCGCCATCTGCTGCAGGAGGAGGTCCCGCTGGTCGTACAGCGTGTTGGGAGTCCCCCCCGCGGCGACAGTGGAGATGATCTGGGCGTTCAGCACCGCGATGTTCTTCGCGTTGTCGGTGACCTCGGAGGAAATGCCTACGAGACTCTGGTCCGCAACGGTGGCCACCCCGGTGAGGCTTTTTGCCACGTTGTGGAAGTTGTCCACCAGGATCTGCGACTTGGAAAGGAGCGCCTGGCGCTCGGCGCTCCCCTGGGCGTTGGCGGAGAGGTCCTGCCAGGCCTGGAAGAAGCTCGTGAGCGACGCCCCG
This sequence comes from Geomonas sp. RF6, assembly GCF_021044625.1. Classification (NCBI taxonomy): domain Bacteria; kingdom Pseudomonadati; phylum Thermodesulfobacteriota; class Desulfuromonadia; order Geobacterales; family Geobacteraceae; genus Geomonas; species Geomonas sp. RF6. The sequence continues at coordinate 2,193,416 of NZ_CP087999.1, read as the reverse complement.
AGCCCGTTCGAATTGAGCTCGTTGAAGGACGGCTGGATCTGGGTCAGCGCGTTCTGCCGGGTCAGGTTCTGCTGGTAGGTGCTCTTCCCGTTCACCAGCTGCTGCTGCAGCATGTTGTCGTAGGAGCGGTACACCGCCGTGACCTCGACGCCGGTCCCTATGTCGATCCCGGAGGGGGCGATGGAGAAGCGGGTCGCAAGGTTCACCTGCTGCTTCGAGTACCCCTCGGTGTTGACGTTGGAGATGTTCTCGCCGGTCACCTCCATGGCGGTGCGCGCGGCAGCCATGCCCGCGTACCCTACGCGGTAGATATCGCCGATTCCCATCTTAGATCTCCTTGCAGACGAAGCGGCTGCCGCCGCGGCGGGCCACCAGCGACCCTGCGTTGCCGTAGGTATCGACCGGGTTGAAGAGCCGGTTGAAGAAGTTTACCGAGTAATTCACCATGCTGAGGGAGTCGTGCAGGAGCCCCCGGTGCAGTTCCAGAGCCCTGTTGAGCGCGCGCGACTCGGTGATGACCTCGTCCTGCGCCTTCTTAAGCGCCCCCTGCTCCGGCTGCGCCAGTCGTGCGATCACCGGGGAGAGGCTCGCCGGCTCGGAGATCCCGAGGGATGCTGCCAGGGAGGATATCTGGTTGCGGCAGCCGCGGGAGAGGAGCTCGAGCTTCTCCAGCGTCTCCGCCAGGGCCTGCTGGCTCTCCTCCATCGCCGGGAGGTCGAGTGCGGAAAGAGACGTCTGCTCCTGCTCGAGGAGGCTCCTCACTTCGCCGAGGACCGTTTTTTCTTCTTTCAAGGTTGCCGCCAAAAGCGCTATCTGCTGTTTCATAGGTCATCCCCCTGGAGAGGCTGTTCTTTCATCATCTTCTGCGCGACCAGCACCGGGTCGATCCGGTACGGCCCGTACTGCATCTGCTGCCTGGCAAGGGCGACGCGCTCGAGCCTCACGTCCGGAAGTTCCCCGAGCTCTTTCTTGAGCCTCGCGAGTTCCTTCCCCTGCTGCGAGATCTCCACCCGGTCAGCGGCACTCCCCTGCTGCCGCACCCCTTTCGGCCGCGCGGAAGCGACGCTCGAGAGGTCGACGACGTAGGGGGCGCGTATGCCGTTATCTATCCGCACGGTCTTTGTTCCTCGGGGTTACCAGCCCCTGGGCGAGTTGCTTCTCGATGGCGGCCGCAAGGCCGATCGTCCCGCTCTTCGCCGCTTGCGCCGCGTATTCCTCGTCGAGGAGCGAGCGGTACGTCTCCTCGCCGTGCCCTCCGCCGGTAAGCTTGTCCTCTCCCACCGTCTGGCGCATCGACTTCAGCATCATCGCCACGAACATCGACTCGAACTCGTGCGCCACCTTCTTCATGGCGGCTTTCTCCTTATCGGTCGGCTCCGGGGCCGACTTTAGGGTCTTCGGCACCTTCAGCTCGGCGACCGGGAGGGCGGAGGCGGGTATCGCTGCTGCTTTGATTTCCATTTAGAACTCCTGCAGGAGAGGGGCGCGTGCCCCCTCTTTCCATCGGATTGCGCCGGGAACGCCTTGGCTTATCCCGGCCTACATTTTACATCGTTAATGGCGCAGGACCAGACTAGATGACAGTGAGCTCTGCGTTCAGGGCGCCGGCGGCCTTTATCGCCTGCATGATCCCGATGAGATCCCTCGGGGTCACCCCCAAGGCGTTCAGGGCGCGCACCACGTCTCCGAGATTGGCACCTTCCCTGATGAGGGAGAGGCTCGCCCGCTCCTCCGTCACCTTCAGCGAGGTGTTGGGAACGACCTTCGTGGTGCCGGAGGAAAGCGCCGGCGGCTGCGATACCCGCGGGCTCTCCTTCACCACCACCGTCAGGTTCCCGTGCGACACGGCGACGGTGGAGATGCGCACGTTCTCACCCATAACGATGGTGCCGGTCCGCTCGTTCATGACCACCCGCGCCTCCACGTCCGGATTGACCTCCAGCCGCTCCAGCTCGGCCACGAACTCGACGGTGCGGCCGCGGTAGGCGTCCGGCAGGGTGATCTGCACGCTCCCCGGGTCGGTGAGGCTCGCCACTCCGCCGCGGAAATGCTCGTTAACGGCAGCGGCGACGCGGGAAGCGGTCGTGAAGTCGGACTGGCGCAGGTTGAGGCGCAGCGCGTTGTGATTGGCCAGCACGTTCGGAAGCTCCCGCTCCACCAGCGCCCCCCCGGGGACCGTCCCGGCGGTCGGGTGATTCTTCACGGCGCTCGCCGCCTGCCCCCCGTAGGAGAAGGAGTTGGTGAGAACAGCACCCTGGGCGACCGCATACACCTGCTGGTCGGCACCCTTAAGGGGCGCCATGAGGAGTGTGCCACCGGCAAGGCTTTTCGAGTCGCCGAGGGAGGAGACGAGGACGTCGAGGCGGTTCCCCTGCTTCGCGAAGGGGGGGAGGCTCGCAGTGACCATGACTGCGGCAATGTTCTTAACGGTGATCTCGTTGCGGTTGATGGTTATGCCGCTGCGCTCCAAGGCGCTCACCAGCGACTGCACCGGGAACTTCGTCTGGTCCGTGTCGCCGGTTCCGTTCAGTCCCACCACCAGGCCGTAGCCGATGAGCTGGTTGTCGCGCACCCCGTCGAAGGCGGCGATGTCCTTGATGCGCACCGCAAAAGCGGAGGTCGGGATCAGTACGAGGAGAAGTATGAGGGTGGAAAGCGCTTTCATTGTGGATCCTCTATAGCCGGTCAGGCGCAAGAGCCGGACCGTCCACCCTAGAAGGGCCAGACCTTGTCGAGGACGTTCATCAACCACCCAGGGCTCTGGCGGTCGCTGATGACACCCTTGCCGCTGTAGTTGATCCTGGCGTCGGCGATGAGGGCGGAACTGACGGTGTTGTCCGAGGAGATGTCACGGCTGCGCACGGTGCCGGTGAGGACGATGATCTGGTCCTCGTTGTTGACCTTCACGTTGCGCGTCCCCTCGATGAGGAGGTTGCCGTTCGGCGCCACGTCGACCACCTTCGCGGAGATCGTCGCCCGCAGGTCTTCCTGTCGGGAAGTTGACCCGGAGCCGTCAAATTTCGAACTGGTGCTCGCGCTGATCATGTTGGCGAGATCCATCCATGTCTTGATCGGGGTCTTCTCGAGGCCGAGGAGTTTCGGAATCCCGGCGCTCATGCTGCTGTCCCGCCCCGTGCCGGTGCTCGCCTGCTTGCTGGCGCTCGCCTGCTCGGAGATCACCACCGTGATGATGTCGCCGCGCCGGCGCGCCTTCAGGTCCTCGGCGAGCCCCACGGAGGATGCCTGCCAGATGGAGCCGGAGGCGTAGTTCACCTGCGGCTTCGGGATCTGCTCGTCGAAGGCGGGGGTTCTCACCTGCGCCTGCTCGTGGGCGCACCCCGCCAGGAGGAGGGTGAGCGCCAGAAGCGCCAGGGATACCGGCGCGTTGTGCCATTTTTGCTTTGTCACTAGAAATCCACCTTGACGGTCGTCGAGTTGATGACCCGCGCCGGAAATTCTTTCAGGGAGGTCGGGTTCTGCACCGTGATGAGCTCACCGAGGCCGCCGGAGAGCTTCGCCCGGCCGCTGGTGGTGACCTTGATCGCCTCGTTCTCCACGAGGACCGTGACGAGCTGCCCGCTCTTCACCAGGGGGACAAGCTCGAGGTAGTCGCCGCGCACCGGGGTGTTCGCCCGTATCGCCGTTTTCACCCGTTTCCCGACCGCCTCGTCCACGTCGCGGCAGAAGCGCCCGGCGACCTTCGCGAGGTCACGCTTTGCTATCGTGAGGTCCGCCTCGGTGACCGTCTCCCCGCGCTCGAGGGTGCGGGTGGCGACGAGCATGTCCACCAGCGCCTCCACCTCCACCCGTACGATGAGGTTCTTTTTCACCTGGCCGTCGACCCGCACGATCAGGGCAAGGGAAGCGCTCCCCCACCCCTCCCACGACTCCGGCGCGATGACTTCGTACGTTACCGCGCCGGCGGGGAGCTGCAGGTCGCCGCTGTAGCCGACCTTCTTCACGGTCGTCTGGGCCGGAAGATTCGCCGTCTTTTGCGCGAGGAAGTCGGTGACGACCTTGCGCACCTCCCCCTCCTTCACCACGTTGCCGCTGTCGGCGAAGGAGACGGTCGGCACGAAAAGGAGGAAGAGGGCCGCGAGGAAAAGGCGCATCGCCGTTACCTTCTCAGGTTCCCGGCTTGCTGCAGCATCTCGTCCGCCGCCTGCACAGCCTTGGAGTTGATCTCGTAGGCACGCTGCCCGACGATCATGTTGACCATCTCCTCCATGACGCTCACGTTACTCATCTCCAGGTACCCCTGCCCGAGCGTCCCGAGCCCGTTCTGGCCGGCGGTGCCGGTGGTGGCGGTCCCGGAGGAGTCGGTCGGGAGGTAGAGGTTCCTTCCTATGGCGTTGAGGCCGGAGGGGTTGGAGAAGGCGGCGAGCTGGATCGTGCCGACGGTCGTCGGCGCGTTCTGCCCCGCCTGCAGGACGGAGACGGTCCCGTCGTTCCCGATCGTCACCTTCGTGGCGTTCGCCGGGATGAGGACTTCCGGGGTCAGCGGGCTGCCGTCCGTGGTGACGAGGCGCCCCTGCCCGTCCTTCTTGAAGGCGCCGGCGCGGGTGTAGGCGATGGTGCCGTCGGAGGTTTGCACCTGGAAGAAGCCGTCCCCTTCGATGGCCACGTCGAGGTCGTTCCCGGTCTGGCTGATGTTCCCGGTGGAGAAAATCTTCGTCACCGATCCGGGGCGCGTCCCGAGGCCGACCTGGATCCCGCTCGGGATGGTGGTGGCGTTGGTGGAGGGGGCACCGGTGCTCTTCAGGTTCTGGTACATAAGGTCCTGGAAGTCCGCGCGGCTCTTCTTGAATCCCGCGGTGTTCACGTTGGCCAGGTTGTTAGCCACCACGTCGATGTTGAGCTGCTGTGCCTGCATACCTGATGCGGCTGTCCAAAGGGCCCTGATCATTTTGAAATTCTCCTTGTGATGTGTTCTTTCATTCCCGGCTCGGCCTATGAAGCCGCGCCTACACCCTGCCGAGGTCGTTTGCAGCCTTGCTGGCGACGTCGTCGTAGCTCTTCACGAGCTTCGTGCACTGCTCGAAGTAGCGGCTCGCCTCGATCATGCGCGCCATCTCCACGACGACCTGCACGTTGGAGCTCTCCAGAAACCCCTGCTTCACCTCCGCGTTGGAGGGGGTCGGGGGGGGAGCGGTCTGCGGGTCTGCCGGTACGAAGAGGCCGCCGCCGATCTTTTTCAGCGCGTACGGCTTCGGGAAATCGACCACGTTCACGGTTCCCCCGGCCGCGCCGTCGTTGGTGACGGTGCCGTTGCCGCTGATCTCGATCTGCGAGCCGCCGACGGTGATCGCGGCGCCGTTCTTTCCCTGCACCTCGTACCCTTCCGGGGTGAGGAGCTTGCCGTCCGTGCCGCGGTGGAAATTCCCCTGCCGGGTATAGGCGGGGCCGTTCGGGGTGTTCACCACGAAAAAGCCGCTCCCGTCGAGGGCAAGGTCGAGGGTGTTGCCGCTCTTTTGCAGCGATCCCTGGCTGTAGTCGGTGCTGAACTGCTCCGACGCAAAGACCGGTGACTCCGACGAACTTTTGACACCGGCGAGCACGCTTTCGAAGTTCAGCTGGTCCGCCTTGTAGGCGGGGGTGTTGGCGTTGGCGAGGTTGTTGGAGAGGACCTCCAGCCGGCGCATGGCCGAGAGGTTTCCGGATATCGCCGCGTACATGCCGCTATTCATCTTCTCTCCCCCTAGCCGAGCCGGCGCATCTTGCCGCGCAGCCTGACGATCGCCTGGCTGTGCAGCTGCGAGATGCGGCTCTCGGTGAGATCGAGGACCGCCCCGATCTCCTTCAGGTTCAGCTCCTCGTAGTAGTAAAGGGTGATGACGATGCGCTCCTTCTCCGGCAGTGCGTCGATCGCCTCGGCGAGCCGCTCCACCGTCTGGCGCGCGATCATCTGGTTCTGCGGGCTTTCCGTCCCCTTGTCCTCCAGGACATCCAGGAGGCCAAAGGGGGCGCCGTCCTCGTCGTGCCAGGCGTCGTCGAGGCTGACGAAGGAGAGGAGGTGGATCTCCTCCAGGAGCCGGAAGTAGTCCTTCAGCTCCAGCCCCATGGCGAGCGCCACTTCGTCGCTGGAGGGGTTGCGCCCCAGCCGCTGCTCCAGCTGCGAGAACTCCTTCTCCAGTCTCTTGAACTTGTCCCTGAGGCTGCGGGTGAGCCAGTCCTGCGCCCTCAGTTCGTCCATGATGGTGCCGCGGATCCGCTGTTCCGCGAAGGTCTTGAACTGCACCCCCCGGCTGGGGTCGAATCGTTCGGCTGCGGAGATGAGGCCGATGACGGCGGCGCTCCTTAAGTCGTCACGGTCCAGATGCGGTGGAAGGGACGACGCGATCCGGTCCACGATGAATTTGACCAGCGGCAGGTGGGTCACCACCAGCTCGTCCCTGCTGGGAGGCACTGCGCGCTGCGCCTCCTGTTCATACGCCTTAAGAAGACAATTCATGGTTTCTCCACTCCTTAGCCTGCGGCTCCAGCGGCACGGGGGCGCCAACGATCCCCCCTTCTGCCGTAATCTTTTGCGCCAATCGTGCGAATTCCAATGCGGGGGGTGTATCGGGGAAGAGGCGGCAGAGCGCTTTCCGGTGCCGCGCCGCCTCGGCAAAACTTTCATCTGTGAGAAGGCACCCGAAATATTCGACGGAAACCTCCAGGAACCGGCCGGTTATGGTGGTGAGCTTGCGGAAGAGGGCATCCCCCTCCTCGACGCTCTTGCACTTGTTCACCACAATCCTGAAGGCCATGGAGCCGTTGCGCGCGGAGAGTGTCTTCAGGAGCGCGTACGCGTCGGTCAGGGAGGAGAGTTCCGGCGTCAGCACGAGGAGGATCTCCTGGTGGTGCACCGCAAAGCTCGTCACGTTCGCCGAGATCCCCGCTCCGGTGTCGATGAGGAAGAAGTCGTACCCCGCACTGACCTCCTTCATCGCCGCCACCACTCTTCCCCTGTCGTGCGGGGCGAGGGCCGCGTACTGCTGTACCCCCATCCCTGCCGGGAGGATGTCGATTCCCGGGGCGTCCTGCACGACGATCTCGCGCGGCCGCCGTTCCCCGCCGAGGACGTGGTACAGGTTGTGCGCGGGACGCTTCCCGAGGAGGGTGCACGCATTATCCGCATCGACCACCAGCACCCGCCCCCCCTCCCTGGCCAGTACCGCCGCCAGGTTTATCACCACCGAGCTCTTCCCGACGCCGGCGTTGCCGCTGGTCACCGTGATGATCCGCGGCCCTTTTCCTGTGCGCTCCAGGGGGAGCGGCTCCCCCAGAATTCCGAAGAGGGGGCGCAACCCTTCGATTTCAGCGCTCTTTTCCGAACATGCTAACACTATGCCGACTCCTTCATGATAAGCTGCGCCAGTTTCCTCGGAGTGGCGACCTCGATATCCTCGGGAACCTTCTGACCGGTGGTGAACCAGGAGAGGGGAAGACCGTGGCGCCGGTTGGCGTTGATGATGGTGCCGAAACTCGCGCTCTCGTCGATCTTCGTGAAGAGGAGCTTCGATATGGGGAGGACCCCGAAGTTCGCCACGATGTCGTCGATCTCCTTCCCCCGTGTGGTGGCGGCGACGCAGAGGTAGATCTCCACCCCGGTGTGCGCCTCCAGGTACCCCTTCAGCTCGTCGAGGCGGTCGCTGTCCTTTTGGCTGCGCCCGGCGGTGTCGATGAGGATGAGATCCTTGTCGGCGTGCTTGTCGATGGCGCGGCCGAGCTCCTCGGAAGTCACCACGACCTCCAGCGGGAGGTCCATGATCTTCGCGTACGTCTTCAGCTGCTCGATGGCGCCGACACGGAAGTTGTCGGTGGTGATGAGGGCGACCTTCGCGCCGCGGGAGAGGGCGTGCATGGCCGCGAGTTTCGCTATCGTCGTCGTCTTCCCGACACCGGTCGGGCCGACCATCGCCATGACGCGGGCGCATTCCTTGTTCATGCGCAGGCTTCCGGCGCACTGCACCGTCTTCCCGAACGCCTCCTGCAGGAGCGCCTTCAGCTCCTCGAGAGTCGCCCCCTCCTGTGCCGCGGGGCGCAGGTGCTCCATGAGGGCCGCGACACTCTCCTCGTTCACCTCGTCCGACATGAGCTGCTCGGCGAGGAACTCGAGGACCGGGTGCCCCCCGGTACCGCGGGCGCTGTATTTCGCCGCCTGCGCCGCCACCATCTCCGCCTGCTGCTGCGCCAGCTCCCCGGAGAGGAGCTCCGCCTGCTGGATCGCCTTGCGCGCCACGGCGAGCTGCGCGTTCAGCTCCGCCTCCTGCTGCGCCTGGAGCTCCGCCGCGCGCTGGGCCACCTCCTCGGCGTGGCGCTGGGCCGCAGCCGCCGCTTCACGGGCGGTCGCGAGCTCGCTCTCCAGCCGTGCCGCGTGCGCTTCCTGCTGCGCCGCCCGCTCTTTCGCCGCCTGGGCCTCCTCGCGCGCCGAGAGCGCCTCTTCCTGGGAGGCCAGTGCCCGCTCCGCGAGCTCGGTCTTTTCCGCCGCAAGCTGCGCCTGCTCCCTGGCGATCCGCTCCGCCGCCTGCCGTGCGTTGATCGCCGCCTGCAGCTCCTTCGCGAGCTCGTCGTTTTTCTGCACCAGGAGCTCAGCCTGCTGGGCCGCGAGCTTCTCGGCCTGCTGCATGCCGCGCTTTGCCGCCGCGAGCTCCGCGTCGAATTCCACCCTGAGCTCCGACTGGGCCTTGCCGCGCTCCGCGGCGAGCTTCGCCTGCTGGGCCGCAAGCTGCGAGAGCTGCTCCTGCTGCCGGGTGGCGGGACCCGAGAGGGGGGAAGCCTCCTCCTTCACCGGCACGGCGTTCGCCTGCGGGAAGACGACCGGCTTCGGCGCTCCCTTCTCCTTCTCGGCGACCGCGGTCATGAGGAGCTTCTTGATCTCCTCGAGCTCGTCTTTCGCGTACCCCTTCTCCTCGACGGCGGCGGTGATCGCCCCCTTCAGCGCCGGCGGAGCGGGCGCGGCCGCCTGGGCCTGGGCCTGCTCCTCCTTTTTGGAGAGGGCCTCGATACGGCTCCGAAGCTCCTTCACCTCGCGCGCCAGCGGTACGAGCATGGAGTTCTGGAACTCCTCCTTCGTGGAGAGCTCGCGCTGCGGCTCCTCACGCACCGGCTCCCGGTACGGGGCGGGGCGCGGGGTGACTCTCGGCTCCACCGCGGCGGTAACCTCGAAGTACGGCTTGGAGAAGAGCCCCATAACCCCTTTTTTCTTCTCCTTCTTGGAGGAGAGGATCATGGCGTCCAGCCCCATTTCGGCCTTCACCATCCTCAGCGCTTCCGACATCTCGCTTGCTTGAAAGGTTTTAACCAGCATTTAGTCCCACCGCCCCTAAAGATTGGATTTTTATGTTGGGCGGGATCTCGTTGTGGGAGATAACCGCCAAATTCGGCATGAAACGTTCCGTCAGCTTTTTGACATGACGCCTGATCGCAGGGGAGGAAATCAGCACCGGGAGTGCCCCCATCTGGTCGAAGCGTTCCGCATTCCTTCTGATGGCAGCGAGGATCCGCTGCGCGGTGTTCGGGTCGATGGCGAGGTAGCTCCCCTGCTCGGAGAGCTGCACCGCATCGGCGATGATCTCCTCCACCTCCCGGTCTATGGAGAGGACGCACAGGGTGTCGTCATCCCGCTTGTACTGTTCCACGATGTAGCGCCCCACCGCCTGCCGCACGAACTCGGTGAGCATCTCCGGGTCCTTCGTGATGGTGCCGTAGTCCGCCAGCGTCTCCAGGATGGAGCGCAGGTCGCGGATGGAGACGTTTTCCTTCAGGAGCGACTTCACCACGCGCAGCACGGTACCGAGCGACAGGAGGTTCGGCACCAGCTCCTCCACGACCTTCGGAAGGGTCCCGGCGACGCCGTCCAGCAGCGCCTGCAGCTCCTGGCGCCCCATGAGCTCGTGTGCGTGCTTCTTGATGATCTCGCTGATGTGGGTGGCGAGGATCGTGGTGTTGTCCACCACGGTGTAGCCGGAGATCTGCGCCTGCTCCCGGTCCTTCCCCTTGATCCAGATGGCGGGTAGCCCGAAGACCGGCTCGGTCGTTTTGACACCCTCCAGCATCCCTGCGGCCCCGCCGGCATCCATGGCGAGGTACTGCCCGGCGAGCTCGCCGCCGCCGACCTTCGCGCCGTTGATGAGGATGTTGTACTCGTACGCCTTCAGCTGCAGGTTGTCGTGGATATGAATCGGAGGAACGATGAAGCCCATCCGCTCCGCCACCTGCTTCCTGATGGAGCGGATGCGATCCAGAAGCTCTCCCTGCTGGCTCGCGTCGACCATGGGGACAAGCCCGTAGCCGACCTCCAGCTCCAGGACGTCCAGTGGGCGGATGGAGGTGATCTGGTCGGAATCCTCCTCCGTCGCCGCCACCGGCGCCTCCTCTTCACCCTCCACCGTCTTCTCCTTGGCGAGGCGGCTGATGAAGTAGGAAACCCCTGAGAGGAGGAAGAAGGGGATGTGGGGAAGCCCCGGGATCAGGGCGAAGAGGAAGAGGACCCCGGCGGAGACCTGGAAGGCCCTCGGGAATTGGAGGAGCTGACCTGCGATCTCGTGGCCGAAATTGTTCTCGTCGGCGGAGCGGGTGACGATGATACCGGCGGCTGTGGAGATGATGAGCGCCGGCACCTGGGCCACCAGCCCCTCCCCGATGGTCAGCAGCGTGTAGTTTGCCAGCGCCTGGTCGAGCGGCATCCCCATCTGCCACACCCCGATCACGAAGCCGCCGATGATGTTCACCAGCATGATCATGATCCCGGCGACCGCATCCCCGCGCACGAACTTGGAGGCACCGTCCATGGAGCCGTAGAAGTCCGCCTCGCGAGCCACCTTCTTGCGCCGTGCCTTCGCTTCCTTGTCGTTTATGAGGCCGCCGGAGAGGTCGGAGTCGATCGCCATCTGCTTCCCGGGCATGGCGTCCAGGGTAAAGCGGGCTGCGACCTCTGCGACGCGGCCGGCACCCTTGGTGATGACCGTGAAGTTGATGATGATGAGGATGAGGAAGATGACCGCCCCCACCACGTAGTTCCCCCCGACCACGAACTGCCCGAACGCCTTGATGACGTGCCCGGCCGCCTCCGTCCCCTCGTTGCCGTGCAGGAGGATGAGCCTCGTGGAGGCGATGTTCAGGGCGAGCCGGAAGAGGGTGGTGACGAGGAGGATGGAGGGGAAGACAGAGAAGTCGAGGGGCTGCACCGTGTAGAGCCCAACCAGGAGGATGACGAGTGCGATGGTGATATTGGCGGCGAGAAAGACGTCCAGGATTATCGCCGGGAGGGGGATGATCATGAGCGCAAGGATGCCGATCAGGGCAACCGCCATGTAGATATCGCTATTTTTGTTGGCAGAGGGGACCGGCAAGGCGTCCGCTGCTTGATTGACCATACCCGTTTTTCCTTTTAACGACCGGGAGTTAGCTCCGGCACGACAAGATGTGCAACCGCTGTGCCATCCCGATCGGCCTCTCGCGGCGTCACGCCGGCCGCCGCGGATGCCCGGGAAAAGCGGGAATCGCCGGGAAATGCGCGCCGCCACGGCAGCCGGAAGAAGGGGCGGCAGTCAACATTCTGACTGAACTTCTCCCCTCCCCGTCGCGCCCCTTCTTTCCCCGCCGCGGAGGGGAATCGCTGCCGCACGGAAAGGGGGATGACCGGCGAAGGAGCGCCCAGAGCGCCACCGGAGGCGGGGGGAGGTGGAGATGGGGCTCCGGAGAGGAGGGCGATGACCTGAAAGTCATTTTATTGGCACCCGAAGGTGCACCTGGGGTATAGTGGTCTGCGGATAGAGTGCATCGATCTGCGGGGGATATGATGGAAGCACGCACCATGGTCATCGTCGACGACGACAGAAAGACTCTCGATTTTCTCGCCGCGTTCCTGCAGTACAGGGACTTCCGGGTCCTGCAGTTTTCGGACCCGTCCGAGGCGCTGCGGCAGGTGGCGAAGGAAGAGGTGATCCTCGTCCTGGCGGACGTGAGGATGCCGAGGATGAGCGGCACCGGCTTCGTGAAGGAACTGAAGTCTCTCCACCCGGACGCCGCCATCATCGCCTACAGCAGCTACTCGGAGGAGCCGTTCGTGGCCCAGCTGCTGCAGGCGGGGGCCCTCTTTTTCCTGGAGAAGCCGTTCGATCTGAAGAAGCTGGAGAAATGCATCGCGCAGGCGCTGGAGCACCACGAGCTGCAGGCCGACCTCTTCCACAAAAAACCGGCCCCGAAGAACCGCTCGCTCCTTGGCAACATCGTCGGGGAGAGCGACAAGATGCTCTCCATGTTCGAGATGCTGGAGAAGGTCGCCGCGAGCGACTCCACCGTCCTCATCCAGGGGGAGTCGGGGACCGGGAAGGAGCTGGTGGCCCATGCCATCCACGACCTCAGCAACCGCCGCCCTGCCCGCTTCGTGGCGGTGAACTGCGCCGCCATTCCGGACGACCTCCTGGAGAGCGAGCTCTTCGGCCACGTGAAGGGGTCTTTTACCGGCGCGGTGGCGACGCGGATGGGAAAATTCGAGGCCGCCGACAAGGGGACGCTCTTTCTCGACGAGATCGGGGATATGAAGCCGAACCTGCAGGTGAAGTTGCTGCGGGTCTTGCAGAACCGGGAGGTGGAGCCTGTCGGGGCGCCGCGCCCGAAGAAGGTGGACGTGCGCATCATCGCGGCGACGAACCAGAACCTCGAGCAGCTGACCGCGGCGAAGGCGTTCCGGGAAGATCTCTTCTACCGCCTCTCGGTGATACCGATCCGTCTCCCCTCCCTCAGGGAGCGCGGCAGCGACGTCGAGCTCCTCATGAACAGCTTCCTGCAGAAGTTCAACATGCTGAACCAGAAGAAGGTGACCGGCTTCGACCAGGAGGCGACCCGCATCCTCACCAGCTACCCGTGGCCGGGGAACGTGCGCGAGCTGGAAAACCTGGTGGAGCGGCTGGTGATCGTGGTGGGGGAAGGATTGATAACCCCGCGCGACCTGCCGGAGCGCTACCGCAGCACCACATCGGTCTTCACCTCGCCGCAGCCCGCACTCCCCGCCGGCCCGTTCTCCCTGCACAGCGCGGTGGAGGACTTCGAGACGAACCTCATCCTGCAGGCGCTGGAAAAAAGCGGCGGGAACAAGAAGGAGGCGGCGCGCCTGCTGAACGTGAAGCGAACCACGCTGATCGAGAAGCTGAAAAAAAGAAACCTGATGGGAGCCCACCCCGACTCCGACGCCGCCTGAGCCCCCTCCACGGCCGCTCCCTCCTCGAACGGGGGAGCGCCGCAGCATCTCCATTACGACATTTTCTGTTGAAAAAGCCGCGGGAAACCGCTATCTTTTTCCGATTTTTCTGCAGGAAAAGGATAGCCATGCGTCGTCTCTGTCTACTGCTCGCCATCATCCTGTGCACCTCGCTGCAGGGGTGCACCTCGTATCGCCCCGCCAAGAGCTTCCCGATTCCCGTCTCGAAGGGAGACGAGGTGAAGGTCGTCACGGTCCCTCTCCCGGTGATAGCTTCCAGCCCGAATGAAGGTATCACCTACGGGGCGCTGACGGCGTTCCTCCTGCACAACGAGAAGGACGAGGTGAGCACCCTCGTCGCCCCGCAGCTAAACTACAACCAGAATTTCGGCGTCACCGCCTCGCTGTACGGCGCCTACTACCCCAATTCCTACCGCAGCTTCGAGGGGAACCTCTCCAAGTCGACCCGCATCAACGAGGACTATGAGTTAAGGGTCCGGGACAAGAGTTTCCTCGACGGGAAGCTCGACCTGAACGCCTTCGTCTATGCCTTCAGCGACGGCTCTGCCCGCTTCTTCGGCTTCCAGTCGACCAGCTCGAAGGACAACGAATCGAACTATGCAGACAAGGAGCTCGGCTTCACCCTCTCCGCAGGCTATTCCCTCTCCGATAAATGGCAGGTCGTGGTGGGGCAGCGTTTCCGCAAGGTCGACATCGAGCCGGGAGCGATACACAACATCCCCTTCATCGGCGACGTCGACTACCCCGGCGGGGATATCCCCGGGGTGGACGGATTCAACACGCACGCCCAGATGCTCTCCCTGGTGTACAACACTCTCGATTCGCAGACCATGCCGACGACCGGGATACGGCTGCGCGGGTCGATCGAGATGAGCCTGAAGGGGCTGGGGAGCAGCGAGACCTACAACCATTACGAGGCGGAGGCGAAAGGATATTACCCACTCGACGACGCCCGCTACATCAGCGTGGCGCGCCTTGCGTACAGCCAGACCCTGGGGAACACCGTTCCCTTCCTGGAGCGCAGCATCCTCGGCGGCGAGAACACCCTCAGGGGGTACGGCAGGAACCGCTTCATCGACAGCAGCTATCTCCTTTTGAACCTGGAGGAGCGGATCAGGCTGTTCCGCTGGGAGATCTTCGGCGTCCGCGCCGACTGGGAGCTCGCCCCTTTCATCGATCTCGGGTCGGTAATGGAGAATCTCGCCGAGGCGACGCCGGGGAGCTTCGAGTTCAACCCCGGTGTAGGCTTCCGCGCGGTCATCCGCCCGAATATAGTGGGACGCGTCGATTTCGGCATAGGAAAGGAAGGTCCCTCCGTTTTCGTGGGGCTCGGGTATCCCTTCTAGGAAGATGAGCGTTCCGCCTCTAGGGATGGAGGCACAGAAAAAAAGAAGCAGAGAACGGAGGACACGTGTCCCTCCTCTTTCTCTGCTTCTTCTTTTGTAGGCCGGAATACGCGAAGCGTTTCCGGCAGGTGCCGCTGGCGTGACTGATTACATCACCTCTGCGGAGATGGGCACTTACTCCCCTGGGTACTCCCGCGCCTCTCCAGCTCATTGTCGATGCAGTTGAGCACTTCCCACTTCTTCAGCGACCACAGCGGCGCGACGAGCTCCGCGCGGTTTCCGTCGCCGGTCAGCCTCTGCACCACGATCCCCGGGTCGAGCCGCTCCAGATAGTCACACACAAGCCCCACATATTCATCCCGCTCCAGCAGAGGCACCCTCCCCTCCCGATAGAGCTCAGCCAGCCTCGTCCCTTCCATCACGTGCAAGAGATGGAGCTTCACCCCCTCCACTTGCAGTTCGTTCAGGAGATCAGCTCCCGATAGAATCGCTTCCCTGGACTCGCCGGGGAGACCGATGATCATGTGGGCGCAGACGCGGATACCGCGCTCCTTGCAGCGGCGGACGGCATCGGTGAAGGAGGCGAGGTCGTGTCCCCTGCCGATGGCGGAGAGGGTGGCGTCAAGGGGTGACTGCAGGCCGAGCTCCAGCCAGAAGTAGGAGCGCCGTGCATAGACGGCGAGAAGATCGAGGGTCTCGTCCGGGAGGCAGTCGGGGCGGGTGCCGACGATGAGCCCCACGACCCCGGGGACTGCAAGCGCCTCGTCATAGAGCGCCGCCAGCCGCTCGACCGGGGCGTAGGTGTTGGAATACGACTGGAAGTAGGCGATGAAGGCGTGCGCCTTGTATTTGCGGACCATCACTTCCTTGGCGTGTTCCAGCTGCTCCGCCACACCGCCGCCGCGCAGGATGCCGAAGGAGCCGGAGCCCCTCCCTCCGCAAAAGATGCATCCTTCCACACCGACGCTTCCGTCGCGGTTGGGACAGGTGAAACCGGCGTCGACGGAGAGGCGCTGGACGCGGCAGCCAAAGACCCGCTTCAGTTCATCAGAAAAAGAATTGTACCGGTGCATAACTCCCTTTGTGACCGGGGTGTACGACTTCCCGGACCGTCCATTTCTACCACAATCCTTTTCTGTTGCGCACCAAAATCAAAGCCTGTATTTTGACTGCCATGCAAAAATCGTTTTCCCAACAGGCGGTACAGCAGTTGCGTGCCGCCATCAGCGAGGCCGAGGGGAACGAAGTCTTCTTCCTCGGCCGCACCGACGAGCAGTGCCTGGTAGTCGAGGTAGAACCGCTGGCCCGCGGCAACCGCGACGCCGTCCCCGCCATCATGATCGCCGCCTCCTTCGGCGATGTCGTCATCCACAACCACCCCTCCGGGAACCTCACACCTTCTGACGCCGACGTGGAGATCGCCTCCATCATGGGAAACCAGGGGGTGGGCTTCTACATCGTGGACAACCTTGCGGAGCGGGTCAGGCAGGTCGTCAACCCTTTCCAGCGCAAGAGGGTCGAGCGTCTCTCCTATCCGGAGATCGAGCGCTTCTACGCCCCTGACGGCGTCCTCGCGCAGAATCTCCCAGGCTACGAGCAGCGCCCGGAGCAGGTAAGGATGGCGCTTGCCCTCTCCGAGGCCTTCAATGACGACAAGGTCGCCATCGTCGAGGCCGGGACCGGCACCGGAAAGTCACTCGCCTACCTCCTTCCTGCAGCACTCTGGGCGGTGAGGAACAAGGAGAGGGTGGTGGTTTCCACCAACACCATCAATCTGCAGGAGCAGCTGATACGGAAGGATATCCCCTTCCTGCAGCAGCACGCCGAGATCAAGTTTCGCGCCGTCCTCGTGAAGGGGCGCGGAAACTACCTCTGCCTCAGAAAGCTGCACACCAATGCCGCCGACAGCACCCTTTTCAAGGATGACAACCAGCGGGAACTTGACGCAATCGCCGCGTGGAGCAAGCAGACCGAGGACGGCTGCCGCAGCGACCTGAGCTTTATCCCGAAAGACGAGATCTGGGAGGAACTCTGCTGCGAGGCGGACCAGTGCAGCAGGGTGAAGTGCTCCTATTACCCGCGCTGCTTCTTCTACAAGGCCAGACGCGAGGCGGCCGGCGCCGACGTGCTGGTGGTGAACCATGCGCTTCTTATGGCGGACCTTGCGGTGCGTCAGGAAACCGGTTACGACGCCACCGCCATCCTCCCCCCCTTTGCCCGGCTGGTATTCGACGAGGGGCACCACCTTGAGGACGTGGCGACGAACTTCCTCTCCAGCCAGGTCTCCAAACTCGGCCTTGCCAAGCTCATGGGGAAGCTGCAGCACCCGAGGAAGGCGCACCGCGGCGTCCTCCCCCAGCTCTCGACGCAGCTCTCCGCCGCCGTTCCGGAGGAGATGGACGACCTCTACCAGGAGATCGCCATGATCCTCGAGGGGCGGCTCATACCGAAGAGGGCCGCCGTCTCCGACGCGGCCGCCAAGGGTATGGACGGCATCGCGGAAGCCCTCATCAAGAAGCTGCAGAAGGAGAATCAGGAGCAAAAGCTCAGGGTGACTCCGTCGGTGTACCAGTCCCCCCTCTGGGTGGTCGTCGTGGAGAAAGTGCACGCCATGTGTGAGGAGCTCTCCGATTACACCGCCACCATGCAATCGTTCCTGAAGCAGTGCGAGAGGCTGCCGGACAAGGTCCTGGAGAAGCTCTCCGGTCCCCTCACCGATCTGCGGGGGGTGAAGGGGCGGCTCGAGGCGGTGGTGGAGGCGCTCCATTTCTTCATCTCGCGCGAAGAGGAGCACTGCCGCTGGTTCGAGCTCAAGAAGGGACCGGCCGTGAAGCTCTGCGCGTCCCCGCTGGAGGTTGCGGACTCCATAAAGAAGGCGATACTGGACCGGTTCAAGACGGTGGTGGTGACTTCCGCCACCCTGGCGGTGGGGGAGAAATTCGACTTCCTGAAGAAAAGAAGCGGCATCGACCTCCTGGTACGCGAACGGGTCACGGAGCTTCTGCTCCCGTCCCCCTTCGATTACGCGAACCAGGCCTTTGTCGGGGTCCCCTCCGACATGCCGGAGCCCAATTCGGGGAACTTCGAGACGCGGCTTTGCAACCACCTCCTCAGGGTCCTGCAGATCTCCCAGGGGCGCGCTTTCGTGCTCTTTACCTCCTATGATCTCCTGAGCCGGGTGTACAACAGGATCTCGGACCAGCTCCGGAGCGCCGGGCTCACCACCATGAGGCAGGGGGAGACGAACCGGCACATGCTCCTTTCCCGCTTCAGGACGTCGCACAACCCGGTCCTCTTCGGCACCGACTCCTTCTGGGAGGGGGTCGACGTGCAGGGGAAGGCGCTGGAACTCGTGGTGATAACGAGGCTCCCTTTCCGCGTCCCCACCGAGCCGATTCTGGAGGCGCGCAGCGAGCACATAAGCCACCTTGGCGGAGATCCCTTCATGGGGTACACGGTGCCGCAGGCGGTCATCAAGTTCAAGCAGGGGTTCGGCAGGCTGATCAGAAGCAAGGAAGACCGCGGCGGCGTCCTCATCCTGGACAGCAGGGTCCTCACCAAGAACTACGGGAAGATCTTCCTGACCGCGCTGCACGGCGTGCGGGTGGTGAAAGGTGAGGAAAAGGCTATCTGGACGGAGATGGAATCGTTTTTTGCGGAAGGGGCCAAAAAGGCCGGTGTAGCAGAATCGTAGGGCTCCGGCCCGAAAGGGGACTGGCTCCGAAGGTGCCTGTCCCCCTGCTCCTGGGCCCGTCGCCGAATACCGAGGCAAGGCAAATCCCCCCTGTCCCTGTCCCCCCTTCGCAAAGGTTCATCCGGCAATTCCGGGAATTCAGCCCGGTCGCTTCCGTTGACGTGAGGGGACACTAGTAGCGCCGCGCTGGAGCACAGGCTTCCCAGCCTGTACCGCGGCGCCAGCCGCGCGGTCTGTGGCGGCTGCGCCGCCATCGCAGGCAAGATGCCTACGCTCCAGCGTGGGGGCACCCGGATTCTTTGTAGCGCGTTCCCCAGAATTCCCGGATGAACCTTCGCAAAGGGGGGAACGCGTATTCTCGTGCATTGGGTTGGCGGGAAAGCACTCGGATTCGTTAGGACTCTAACTAGGAGGGAACTCCTCTTGCGACGGTCGCCACGCAGACGGATGCGGCCCTCGCACCCTTGAGCGCAGCCGCGCACGCCCTCACGGTGCTCCCGGTGGTCAACACGTCGTCTACCAGGAGCACCCGCTTTCCTTCCAGGCGCTCCGCATATCTCACCTCGAAAGCCCCGCGCACATTAACCTTCCGTTCCGCCGCCGGAAGGGAAGTCTGCGGCTCTGTCCAGCGCACCCGTCGCAGGTTCCCCACGCTTACCGGCACCTTCCACCTCTTTCCCACTTCTTCCGCTATCAATTGCGACTGGTTGTAACCACGCTGCCGAAGCCTCCTGCGGTGCAGCGGGACCGGAACGATGAGCTCCGGCCCGACCTGCGCCCTCAGCGGCTCCAGTGCGTGCACCATGAGAAGTCCCAGCGGAAGCGCAAGATGGACCTTCCCGTCGTACTTCAGCCTGTGAACCAGGTCGCGCACCGGCCCCTCGTAGAGTGTGGCCGAGCGGCAGGAGTCGAAGGGGGGCGCATGGAGGAGGCATGGACCGCAGAGGTGGCTGTCGTCGAGGGGGGATGTGAAGGGAATACCGCAGACAGGGCAGAAGCGCTCGGTGATGAAGGAGATTTTGCCGAGACAGTCGGCGCAGATGTGGAGGTCCCCTGCGTGCTGAATGAAGGCCTTGCACAGGTGACAAAGGGGGGGGAAGAGGATGTCCAGCAACGCGCGAAACGGCATGCGGATACCTCCAGAGTCCGAAGCGTCAGACGAAGAGGGCGCAGGTAACGGAACGGCAGTGCGCAAAGCTGTCGCGGGCGGCTCCACCGCCAGCGCCCAACGTTCCCTCCCCCCTTGCGGGGGAGGGTCAGGGTGGGGGGGAAGGCGCCACCGCTTCACCCCATGGCAGCTTCACCCACCCCCTGTCCCCCTCCCGTCAAGGGAGGGGGGACCTCAGGCATCGGCACGGAAAGGAATCACCCTTACAGCCCCATATCCTCATTCACCACCAGCACCCGGATGTCGGCGGCGCGGGGCTTGCGGTCTATGATGGTGGTGACGCGGCAGATACGCTGGGGGGAATCGCAGTCGGAGCAGAAGCCGGTGACGGCGCACGGCGTTGCCAGCTGCAGTCTCTTCGCATTGGCGGGCGCAGCATACTCCCTGATGCGCTTCAGCGCCTCGTCTGTGCCCCCTGCCACCAGCTTGTTTCTTCCGGCGACGATGATCACCTTCTTCGGGCCGAAAAACATTGCCGCGGCACGATTGCCGTGGCCATCGATGTTCACCAGCGTTCCGGAGAGGGTGAGGGCGTTCGTGCTGGTGAGAAAGAGATCACAGCTCGGCTCCCGATAGGTGATCTCCAGCCTCTCCTCGGGGGTCAGCCCCGGCGCACCGTGATTGAGGATTTCCTTTCCCATGCTTTTCAGCTTGTCCGTGAGCTTCAGGTCGGCAATCGAGAGGGACCCGCCGAATCCGACGCTGTGGGCGCCTTCCGCCTCGTTCACTATGTAGTGAAAGGCCTCCTCGCTGCTCCGGCAGTACACCGCGGTGAACCCGTTTTTGGTCAGGGCGTCGACCGCCTTCTGGCATTTCTGCCCGTGTGCCCAGTCGTTCAGTTCTTCAGTCTTGCTCATAGCTCTCCCTCTGCTGTTTCCTGTGACAGATGTAGGCCGGGATAAGCCGCAGGCGTTCCCGGCATTACTCGCGGCGGCCTAACCCCCTACTTCTTCCCCCACTGCGCCCGCTCATACGGCCACTCCTCCCCCATGTAGGAGACGAGACGCTGCATCCTCTCGCGGAAGGCGTGCAGGAATGCCTGCTGCTCCGGGGACCCTTTCTTTTCCCGCACGCTCGCGCACAGTTCCCGCCCAAGCTCGCGCGCCCGCGCAAAGAGGTTCTCTTCATCCGGAAAGGTCCGCGCGCCTGCGGCTGGCGAGCCGACCCCGCCGACGGAGAGGGCGCCGAGCATATTGACGAAGCGTTCCATGGCGTCGAGGACTTCTTCATCTTCACCGGAGCCGGACGATTCCACCAGCGCCGCGTACTTCCCTTCCAGCGACATGCAGTGGATCATGCCGCAGCACCGGTCCATGAACGCCTTCATCTGCGCGGTGACACTGAAGATGTAGTTGGGGCTCGCGAGTATGAAGCCGTCGCAGGCGAGGAGCTTCTCCTTCACCTCCTCGAAGCTGTCCTTCAGAAGGCAGGTCCCGGTCCTGTGGCAGTTGTCGCACGCAAGGCACGGCCTGATCTTTTCCTGCGCGAGGTTGACGACCTCGATTTCGGCACCCGCCTCCCGTGCGCCTGCGATGACCTCCTCGAGGAGCCTTCCGGTGTTCCCCTCCATCCCGCGGGGGCTTCCGTTTATGGCGATGATCTTCATGGGGCTCTCCTCTCTTGCGATGCCAGATCTCCCCAACCGACGTCGGGGCTACGACTCGATGATGCTCTTTCCGGTCATCTCCCGCGGCTGCGGCACCCCGAGGATGCCGAGCATGGTGGGTGCGATGTCGGCAAGAATACCATCCTTGCGCAGCTTTGCGTTCCTGTACGCCTCTCCCACCACCACAAAGGGGACTATGTCGCAGGTATGCGCCGTGTGGGGACCACCCTGCTCGTCCTGCATGATCTCCGCGTTGCCGTGGTCGGAGGTGATGAGCGTGGTGCCGCCAAGGGAGAGAACCTTCTCCACCAGCCGCCCCACGCACGAATCGACCGCCTCTACAGCCTTCACGGCCGCCTCCATGATGCCGGTGTGCCCCACCATGTCGGCATTGGCAAAGTTCAGCATGATGACGTCGTACTTGTCCTCGTCGAGCCTCTTCAGGAGTTCGTCGGTCACGAGGTACGCGCTCATCTCCGGCTTCAGGTCGTAGGTCGCCACTTCCTTCGGGGAAGGGACGAGGACACGATCCTCACCGGGGAAAGGTACTTCATTTCCGCCGTTGAAAAAGAAGGTCACGTGGGCGTACTTCTCCGTCTCGGCTATGCGCAGCTGGGTGAGGCCTGCGTTTCCCAGCACCTCGGCGAGGATGTTCTTCAGATCCTCCGAGGAAAAGGCGACGGGGAGGCCGAAGGTCTCGTCGTAGCTCGTCAGGCAGACGTACGAGGAAAGCTGCGGCCACGGCTTCCTGTCGAAGCCGGTGAAAGCGGGATCGGTAAAGGCGCGGGTGATCTCGCGGGCCCGGTCGGAGCGGAAGTTGAAGAAGATGAAGCCGTCGCCGTCGCACAGGCGCCCCACCGGCACGCCGTTTTTGAGTATCACGCTCGGCTCCACGAACTCGTCGGTGGCGCCTGCCTGGTAGCTCGCGGCGATCGCCTCCGCCGAGCTCGCGTAGGCGTTCCCTTCTCCCTTCACGATCGCGGCGTACGCCCGTTCCACCCTTTCCCACCGGTTGTCGCGGTCCATGGCGTAGTAGCGGCCGATGACGGTGGCGATCGTTCCGGCCCCGATGCGCTTTATCTCCTCCTCGAGCCGGTTCAGGTACTCCGCCCCGCTTTGCGGCGGCGTGTCGCGCCCGTCCATGAGGCAGTGCACGAAGATGTCGCGCACCCCCTGACGCTTGGCGAGCTCGATGAGGGCGTAGAGATGCGTCTCGTGGGAGTGTACGCCGCCGTCGGACAAGAGCCCGGAAAGGTGCAGCCGCCCGCTCCCTTTTTTCACCTTCTCCATGCACTCCAGAAGGACCGGATTCTCGAAGAAGTCGCCGTCCTCGATCGACTTGCTGATCCGGGTGAGATCCTGGTACACCACGCGCCCCGCGCCGATGTTCATGTGCCCGACCTCGGAGTTCCCCATCTGCCCGCGCGGGAGCCCGACGGAGAGGCCGGATCCTTCGATCTGCGTGTACGGGTAGTCGGCACAAAGCCGCGTCATGTTCGGAGTCGCCGCCTTGGCAACCGCGTTGTGCTCCTCGCTCGGGTTTATCCCCCAGCCGTCCAGGATCATTAAGAGAAGAGGTTTCTTGGGCATGGTTTTCTCCGGGTGATAATGAAAAAGGTGAAGAGAGGACTTCACCTTTTGTGTTGATGGCTATTTATCGGGCTTCTGAACCGGCCGCTCTCGAAAAGTCCAGAGAGCGGTCAGTGGTGGTACGGTTCGCCGTTCATGATGGTGAACCCGCGGTAGAGCTGCTCCAGCAAAAAGACCCGCGCCATCTGGTGCGTCAGGGTCATCTTCGAGAGGGATACCGTCTTGTACGCCTGGCTGCGAAAGGAATCGGTGAAGCCGTAGGCGCCGCCGATGGCGAAGACGAGGTCGCCGATCCCCTGCTCCCTGCTCCTCTCCAGGAAGGAGGCGAGGTCGGGTGAGGAGAGGGAATCGCCCCGCTCGTCCAGGAGCACCAGCTTTCCCCCCTTGGGGATCAGCTTTGAGAGCCTCTCGCACTCCCGCTCCCGCATGGCGGGCGCCGCCGCCCCCTTCTCATCCCGTGCCTCGAGGAGCTCGAGAGGCATGTAGCGCCGGATCCTCCCGGCGTACTCCTCGATACCTGCCCTGACCCATGCTTCCTGGGTCTTTCCGACCCACAGGACCTTCAGCTTCACGTCTTACTCTTTCTCCCAGAGGTACTCTTCCGGGACCTCGACCCGCGGGGCACGCTGCCACAGCTCGTCGAGATTGTAGATGGCGCGCACCTCCTCCTGGAAAACGTGGACGATGATGTCGCCGTAATCGATCACCACCCAGCGCCCTTCGTCGAAGCCCTCCATGTCGATGGGGCGGTCGATAGGCTTCAGCCCCATCTTCACGCTGTCTGCGATCGCCTGCACCTGCTTGTCGGAGCGGCCGCTGGCAAAGACGAGATAGTCGGCGATGCTGGAGATCTTTTCTATCTGGAGGATTTTTACGTTCAGCGCCTTCTTGTCCAGTGCGAAGTAGGCACATTTCAGGGCGCGCTCTCTTGCCGCCATGATTTCCTTATCTGACATCGATGTATAACCTCTGTTCCTGTATGTAGCGCTCGACTGCCTCAGGCACGAGATACCTGATCGAGCGGCCGCTTTTGACAAGCGATCTGATTTGACTGGACGAGATGTCCAAAAGCACCCCGTCGACCGCCAGGAGGCGGAAGCCGGAGGCGTGAGTGAGTGTGTCGGGGGTGTCGACGTGGGTGAACTGATCCGCTATCGCCGTCGGCAACCCCGTGGCAAGGCTCTCGAAAGTGGAGCCGGGGCGCTGCACCGCCACGATGTTGCAGCAGGCAAAGATTTCGCTGTACCTGTACCAGGTGGCGATCTCCGCAAAGGAGTCGCCACCGATGATGAAGAAGAATTCGTCGTCCGGGAAGTCCTGGCGCAGCTGCCGCAGCGTATCGATGCTGTAGGAGCGCCCCCCCCTTTCCTGCTCCATGGCCGAGGCGGTGAAGTGCGGGTTGTCCTGGATCGCCAGCCGCACCATCTCGAAGCGGTCCGCGTAGGAGAGCTCCCCGATCTGCGGCTTGTGCGGCGGTGTCGCGGCCGGGATGAACATGATCCGGTCCAGGCCGAGGCGGTCGCGCGACTCCTCGGCGATCCTCAGGTGCGCCATGTGGATCGGGTTGAACGTCCCGCCGAGGATGCCGACTCTCATCGCGCCGCCCCTGTCAGCGCCCCCCGCTTCATCAGGGGCGCACCTGCCCTTCGCCGTACACGATGAACTTCGTGGTGGTCAGGTCCTCGAGCCCCATGGGGCCGAAGGAGTGGAGCTTCGTCGTGGAGATGCCGATCTCCGCCCCGAGTCCGAGCTGGTTGCCGTCGGAGAAGCGGGTGGAGGCGTTCACCATCACCACCCCGGAGTTCACCTGCCGCACGAACTGCTGCGCGTTGGCGTAGTTCCCGGTGATGATCGACTCGGTGTGCAGGGAGCCGTAGCGGTTGATGTGATCGATCGCCGCGTCCATGTCGTCCACCACCCGCGCGGCGAGGATCAGGTCGAGGTACTCCGCGTACCAGTCCTCTTCCTTCGCCTTTTTCGCCTCCGGCGCGAACTGCCTGAAGGTGGCGTCGCCGCGCAGCTCCACCTTCATGGCTGCGAGGGTCTCGTAGATGAAGGGGACGAAGGTCTCGGCGACGTCCTTGTGGATGAGGAGGGTCTCCAGCGCGTTGCACACCCCCGGCCTCTGGGTCTTTGCGTTGACGATGATCTTTCTGGCCATCTCGAAATCGGCGCTCGCATCGACGAAGATGTGGCAGACCCCCTTGTAGTGCTTGATGACCGGTATCTTGGAGTTCTCCACCACGAAGCGGATCAGGCTCTCGCCGCCGCGCGGGATGATCACGTCGATGAATTCCTCCTGCTTGAGCATCTCGGTGACCCCTTCACGCTCCACGAACGGCACGATGGAGAGCGCCGCAGCGGGAATCCCCTTCTTCTCGAGCTCCGCAGAGAGGACCGAAGCCACCGCCATATTGGAGTGAAACGCCTCCGACCCCCCCCTGAGGACGACGGCGTTGCCGCTCTTCAGGCAGAGCGCCGCGGCGTCGGAAGTGACGTTCGGGCGGGACTCGTAGATGATGCCGATCACCCCGAGCGGGATGCGCATCTTCCCCACCATGAGGTCGTTCGGCCTCTTCCACATCTTCGTGACCTCGCCGACGGGGTCCGGGAGTGCGGCGACCTCGCGCACGGCGGCGGCCATCCCCTCGACGCGCGCGGCGTCGAGCATGAGGCGGTCGAGCATGGCGCTCGAGAGCCCCTTTTTCTCTCCCGCTTCGAGGTCCTTGCGGTTCTCCTCGATGATGGTCCCGGCGTTATCCACCAGCGCCTGCGCCATGGCGAGGAGGAGTTCGTTTTTCGCCACCGAAGAGAGCCGCGCCATGGCAAAGGACGCCCTGCGTGCCTCGGAAGCTATACTCTTTATCTTTTCAGCAACACTCATTACTTCCCTCCAAATGTGAAACCGCTACACCAGCAGCACCAGGTTATCCCGATGGATGACATCGTCCCCGTAGCGGAAGCCGAGGATCTGCTCGATCTCCGAACTCTTCGCGCCGCGGATCTTTTCTATCTCCTGGCTGGAATAGTCCACAATGCCGCGGGCGAATTCGACGCCGTCGGGAGCCCTCAGTCTCACGCAGGCGCCACGGTGAAAACGCCCCTCCACACCGGATATGCCGGATGGCAGGAGGCTCTTCCCTTTTCGCGCCACGAACTCGGCGGCGCCGGCATCGACGATAAGGGAGCCGGCCGGGCGCAGCGTGAAGGCTATCCAGTGCTTGCGGCGGTTCAGGCACTCTCCGCACGGCAGGAAGAGGGTGCCGACCTCCTCGCCCTGCATGGCGCGCAGCACGTTTCCGCTCTTCTTGCCGTTGAAGATGATGGCGGCGACGCCGGACTTCACCACCTTCTTGG
Organism: Geomonas sp. RF6; assembly: GCF_021044625.1. Lineage (NCBI taxonomy): Bacteria > Pseudomonadati > Thermodesulfobacteriota > Desulfuromonadia > Geobacterales > Geobacteraceae > Geomonas > Geomonas sp. RF6. The sequence goes on along the minus strand of NZ_CP087999.1, from coordinate 2,167,448 downwards.
CGGCGGCGACCTTCGTGGCCATCCCCCCGGTCCCGACACTCGTACCGGTACCACCTGCGCACCGCTCCAGGTCGCGGGTGATGGAGGCGACTTCGTGGATGAGGAGGGCATCGGGGTTCTTGCGGGGATCGGCTGTGTAGAGCCCGTCGGTATCGGTAAGTATCAGGAGGAGCTGCGCCTCTACCAGGTTTGTCACCAGGGCGGACAGGTTGTCGTTGTCGCCGAACTTGATCTCCTCCACCGCCACGGTATCGTTTTCATTGATTATGGGGACGATGCCGTTGGCGAGAAGGGTATCGAGAGTGGCGCGGGCGTTCTGGAAGCGGAGCCGGTTGGCGAGGTCGTCGCGGGTCAGGAGGATCTGCGCCACCATAAGCCCGAACGCCGAGAATGCTTCCTCGTACGCGCGCATGAGCCTCGACTGCCCCACCGCTGCCGCAGCCTGCTTCTGGGGTATGGTCTTCGGGCGCTCGGTGAGCCCCATCGCCTGTCGCCCGGCGGCAACGGCGCCGGAGGAGACGATGACCACCTCGAGCCCCTTCTGGCGCAGCTTCGAAACGTCGGCGGCGAGCCCCGCCAGGAAGGAGGGATCGACGCCGTTTTCCTCATTGGTGAGGACGCCGCTCCCTATTTTCACCACGATCCGTTTAGCTTTTCTGAGTAAGTCCTTCCGCATTGCCTCATTATGAACATCATGATAGTTTTTTAAAACGTTTGATCGTATCACGTTTGGCTTTACTTGGCAAATCCTTGATAGGAAGGGAGTCTTAATGGATTGACAAAAAAATGGCGGGACCTTAGACTACCGGAAATTTTCGAGGTGACGTTTTGCTGAACAAAAAGGTGTGGAAGAAGCGCCTATACACAATCCTTTCGCTCGACAGCCACCCCGGTCACATCGCCGCCGGGTTCGCCGTCGGCGTCTTCATCAGTTTCACCCCTTTCTTCGGACTGCACACCCCCATCGCCATTGCCGCTGCATTTCTGCTCAGGTTGAACAAGGTGACCTGCATCACCGGCGCGTGGGTCAACACGCCACTCACCATGGTGCCGGTTTTGGGGCTCAGTTACAAGCTCGGAAAGATGCTGCGCGGCGGGCCCGTCCAGGAACTGCAGTTCCAGGGACTCGAGTGGCGTTACCTGGAAAAGCACGCGTCATCGCTTTTGATCGGCTCCTCCATCTTAGGCTTTTTGGCCGCCGTCATCGCCTACTTCGCCTGCTACTACCTTGTCGTCCGCTTCCGCGCAAAGGATGCGCTCCTAGCCGAAAGGGTAAAGGAGATGGAGCAGGTGGGAGAGGAACTGGAGTAGTCAGCGCGGCCGGCGCGACAAAGGCAAATCCCCCCTGTCCCCCTTCGCAAAGGGGGGAACGTTAGGCCTTCAGCAGTGCTTCGTGGCAATGTACCCACGCTCCCCCGGAATTCCCGGATGAATCTTTGCGAAGGGGGGGACGCGAGTTGTCGTGCAGTGCTGAGTGGCAATACTCCACGCTTCACGGAATGAACAAAAAAAGGCGCCGGAGGAGCTGATCGTCTCGCTCTTCCGGCACCTTTTTATTCTTTGTGCAGCGGCTCTATCTGCCCAGATAGGGAGAGAGAACGGTGTAGGTCAGGAAGGCGACGATCGCCGAGGCCGGAATGGTAATTACCCAGGCGCAGACGATGCGATAGGCGACGGCCCAGTTCACCGCAGACATCCTCTTGGAGAGTCCGACTCCCAGGATTGAGGAGGTGATCACGTGAGTGGTACTGGTCGGAAGTCCCATCGCGGCCGCGCCGAGGATGACGCCGGCAGAGGCCGTCTCGACGCAGAAGCCGTGCACCGGCTGGAGCTTCACGAAGTCGTGCCCCACCGTCTTGATGATCCTCCACCCGCCAGCAGCCGTTCCGAGCGCCATGGCGATGGCGCAGGCGATCTTCACCCAGGTCGGCACGTCAAAGGTGGTGATGGTGCCGTAGCTGACCAGTGCCATGGTGATGACCCCCATAGACTTCTGCGCATCGGCGGTGCCGTGGGAGAAGGCCATGACGGCGGCCGAAAGCACCTGCAGCTTCCGGAACCCCTTGTTCAGACCGTACGGCGCGCTGTTCCGGAAGATCCACATCATGATGACCATGAAGAGGAAGCCGAAGAAGGCACCGACCAGCGGGGAGACGATGAGGACCGTGATGATCTTCTTCAGCCCCGCCCAGTGCAGCGCCTTAACCCCCGCATGGGCGATGACCGATCCCACCAGTCCGCCTATGATGGCGTGCGACGACGAGGAAGGAAGCCCGTAGTACCAGGTGATGAGGTTCCAGACGATGGCGCCGATGACACCGGCGAGGACCACCATCTGCGTCACGGTGGAGGCGTCGACGATCCCCTTCCCGATGGTGGCGGCCACCTTCGTGGAAATCATGGCACCGACGAAATTGAGCCCTGCCGCCATGATTATGGCGCTGCGCACCGAAAGAGCGCGGGTGGATACGCAAGTTGCAATAGCATTTGCAGTATCGTGGAAGCCGTTTATGTAGTCGAATGCCAGCGCTGCCACGATCACTGCGATCATCAGGACGAGCGTCGACTCAGGCATTTTTTACCACCACGCTTTCCAGGATGTTGGCGGCGTCCTCGCACTTGTCCGTCGCCGTCTCCAGCGTCTCGTAGATTTCCTTCCACTTGATGAGCTGGATCGGGTCTTTCTCCTCGTGGAAGAGACGGCTGATCGCCTCGCGGCAGACGCGGTCCGCCTCGTTCTCCAGTGCGTTCACCTCGATGCAGTAGGCGCTGATCGGCTCCAGCTTCCCGCCGAGGACCGCCACGGTCTTGTCGATGGTCTGGCACCCTTTGAGGATGAGGAACCCGAGCTCTCGCGATTCCGGCGTGGTGCGCTCCACGTTGTACATGACGAGCCTGGTTGCCGAGGCGTCGATCAGGTCGAGGACGTCATCGAGGGCGGAGGAAAGAGCGTAGATATCCTCGCGGTCAAAGGGGGTGATGAAACTCTTGTTAAGCTTCTTGATGATCTCGTGGGTGATGGTGTCACCCTTGTGTTCGATTTCCTTGATCTTCCGCTGGCTGGCCACCGGATCACTGAAGTTGTCGAGCATCTCCTTGAGGAGCTCCGCCCCGACGACGATGTTGTGCGACATCTCCCGGAACATGGCAAAAAATTTCTCGTCCTTCGGAATCATCCCAAACATGCTGTTTTCCCTCCGATTTATGGGGCACGGACCCCTGCTTCCTGCAAACCGATGGAATGTAGCACAATTGTCGCGGAGTATACCAGTAGTAATTCAGCAATGAGTGTAGACACAATTTATCCTCATTGTTTCGGCTTGCTTTTGCCCAAGCCTTACCTTATCGTGAAGGGATTGACCGCCACCCCTGAAGCCGCGAGCAGAAGGGTCCGGCGCCAGGGGTGCAGGGGATACAGAAAGTATAGGCGTTGCAGTAAAAGCCGCAAAGGAGGAGCAGGTGACGGGACTCGAGGCGATCATACTTGGCATTGTTGAAGGGCTGAGCGAATTTCTGCCCATCTCCTCGACGGGGCACCTCATCCTCGCCTCCACTCTCATGAAGATCACGCAGACCGACTTTCACAAGGTCTTTGAGGTCACCATCCAGCTTGGGGCGATGCTGGCGGTCCTCTATCTGTACCGCAAGCAGCTCGTCACCCGCTCCGGTCTCTACCTGAAGCTTGCTGTCGCCTTCCTTCCCACCGGGATCTTCGGTTTCACCCTGTACAAATTCGTGAAGTCGATGTTCCAGCCCTCCGTGGTGAGCTACATGCTCATAGCGGGCGGGATCGCCTTCCTGGTCGTGGAGTGGTACCTGAGGGACCACCGCCCCGACGTCCCCAACATCGAGGCGCTGACCTACAAGCAGGCATTTCTGATCGGGCTGGTGCAGAGCCTCTCCATGGTCCCGGGGGTCTCCCGCTCCGGGGCGACCATTCTCGGCGGGCTCTTTGTGGGGATGGACCGGAAGAATGCGGCCGAGTTCTCCTTTCTTCTGGCACTTCCCACCATGTTTGCGGCCACGAGCTACGACATCTACAAGAACATCGCCGTCTTCCACAAGGCGGAGTGGGACACCATCGCCATCGGCTTCGCAACCTCCTTCATCTTCGGGGTCATCAGCATAAAGTGGCTGGTCAAGTTCATCTCCCACCACACCTTCGTGCCGTTCGGCATCTACCGCATCATCGCCGGAGTCCTTTTCCTGCTGCTGGTCCCGTGACCTCGCCGCACCCCCATTCCCCCTGCTACCCCTGGATGAGAGTCCAGCTACAAGAGGTGCAACGCGCCTTGCGTGGGGTAATATGTAGCTTTGGCCATCACTCGTGCGGGAGGAGCTTGCGGAGGGAGCGCTATGAGCGGCGGAATCAAGAACTGGCCCGAGTCGGAGAAACCGCGGGAAAAGATGATGCAGCACGGGGCAGATGTCCTCTCGGAGGCGGAACTCCTCGCCCTCATCATCGGCACAGGGGACTCGGCGACCGGCAGGAGCGCGCTCGACCTCGGACGCGATCTGCTGGAGCGATTCCGTTCCCTGCGTGAGCTTGCCGAGGCGAGCTGCAGAGAGCTCTGCACCGTGAAGGGGATGGGCCCGGCGAAGTCCACCAGCGTGAAGGCTGCGCTCCAGCTCGCCAAGAGGTTCAAGGACAAGCCGCTGGAGAGCTTCGAAAGGTTCACGGGCGCGCAGCAGGTCTTCGAGCACATGCACCACCAGTTCAGGGACCGCAAGAAGGAGTACTTCCTGGCGCTTCTCCTTGACGGCAAGAACCGGATCATCAGGAGGGTGCAGATCTCGGTCGGATCCCTGAACCAGAGCATCGTCCATCCGCGCGAGGTCTTCAACGTGGCGGTGCGGGAGTCGGCAGCAGCGATGATCCTCATGCACAACCACCCGACCGGCGACCCGACCCCCAGCCGCGAGGATCAGGAAATCACCCGCAGGTTGTGCGAAGCCGGAGATCTCATGGGTATCAAGGTCATCGACCACATCATCATCGGGGACGGTGAAAAGGCATACTACAGCTTCACCGAAAATGGCGCCATGTAGGCGCATGTGCGTCCCGGACGCAGAGGAGGGTTCTACCGTGAAAACAGCTTTGCTCCTGATCGACATCCAGAACGACTACTTTCCCGGCGGCAGGATGGAGCTTTCCGGCGCCGAAGAGGCCGGAGCGCGCGCCGGTGAAGCGCTGGCGCACTTTCGCAGCCAGCGGCTTCCTGTGGTTCACATCCAGCATATCTCCAACCGCCCCGGCGCCACCTTCTTCCTTCCCGACACCGACGGAGCCGGCATCCACAGTTGCGTTGCACCCCTTCCGGGGGAAGCGGTGCTGCAGAAGCACTTCCCGAACAGCTTTCGTGAGACCGCCCTCCTCGAGCACCTGCGCCAGCTCGGAGTCGAGCGCCTTGCCATCGCGGGGATGATGACCTCCATGTGTGTCGACGCCACCGCCAGGGCGGCGTTCGATCTCGGCTTCAAGAACGTCCTCCTGCACGACGCGATGGCGACTCGCGACCTCCTCTTCGGAGGGAGAGTCGTTCCCGCAGCCGATGTGCATGGTGCATTCCTGGCAGCGCTCGGCAGTGTGTACGGCGAACTGAAGGCGGTTGCGGAGTTTTTGGAGAAGTGAGAGGCGCCACTGTCTTGTGAAAATGGCGGATCAGGGAGGAGACACTGATGGCAAAAGGGTATCAGGCGACGAAGGAGCGGCAGGAGAGCATCGGCTTTCTCGGGAAAAACCTGGGGAAACGGGCGGGATTCAAATGCGAGTGGTGCGAAGGGAAGGAGGATCTGAAGCCCTGGGATTACCGTCCCGCGAGGGAGCCCGCGCTGGAGAACCTTGCCCTCCTCTGCGGCAACTGCCGTGAGCTGGCCGACGGCAGGAAGGGGTCGGTAGAGGAGCTGCGCCCGATCCGCAATGCCTTGTGGAGCGATGTCCCTGCGGTAGCGGAAGGCGCCGCACGCGTGCTGGCCCAGTGCAAGGAGGGATGGGTGCGCGAGGCGATAGAGGACAGCTTTATCGATGACGGCGTGAAGGCGGAAATCCTGAAGAGGTAAGGCAAAAGAGCGGGGAGGTGCCACAATTCCAGCAGGTGGCAGCTTCACCCACCCCCTGTCCCCCTCCCGTCGAGGGAGGGGGTACTTGAAGCAAAAGATTCGCTGGATATGCTCGGCCCCTGTCAAAACCCCTTCGTCTGCCTGAATGACTCCATTGCCTGCTGATACACCTCCCTGACATCCTCCGGCCAGAGCGAGAGCTCCGCCGACAGCTCCTGACACTCCTTCTCCTCCACCCCATGCTGGACCAAAAGATCCGCCAGCTGCACGACCCCGACCACCCTATCAATCTTCCCCGCATACCTGCAGTCGTGGTGGTGCAGGATGACGTCGCCGATGGAGTCCGGGTAGTGCCACTTCCGCGCTATCAGCGCACCGATCTCTCCATGCATCTCCGCCACCAGCTCCTCGAAAACCGGATCGTCGATCAGTGCTGCGGGGGCCAGGCTGAAGATCACCGTCTTCCCCAGATCATGCATGAGACCGCCGAGAAATGCTTCCTCCGGGTCGAGCCTTGCGCCCCGGGCGAGCCCGCTCGCCACAAAGGCGGTCTTTATGGCGTCATCCAGCACACCCTGCAGCTTCGCCTGCGGCGCGCCCGGCACCGACAGCGCGTTCATCTTGAAGGCGATGGCGATATTGAGGATCGAGCGCATACCCATGCGGGCCAGCGCGAGATGGATGGAGTCGATCCGCTCCCCCGCAGCATACAGGGGAGAATTGGCCACTTTCAGCACGCGGGATACCAGCACCTGATCGGTCATGATGGTGCGCACCATGTCGTTGAAGGTGGACTTCTCGTCCTCCACCACAGCGAGCAGGTGCATGATCATGTCCGGAAGGGCCGGGAGGTGAAAATCGCCTTTTCGTATCCTCTCCTTGATCTTTTCCAGCGACTTGCGCCTCTCATGGCGCTCCCGCTCGCGCTGCTCGAGCCGCTGGATGGAGGCAACATCGAGGTCTGCCTGGAGGCGTATCGGCCCTTCGACGACGGCATCGGGAACTGGATCGGTAACAGAGAAGAAGCCGGAGCGGTACTTGAAGACCTCCATGAGGATGAGGTCGGCAAGTTCAAAGAAAGCTGCGTGCAAAAGCCGGCACGACACGGCCCCGCTCTCGATGAGGTATTCGGTGAAGCGTTTCCCCGCTTTCCGGCTCTCCTCCAGCGCCGTTGCCGACTGCGACTCGGAGAGGAGCCCCGAACGCACCAGGAACTCACCGAAACGCAGCCCCTTCTTCTCCGAAGAGGCGAAGAAAATCTTGCCGCGGTCGAGGTAGAGGGAAGTCCCCACCCCTTCATTTATGATGCTGACGGTGCACGACTTCCGCTTCAGGTCTATATACTGAAGAAGATCGGGAACCGACATGTAGGCAATGTCGCCTTCGAGCACATCTTTCATATGCACCTCTAAAAGAACGTCTGTCATTGGCACGCCGGGAAGCGACGCCGCAGAGACGGATACTGCTGGCCCCTCTACTGTTCGGCAGAAAGTGCTACGGAATAAAGTTTTTGATGGGGTTGGGGGGTGCTGGTGGCACTTTTTCCCCTGCAGCCTGCGGAGGAGAGGGGGCATCATGAAGTTTGACGAATTCCTGCGGCACGCCGCTCAGCTGGAGGGGCTCGTCTGGCGCAAGTACAGGCGACCTCCTGCACGGCGCGCAGTGGAAGCCCGCATGGAAGTGCTCGGATGAAGGGGTTCGAGAACTATCTCGAATACCTGCGGCACCACCCGGCCGAAATGGCGGGGCTCGCCGATCTCATGCACATCACAATGACCCGTTTTTTCCGCGACGGCGACTGCTGGCGCACCCTCGCCGACACCTGGCTCCCTGCTCTTATCGCAGAGAAAGGAAAGGGGAGCGTCGTGCGCGCGTGGAGCGCCGGTTGCTGCGGCGGCGAGGAGCCGTACACATTGGCGATGATCTGGTTGGACAAGATGAGCAGCGAAGGTGGCATCGAAATAACGGCAAGCGACATCGACGAGGCGAGCCTGTCGAGGGCGAAGGAGGGGTGCTACGAGAAGGGGTCGCTGCGTGAAGTTCCGCCCGAGTATCTCGACCGCTTTTTCACAAAGCAGAAGACCCGCTTCTGCGTCAAAAAAGATGTCACCTCCCTCGTCAGATTTGAGAGGCGCAACATCATGACGGATCCGGGCCCTACCTCCATCGATCTCGTCTTCTGCCGCTACCTCGTCTTCACCTACTATCGCGGCGAGCGGCTACGCGCTGCAGCGCAGAGGCTCTCCACTGCTCTGCGGCCGGGGGGGCTGCTGATGATCGGGAAAAAGGAAGAATTGGCGGAGGAGGCTTTGGAGTACTTCTGCCCGGTGCCCGGGGAGCGGTTCCTGTTCCGCAAGCGGTGAAGTGAAGGCGGGGAGAAGAAGAGGGAGGAAAAAAAAGCGCCGTGGCGAAAGGAGGATAACCGCCACGGCGCAAAAGGTTTCTACTACTTAATGCGGCCTGTATCCCTTCATTCAATCGCCGTGCCAAGTCGAGCAAAATCACTGCAGCAGGCTAAGCACCTGAAAAGACAGCGGGACCGTGTTCGGAAGAGGTCCCGCCGCCGCCCGCCGCCGTCAGACATTGCACAGCACGACGTGCAATTCCTGCAAAACCAGCCACTTAAGCCTTGCCAGCGCCAGGTCATTTTGCTGACACAGCTGTCTTAATCTTGGCACCACGACCTTGTCCGACTTGTCCGACTTGTCCGACTTGTCCGACTTGTCCGACTTGTCCGACTTGTCCGACTTGTCCGACTTGTCCGACTGGTCCGACTGGTCCGACTGGTCCGACTGGTTGGACTGGTTGGACTGTGCGCCGGTGTCTGGAAGAAAAAAAAGCCGGCGCAGGAAATATCTCCCGCGCCGGCTTCTGCTTCCTAACTGTTTGTGCCTCTACTGAATCACTGCGGCAGGGTCGGCCACTCGAGGCCGGCCATGTCCTGAACCAGGCGTACAACCTGGCAGCTGTAGCCGAATTCGTTGTCGTACCAGACGTAGAGCACGCAGCGGTTCCCTTCCACGATGGTGGCGAGGGAGTCGACGATGCAGGCGTGGCGCGACCCGACATAGTCGCTGGAGACGACGTCGGGGGAGTTCGTGTAGTCCACCTGGTTCTGCAGCGGGGAGTCGAGCGAGATGCTGCGCAGGTAGCTGTTCAGCGTCGCCTTGTCGGTCGCCTTGTCCAACTCCAGGTTGAGGATCGCCAGCGACACGTTCGGGGTCGGGACGCGAATCGCATTGCCGCTGAGCTTCCCGGCAAGTTCCGGGAGAACCTTCGCGACGGCCTTGGCGGCACCGGTCTCGGTGATGACCATGTTGAGCGGGGCGCTGCGCCCGCGGCGATCGGCCTTGTGGTAGTTGTCGATGAGGTTCTGGTCGTTGGTGTAGGAGTGGCAGGTCTCCACATGCCCGCTCACCACGCCGAAACGGTCGTGCAGCGCCTTCAGCACCGGCACGATGGCGTTGGTGGTGCAGCTTGCCGCGGAGTAGATCTTTTCCTCAGGCTGGACCAGGTTGTTGTTGATCCCCGCCACGATGTTGGGGATGTCCCCCTTCCCCGGAGCGGTGAGGAGTACCTGGGAAACGCCGTTGGCTTTCAGATGCCTGCTGAGCCCTTCCCTGTCGCGCCACTTGCCGGTATTGTCAACGACGATGGCGTTGCGGATGCCGTACTGGGTGTAGTCGACGGTCTCCGGGGAATCGGAGTAGATGATGCGGATCATGTTGCCGTTGGCGATGATCGCGTTTTCTTCCTCGTCGATGGTGATGATGCCGTTGAAGGGGCCGTGCACGGAGTCGCGGCGCAGAAGGCTCGCCCTCTTCAGCAGGTCGTCCTCACTCCCCTTGCGCACCACCGCGGCGCGCAGACGCAGTTTCTCCCCGCTGCCCGCCTTCTCGATGAGGATGCGCGCGAGCAGGCGGCCGATGCGGCCAAAACCGTAAAGAACCACGTCCTGCGGCTCGTCGAGGATCGCCTGGCGGCCGGTGTTCACCGTCGCAAGCTCCTGCTTCACGAACTCCTCAACGGCAACTTTCCCTTCGTGCTCCAGGTAACGCACGGTGAGACGGCCAAGGTCGATACGGGCGGGTGCAAGATCGAGGGAGCAGATTGCTTCCAGCAGGGGGAAGGTTTCCACTACCGACAGTTCATCGTCGAGGATCATGCGAGCAAAACGGTGTGCCTTTAGAATGTCTATGGTGGTCGCGTTTACCAGGGACCGGCCGTACACCGACATCATGACGTTCTTGTCACGGTAGAGTTGACCGATCATCGGCAGCATCTGCTCTGCCAATTCTTCCTGGCGATGCCACTCCCTCAGATAGACATGCTGCTTCTCGTTGTTCATCTGTAGATTCCTTTCCCTCTGTTACTGCCTCTTGGCAAGCCAGTTTACTTACTACAACTTTTCCCTCTCGTAAACAATAAAGACGAGCCGGAGCACATCTTTAGCATTTTTTCGCTCGTCACACACGTCCGTAAACGAGCTCCTTCTCTTTCATCGACCAGGGGAGCTTACCCTTTTGCATCTGGTCGCATAATCGTGCTATCCTCTCTCTGAACAATAAGAAATGCCTCATTGACCACCGCCTCGCGGGGTGGTCAAGATGCTGTCGAAGGACTCCCTATGAGAACAATCCTGCTGCTACTCCTCTCCAACGTCTTCATGACCTTTGCCTGGTATGCCCACCTGAAAAACCTCCGCGCCGCCCCCTGGTACATCGCGGTCCTGGCCAGCTGGGGGCTCGCCTTTTTCGAGTACCTGCTGCAGGTCCCCGCCAACCGCGCGGGGTACGGGACCTTCAACCTCGGGCAGCTGAAGATCATCCAGGAAGTCATCACCCTCTCCGTCTTCATCCCCTTCGCGGTCCTCTACATGGGGCAGCAGATGAAGCTCGACTACCTCTGGGCCGCCTGCTGCCTTGGGGGCGCGGTATTTTTTATCTTCCGGAGCTAGCGGGACGGCGGATTCTGTGGCAGGATGAAGTCGCTAAAGCATCTTTTATGAAATCAAAAGGAGGGTACCCATGATTACCGTAGTCGCTTCACTGAAAGTAGCTCCCGGCAAGCGCGCTGAATTCCTCCCCATTTTCAAGTCCTATGCCGAAATCGTTCGCACCGAGAAAGGGTGCGTCGAGTACGCCCCCGGCGTCGACATCGACGCGAACCTCCCGGTACAGCAGTTCGACGAGAACGTGGTGACGCTCGTGGAGCGGTGGCACAGTGTGGACGACCTCGTGGCGCACCTGAACGCCCCGGCCATGCAGTCGTTCAAGGCGCAGGTGGACAACCTGCTGGAGGACCTGTCGGTCAAGGTGCTGCAGACGGCCTAGCGGTGGAAGTATCGTTGAGGGCGGAGAGTGGTCTGCACCACGCCGCCCTCTTCTTGCGTCCGGAAGATGTCGAAGGTGACGCACCGTCTGCACCTTCAGCGGACGGTGCCGCCGAGACACTGGTGAAAATGCGTCCCCTCCCTTTCAAGGGGAGGGACAGGGTGGGGATGGGGTTTGCCCCTCTCGCTCATCCGCTGCCCCGAGGAAGGTACTGCATGACCGGCACGGGGAACAATCTCAATGGTCTGCGTCTGGTGGCGGTCTTCGAGGCGCTGAAAGGGGCGCTGGTGCTCCTTGTGGGGTGCGGACTCCTCGCTTTCATCCACAAGGACCTGCATGACGCGGCGGAGCAACTGGTGCGGGCCCTCCACTTCAACCCGGCGCGTCACTACCCGCGCGTCTTCATCGACGCCACCGCCAACATCAGCAATACCGAGCTCTGGGTACTCTCCCTCTCCGCCTTTCTCTACTCCGCGGTGCGCTTTGCGGAGGCGTACGGCTTGTGGCTGAAGCTCCAGTGGGCAGAGTGGTTCGGCCTTTTGAGCGGCGGCATCTATATTCCGGTGGAGATGTACGAGGTGGCGCGGGAGCTCACCTGGGCGCGCGTCGCCGTCCTCACCGTCAACACCCTCATCGTTTTGTACCTCGCCTATATACTTCTCCGGTCCCGCGGCAGCCACCGCAGAAGGGACGACTAGCTGTACGGGAGGTACTTCTTCAGAGCGGCGAGCGCCCGCTGCACCTTTTCGCGGCTGTGCGCCTCGATGGTGTAGGCTGCGTGCGGTGCGTAGCGCTGCATGAGGGAAAAGAAGAGCTCGAAATCGATCCCCCCCTCCCCTATCGGCAGGTGCTCGTCTTTGAGGCCGCTGTTGTCGTGGATGTGCACCTCCGCTATCCGATCTCCCAGCGCCTCGAACCACTCCTCCATCCCGACCTTCTTGAAAAGGTTCCAGTGCCCGACATCGAAGCAGTGGCGGAATCTCGGATCCTCCACCTCCTCGAAAAGTGACTTCAGCGTCGAGGGCTCCTCCTCGAAGATGTTTTCGATCGCCACCGTCGCCCCGATCCGTTTCGCGTGCTCCAGGACCACCTGCCAGACCCCCACGCTGTGCTCGCGCCACTTGTCCGTCGCCTCCCCGTAGCGCCACCGGTCGAAACCGGGGTGGAAGACGATGACCTCCGGCTCCAGCACCGAGGCCGCGTCGAGCACCTGCCCGAAGCGGAGCATGGTGGCCTCGCGCACGAGGCGCTCCAGCGATCCGGGATTCAGGTCCATGAAGGGGGCGTGAATGGTACAGGACAGACCCGCGCTCTTCAACTCCTGGGCGATGGAGAGGAACTCCTGGCGCACCAGCCCTTCCAGTGCCTCGCCGGAAAAGAAGATCTCGGGGTTGATGCCGTTTTCCAGGATGAAGGGGAGATGCAGCGACAGCTGCGTGTACGGGACGTGAACGAAAACTCTAGGCATTGGTGTGACGACCTTTATCCTTATGTTTGTTGATGAGCTCGTCGGCGCCGGTGCCGCTCCCGATGAGCTGTTCCAGCTTCAGGATGGCGCTCGGCTCCCCGAGGAGGATGAGGGTATCGGCCGCATTGATCTTTGTGTGCGACTCCGGGTTGAAGACCATGTGCCCGTCGCGCGCCTTGATCCCCACGATGATGACTCCGGTCTCCTTCCTGAACCCGGAACTGGCGAGGCTCTCCCCTATGAAGCCGGAGTGCTCCGGGATCACGATCTCCTCCATCTGCAGCTCCAGGTGCTCCCGGCCGGTAGCGATCTCGATGAAGTCGACGACGTTCGGGCGCAGCACCGCCTGCGCCATCCTGCTGCCGCCGATGAGGTACGGGGAGACGACCTTGTTCGCCCCGGCCCTCTTCAGCTTTATCTCGGACCCCTCCTCGCTGGAGCGCGCCAGGATAAAGAGGGCGGGGTTCAGCCCGCGGGCGGTGAGGGTGATGTACACATTCTCCGAGTCCGAGGTCACGACCGAGATGAGCCCCTTCGCCTGCCTGATCCCCGCCTTCAGGAGGGTATCGTCGGAGGTGGCGTCGCCGCGCAGGTAGAGGTACCCCTCCTCCGCCAGGCGGTCGATGACGGCGGGGTCCTTCTCCACGACCACGAAGGGAAGGGGTCGTGCGGCGAACTCGCGGCAGATGAGGGCGCCGATCCGCCCGAACCCGCAGATGATGTAATGCTCCCTCAGTCCTTCGATCGCCTTTTCCACCTTTCTCCTCCCGATGATCCGGTGAAACTGCCCCTCGAACATGATCTGGGCCAGGCTGCCGACGATGTAGCCGATGACGCTCACCCCGAAGAGGATGAGGATCATGGTGAAGATCTTCCCGGCGTGATCCAGCGGGTGCACCTCGTGGAACCCCACGGTGCTCAGGGTGATGACCGTCATGTAGAGCGCGTCGAGCGAGCCCCATCCCTCGATCAGTACATATCCCAGCGTGCCGCACGAAAGCAGCAACAAGAGGACCATGATGGAAATTTTCAGATGCCGGACCGGATCCATCCCCCAGGCTCCTTTCAGCCGACAAGATACAATTGCGGTCTTTAAATTTCAAGCCAATTGCTGCTAAACTGCGTGCTAAGAAAGGGAAACCCTTGACAAATCTGGGACACTGTATACAATTGTGCGCAGAATCGGGAGAGTATAGACATGAAAAGATCAGTAGAAAATCATCTAACCCTGAGAGAGCGCATACTGGGGACGATCCGCGATGCCATCATGAACGGAAGCCTCAAGCCAGGGGAGAAGATTGCGGAGCCGGAGCTCGCGGCACGTTTCGGCATCAGCCGCACCCCGATTCGGGAGGCGTTCCGGCAGCTGGAAAGCGAGGGATACCTGACGGTGATCCCCCGCAAAGGCGCTCTGGTCGCCTCTTTCTCGGCAAAGGACGTCGAGGAGTTCTACGCAATCAAGAGCATACTGGAAGGGTATGCAGCCCGCAAGGCATGTGAGCGGCTGACCCCGAAGGATATAGCAAAGCTGGAGAAGATCAACGAAAAGCTGCGCGCCCTCGCCGAAGAAGGGGACGTGGGACACTTTTTCAAGGTGCACAACACCTTCCATGAAGTTTTCATCAAGGGTGCGGGGAACGAGAAACTTGCCGAGATGATCTTCGCCCTGGTGAAGAAGTTTCAGCGCCTGCGGCTCGCGTCACTGGCAAAGCCCGGGAGGATGCAGGTCTCGGTGGAAGAGCACGAAAAGATCATCGATGCCTTCCGCAGCAGGAACCCGCATCTGGCCGAGGCGCTGGTGCAAAAGAATGCCGAGTACGGCGGCAGGGTCCTCATAGAAGAAGAAAAAGGCGCCCCCCCCGCGTCGGTCCCGGCAGATCTCGACCTCTAAAGGTTCCGTTGAGCCGGCTGCGGCGCGCGACACAGGCTTAAATTCAAGACCTGACCCCGGGGTCAGGTCTTGAATTATAAGGTTCTCGCCCCCTGCGCACCCCAGACACCACGCCCCCCTTGCACCGCACCCACCCCCGCCACCGCCGAAACCACCCGATTTTTCGCCAACAATGAGTTTTAACTTTTATTTTTGCTGCAGGGCTGTATAATTCCACGTTTTATCCTCCAAGTTAAAGAAAACACGAGATATAGCTAATGAGCACGTACGCCTTGATCCCAGCAGCGGGGATGGGGAAGCGCATGGGCGCAGGGATGAACAAGCAGTACCTTCTTCTCGACGGGAAGCCCATCCTTGCCCACACACTGGCAGTTTTTGAAGAGGCCCCCTTCATCGACGGCATCTACCTCGTCGTGCCGGAGCAGGAGATCCCGTTCTGCCGCACGGAGGTCGTGGAGCGCTTCGGGTTCACCAAGGTGCGCGGCATTGTCCCGGGGGGGGCCGAGCGCCAGCATTCGGTTCGCAACGGGCTCTGTGCCATGACCGGGGCGGCGGAGGACGACGTCATTCTCATCCACGACGGCGTGCGCCCTTTCGTTACCGCAGCCATGCTCGAGGCCGCTGCACGGGGCGCTTCACGCAGCGCAGGAGCCGTTGTGGCGGTCCCGGTGAAGGACACGGTGAAAGTCGCCGCCGACGGCATGATAGTGGAGACACCTCCCCGCGCAGGACTCTGGCTTGCCCAGACTCCGCAGGCCTTCCGCTACGGCGTCATCCGCGAGGCTCACGAAGCTGCCGAGAAGGAAGGGTTCCTCGGCACGGACGACGCGTCTCTCCTGGAGCGCCACGGCTCACGGCTCGAGATCGTCGCCGGCGACTACCGCAACATCAAGATCACCACCCCCGAGGACATGCTCCTTGCAGAGGCCTTCCTCAAGGTGTCATGATAGGGAACATGCAATTTACTCAGGAGGAGCGATATGAGGATCGGTAACGGATACGACGTACACAGACTGGTGGCGGGAAGAAAGCTCATCATGGGTGGCGTGGACATCCCCTACGGCAAGGGGCTCCTCGGGCATTCCGACGCGGACGTCCTTTTGCACGCCATTTCCGACGCCATCCTCGGCGCCATCGGCGAGGGGGACATCGGGCGCCATTTCCCCGACACGGATCCCGCCTACAAGGGTGCGGACAGCCTGAAGCTCCTGCGCCACGTCATGGCGCTCGCCGAGGGGAAAGGGTACTCCATCGGGAACGTCGACGGGACCATCGTGGCACAGCGCCCGAAGCTCGCTCCCTACATCCAGCAGATGAGGCGCAACATTGCAAAGGCGCTCGACACCGACGAGGACCGCATCAACGTAAAGGCGACCACCACCGAGGAGCTCGGGTTCACCGGGCGCGGCGAGGGGATCGCCGCCTATGCCGTGGCGCTCCTGCAGAGAAAGCGCTAGCATCAAGCTCGGGGAGATCCCTCCCCTGCAGACGAAGGACATACCGCCAGACCATCACCAGGACAGGGCCATGAACAGCACCGAGATCACAGCGGCGGAGAAACCCGCCAACTTCATCAGAAACATAGTCATCGACGACCTGCAGAGCGGGAAGCACGACCTCATCGTGACCCGTTTCCCGCCGGAGCCGAACGGCTACCTGCACATAGGACACGCCAAATCGATCTGCCTGAATTTCGGCCTGGCCCGCGACTTCCAGGGTCGCTGCCACCTCCGCTTCGACGACACGAACCCGGCAAAGGAAGAGGTGGAGTACGAAGAGTCGATCCGCGACAGCGTAAAGTGGCTCGGCTTTGACTGGGGCGAGCACATGTACTACGCCTCCGACTACTTCGAGCGGCTCTTCCAGTACGCGCTCGACCTGATCCGCGCCGGCAAGGCCTACGTCGACAGCCTCTCCGCCGAGGAGATGCGCGCCTACCGCGGCACCCTCACCGAGCCGGGGAAGGAAAGCCCCTACCGCACCCGCGCGGTCGAGGAAAACCTCGACCTCTTCCAGCGCATGAAGGACGGCGATTTCCCGGACGGCGCCCACGTGCTGCGCGCGAAGATCGATATGAACTCCCCGAACCTCAACATGCGCGATCCGGTGATCTACCGCATAAAGAGAGTGGAGCACCATCGCACCGGAGCGGTGTGGTGCATCTACCCGATGTACGACTACGCGCACTGCATCTCCGACGCCATCGAGGGGATCACCCACTCCGTCTGCACCCTTGAGTTCGAGGACCACCGCCCTCTCTACGACTGGGTGCTGGACCAGCTCGACGTCCCCTGCCATCCGCGGCAGATCGAGTTCGCCCGCCTGAACCTGAGCTACACCGTCATGAGCAAGAGGAAGCTTCTGGAGCTCGTGCAGGAGAAACTGGTGGACGGCTGGGACGACCCGCGCATGCCGACCCTCGTCGGTCTGCGGCGCCGCGGCTACACTCCGGAGTCGATCCGCAACTTCTGCGAGACGATCGGGGTCGGCAAAAGCGACAGCTGGATCGACATGAGCCTCCTCGAGGAGAGCGTCCGCGAGGACCTGAACGTCCGCGCCCCCCGCGCCATGGCGGTGCTGCGCCCCCTGAAGGTCGTCATCGAGGGGTACCCGGAAGGGGAGACGGAGGAGTTCGAGGCGGCGAACCACCCGAACGATCCGACCATGGGGGTCAGGAAGGTCCCGTTCTGCCGCGAGGTGTACATCGAGCGCGACGACTTCATGGAGGAGCCGGTAAAAGGGTTCTTCAGGCTCGCGCCGGGGCAGGAGGTGCGCCTCCGCTACGCCTATCTCGTGCGCTGCACAGAGGTCATAAAGGATGACCAGGGGGAGGTTGTGGAGGTCCGCTGCAGCTACGACCCCGCATCCCGCGGCGGCAGCGCCCCCGACGGCCGCAAGGTCAAGGGAACCATTCACTGGGTCTCCGCGCGCCACGCCGTCGAGGCGGAGGTGCGGGTATACGACCGCCTCTTCACCACCTCGAACCCCGGCAACGGCGACTACCGCACCGTGCTGAACCCCAACTCCAAAGAAACCCTCACCGCCTATCTCGAGCCCTCCCTGGCGCAGGCGGAGAAGGAGAGCCGGTTCCAGTTCGAGCGGCTCGGCTACTTCTACGCCGACCTCGTGGACAGCCGCCCCGGCGCTCCAGTCTTCAACCGCACCGCGACGCTGCGCGATTCGTGGGGGAAGGGACAGCAGTAACAGGGACGGAGCCCCCTCTGCTCCGTCCGCACCACAAACCATACAATGAGTGCGGCGGCCCTCCGCCGCACCTGCCAAAGGAAGAGATCTCATGGCATTGCGCGTCTACAATACCCTCACCGGCAGCAAGGAAGAATTCGTCCCCATCAACCCCGGGAAGGTGGGGATGTACGTATGCGGCGTCACGGTCTACGACCACTGCCACATCGGACATGCCCGCGCCTACGTCGCCTTCGACACCATCTACCGCTATCTGCGCGCCAGCGGCTACGACGTCACCTACGTGCGCAACTACACGGACATCGACGACAAGATCATCAACCGGGCGAACCGGGACGGGCTGGCGTTCAACGAGGTCTCCGAGCGCTTCATCGGGGAGTTCGACCGCGACATGGAGGCCCTTTCGGTCGATCTTCCCACTATCCAGCCGAAGGCGACGGAGCACGTCGGGGAGATCATCGCCCTCATCGAGACGCTCATCGAGAAGGGGGTGGCGTACCAGTGCGGCTCCGACGTCAACTTCGGCGTGGAGTCGTTCGACGGGTACCTGAAGCTCTCCAAGAGAAACCTGGAGGACATGCAGGCGGGCGCACGGATCGAGGTGGACGAGCGCAAGAGGCACCCCATGGATTTCGCCCTGTGGAAGGGTGCCAAGCCCGGCGAGCCGTTCTGGGAGTCGCCGTGGGGGGAGGGGCGCCCCGGGTGGCACATCGAGTGCTCCGCCATGAGCATGAAATACCTGGGGGAGAGCTTCGACATCCACGGCGGCGGGAAGGACCTGATCTTCCCGCACCACGAAAACGAGATCGCCCAGACCGAAGCGGCCACCGGGAAGCCGTTCGTGAAGTACTGGCTGCACAACGGGTTCGTAAACATCGATTCCGAGAAGATGAGCAAGTCGCTGGGGAACTTCTTCACCATCAAGCAGGTGCTTGAGAAGTACGACGCGGAGGTGCTGCGCTTCTTCCTTCTCTCCGCGCACTACCGCTCGCCGATCGACTTCTCCGACTTCAACCTGAACGAGGCGGAGCAACGGCTGGAGCGGATCTACAGCGCACTTGCCGCCGTGAAGGAGCAGATCGCCAAAGGGGGCGCCTCCACCTCCGGCGCCTCGGAGCTCCGGGAAAAATGCGCGAATCTGGCACAGCGCTTCACCGAGGCGATGGACGACGACTTCAACACCGCCCTGGCCCTCGGGCACGTCTTCGACCTCGTGCGCACTCTGAACCGCGAGATCGAGGAGGCGCCGCTGCCGCTCCTGCAGCAGGTTGAGCAGGAGATTGCGGCGATCGCGCGAGTACTCGGGGTCCTCGACTCCGAACCGGCCGAATTCCTGGAGCGGATGCGCCAGAGAAAGAGCAAGGACGCGGGGATTTCGGAGGCGGAGATCGAGAGCCTCATCGTGGAGCGCGCCGAGGCGCGCAAGGCGAAGGACTTCAAGAAGAGCGACGAGATCAGGGACCGCCTGCTGCAGCACAACATCGTCCTTCTGGACACCGCGCAGGGGACCGTGTGGAAGGCTAAATAGGAGGGGCCGGCGGGCTTCGCGGAGGAGCCCGCCCCTCTCCACCCGGAGTTGTGCCAGTATTGGCACTTGTTAATTTTTCAGAACTGCAGACACAAAAAAAGGCCGCGTGAGCGGCCTATTTTTTGTACTGCAGGTATGTTGTGTCAGTCTATGCTGCCTTCTTGTTCGGCTCCATCGTTGCCCTTGCTTTCACGAGTTCCATAGCTTCACGCATGATCTCGGAAACGCTTTTCTTGGTGGTGGCCATGATCTCTTCGAGAGTCTCACGTTCTGCGTCGCTGATCCTCATGGAGATTACGTTGTACCTCGGGTTTTCTCTCATTCTTCCCATTTTTTCGCTCCTTTTAGATAGTTGGCAGCTTTCGCTGTTGATTTCCCCCTATATACTGCTACATGCGTGCCAAAGTCGCACAAGGAGCAAAAAACGAGATAACCCTCCGTTATTCCTGGTAAATATAATTTACTCAGTATACGTTATAAGCAACAACTGTGTATACAACTTGAGCCACATTTGGCACACCTGCACCATTACCACCCAGTCGGCGTGTGCCAAAGCGGAAACACCCCTCCAAAACTACTCCTCGCCATGGTCCCGGGCCCTTATACTCCGTCCTTTCAGGCCGTGCTTGTCCAATATGCGGTAAAAGGTGCGTCTGGGGATGTTTGCAAGTTGTGCCGCTTTTGACACATTACCTCCGGCGTCATTCAGATACCGCTGGATCAGCTTCTTTTCCACCCGGAGCACGTGCGGTTCGCGCTCCTTTTTGAAGGAGCGCAGGTCGATGACGTCCTCCCCTTCCTCCGCGTAGCTCTCTGCGAAGGCAAGTGGGAGATTGCCGAGCTTTATGAGCTCGTCGTTGGTGAGGACCGCGGCACGCTCGATGATGTTCTGCATCTCCCTGATGTTACCCGGCCAGGGGTAGCGCATCATGGCGTTGATGGCGCGCTCCTCTATCCCCACGATGTTCTTGCCGAGCTTCTTGCGCGACTTGTCCAGGAAGTAGTGTGCCAGCTCCGGTATGGACTTGGTCCTTTCCCGCAGCGGCGGCATGGTGATGGAGAAGACGTTGAGCCGGTAATAGAGGTCCTCGCGGAACCAGCCGTCGCGCACGCCGTCCTCCAGGCACTTGTTGGTGGCGGCGATGAGGCGCACGTCGACACGCTTCGAGGAGGTTCCGCCGACCGGCCGCACCTCACCGATATCGAGGACCCTCAGGAGTTCCCCCTGCAGCTTCGGGGTAATGTCCCCGATCTCGTCGAGGAAAATCGTGCCGCCGTCTGCGGCCTCGAAAAGCCCTTTCTTGTCCGCGATGGCGCCGGTGAACGCCCCCTTCTTGTGGCCGAAGAGCTCGCTCTCCAGAAGGGAGTCGGTGATGGCGGTGCAGTTCACCGTGACGAGGAGCTTGTCCCCTCTCTTGCTGAGCCGGTGGATGGCGCGGGCGGCGAGCTCCTTTCCGGTCCCGGACTCGCCGCGCACGAGGACCGTGGTGGGGGTGGGACCGACCTGCTTTATCTGCTCCAGCGCCTCCAGCGTCTTGCTGTCGGAGCCGACGATGAATTCGTCTCTCGTCCCCTGGTCGAGCTCACGCTTGGCGAGCTCGTATTTCTGGATCAGTCGGCCGCGCTCCTCCTCGAGCTGCTGCAGGTTGTGCGGCAGGCACATCTCCAGGTCGGCGAGCCCCTGGAAGACGGCGACGGCATACTCCCGGCAGGTGCGGTAGCCGCAGGCGCGGCAGTCGAGCTCGTCCTTGCGGGTGAACTTGTTCGTCGCCTGCAGGATCTTCTTCACGTCCGACCCCTTCGGCAGCGGCAGCTTCGCGTGCCGGTCGGTGAAAGAGCGGGTGAAGGTGATGCCGGAGAGGTCGGAGAGGTACGGCTCTGAGGTGCGGTATTCCGGCGGGCTCTTGAAGTGGGAGATGACCTGGTTTCGGCGGGAGAACTCGGTGATGTCGCTGTTCTTACCAGGGCCGCCGATGCAGCCGTCGTAGCAGTAGCGCAGGTCGACGAGCTTCGGGCTGATCCTCCCCGCCGCGAGATCCTTCACGATCCCCATCACGTTGACCTCCCCTTCCGCTGTCATGATCTCGGTGTCGAGGGGGTCGATGTCGAGGTTCAGCGCACGGAAGGAGCCTTGCGAAAGGGAAAAGAGCCTGCCGAGGTGGGGCTCGCGGCCGTCGAACGGCTCCGGCTCGATCTTCGTGATGTCGATGGAACGGGAACTGAAGATCGACTCCAGCTCCCGGTAGGTCAGCACCAGATCGACCGCCCCGCACGCCTTTTCGTCTTCCACCTGGAACTTCGCCGCCACGCACGAGCTTATGTACACGACTTTCACATGGCTGCCGAGGATTCCCTTCACCATCCGCCCCATCGCCACCATGTGGGTTACCGCCCCCACCAGGTTTTTCAGGAGCTGGGGGTAGTGGCGCTCGATGAGGTCGATGACCGCAGGGCAGTGGGAGGAGATGAGGGGCCCCTCGCTCGTCTCCAGCGCCTTTGCGTACTCGAGGCCGATGAGCTCCACCCCGCTGGCCCCCTCGTGCACCTCCGCAAATCCTGCGCGCCTGATCCCCGCGGCAAGCTGCCCCGGCGTGGCATAGTGGAAGTATGAGGGGAAGGAGCAGCCGAGGACGGCGACGACGATGTCCCGCGACGCGAGAAGCTGCTCCGTCACGGAGACGTTGTCGGAGAGGACCTTTGCGTGCTGCGGGCAGTTGCTGAGGCAGTTGCCGCAGCCGATGCAGCGCTCAGGAATGATGTCGGTGTAGGTGTTCTCGACCTTGATTGCCTTCACCGGACAGCTCCTCATGCAGGAGTAGCACTTGCGGCAATGGTCTGAAATGGTGATTATCGGGTACATGGTTTGCCCTCGGAAGGTGGCGAGTGAATGATTAAAAAAGGTTGGCCTATAGTACCTGATTAGCGAAAAGTGTGCAACAAGTGGCACAGCAAAAAAAGACACAAAAAAACCCTAGCGACTAGGAGGGCAAGTCGGCTAGGGGAAGGGGGGTCTTGCAACCCCCCGCAACTCTTTTGTTAAGCCCAGTATACCGCTGCATGTCAGGTGATGCAAGTGGTCATCATATCGAGACATTGTCTACATCATCATGACCTGAAGGCGCGGCGACCACTGCCCCGGCGCGCTGCGACAGAGGAGAATCGGGATGACCGACCCGTTCTCCTTTGGCGTGAAGCCAGTGTGGGAGCGGCCTTCCGCATTGCGCGCCTTAATTGCGCTATGCTATATAGGAGAACCGTTTCCATCACAGGAGCCGCCCATGGAACTCAATCTTGAAGAGCAGGGTCTCGTTGCCACCTACCGCAGGCTGAATGAAAAGGGGAAGAAGGAACTCGCCGGCTTCGCCTCCTCCCTCCTGGAGGCCGCCAAAGCCGCAGCTGCGGAGGAGCCGGAATCGACCGCCGGCAGCTGCAAGATCTCACGGGAAGAAGAACGCCCCGAAACCGCCGCAGAGCCGATCTGCACCGAGTGAAAGAAATGACATTGCTACGCCCTATTTTCCGGCTCCTCCTGATCCTTGCGCTCCTGGCAGCGCCGCACCTCTCCGCCGCGGCGGACCTTCCACGCCTCACCGCCCCCCCCACCGGGGAGCGGTGGTTCAGCGTCAACATGGATGGTGAGCGGGTAGGCTTCGCCCACCAGGTGATCACACGCCTCGAAGACGGATACCAGATGGAGGCGGAGGGGAGCGTCAAGATGCTGGTGATGGGCTTCTCCCGCGACGCGAGTTCCAACGAGTGCTACTACGTGGGGAAAGACCTCTCCCTGCGCTCCTTCACCGTCGAGCAGACCATCGACGGCAGCCGGGCCACACTGAGCGGTGAGATGACCCCGAAGGGGATCAAGGTCACCATCGAGAGCGCCAGCGGCAAGAAGGAAAAGCTCATCAAGGCGAAGGGGCCGGTGTACCCTCCCCCCGCGCTGAATCTCCTGCCCCTGATGCAGCAGGGGAAGCCGGGGAAGAAGGTGAAGGTTTCACTCTTCGATCCCGAGGCGCTGAAGGTAAAGCAGGTAACAGTGACGGTGGTGGGGTCGGAGTCGGTTGCCGGGAAAGAGGCGATTCATCTCAAGAACAACCTCTACTCCTTCGTAGACAACGACATCTGGGTCGACCTCCAAGGTAACAGCATCAAGGAATCGGTACGGGACGACCTGGTGGTGACCAGCGCCGAAGACGAGAAGAGCGCCAGGAACTACCTCGCCAACGCGGCCGTCGCCAAAAAGGACCTCATCCTCGATTTCAGCCTGATCCGGCTGGAGAAGCAGATTCAGAGCCCGGAGCGGTTGAAGCGGCTCGTCGTCGATTTCATCGACATGCCGAAGAATCTCCCGCTGATCCAGGGGGCCAGACAGCAGGCGACCGTCCTCCCAGACGGCACTGTCCGCTTTACCATGTCCGGGGAGACGAAAGGGGCGCCGGCACCGGCACCCCCCGAAGGATACCTGCAGCCAGCCGAACGGATCCCGAGCGACAACCCCGAAATAGTGAAGCAAAAGGATGCAGTGGTGGGGAGCGAGCAGGACCCCGGGCGCAAGGTGGACGCACTGGTGGCGTGGGTGGCTCGTGAGATCCAGGGGACCGTCACGGACAGCCAGAGCCCGGTGGAGACCCTCCAGAAAAAAAACGGCAACTGCCAGTCGCACGCCCGGCTCTATACGGCAATGGCACGCGCCGCCGGGGTCCCATCCCGCTTTGTTTCCGGCGTTGTCTATGCTCCGGGGAAAGGATTTTTGTACCACAGCTGGGCGGAGAGCTACCTGAACGGCATGTGGGTTCCGGTCGACCCGACTTTCGGGCAGAATCCGGCGGACCTCACCCACATAAAGGTCGAGGAGGGTGATACGCCGGACGACATGGCGACGCTGGCAGTAATGGTCGGCAAGGTGAAGGCAAAGCTGGTGGAACAGCAGTACTAGGCGGTTCACGCCTAAGAAAGGCAAATCCCCCCTGTCCCCAGCGTTGTCCGGTTAGGTTCTTGCTCTCTGAAATCTTTGATATTGCTGTACTTTTTGCTTGACATCTGTTGAAGGGTGGCGCGCGCCGCGTTCGTAACTACGTAATTCGGGAGTGGTTACGACATGCGTCCCTTCAGCAGACAAAAGC
The DNA here is from genome assembly GCF_021044625.1 of Geomonas sp. RF6. NCBI lineage: Bacteria > Pseudomonadati > Thermodesulfobacteriota > Desulfuromonadia > Geobacterales > Geobacteraceae > Geomonas > Geomonas sp. RF6. The sequence goes on along the minus strand of NZ_CP087999.1, from coordinate 2,142,841 downwards.
CGCAGAATCCTTATGAATTTAATAGACTTCTCGACCCAGTAAAGAGATCATGCACCCCTGTTTCTCCACTTACATCGAGAGGTTACCGACCGTTGCAACTGTCATTCGACGATCAGCTAAAGGCCCTTGTCTACTACCATCTCCAGGAATTCTCTTCTGGAAGAGAACTGATCCAGGCCCTGGAACAGGACAATTTCGCCAAGGAATGTGTTGCGCCACCTAAAGGCGTTAAAAAATCCGCCTTTTTTGAGGCTATCAACACACGTGGACTCGAACAACTCACTGAAATCTTTGGAGCACTGGCGAAAGAGGCTCGCAAAGTCATTCCCGCCCAACACGCAGAACTTGGCAACCTTGTTGGCATCGATGGATCTGTCATCGACGCTTTGATGTCCATGGATTGGGCGCAGTACTCAAGCACTCACAATAAAGCCAAAGCCCACGTAGGCCTTGATCTGAACCGTGGTGTGCCGACGAGTGTGGTCGTGACTGACGCTAACCAGGTGGAGCGGCAGTATGTAGACCGTATCCTCCAGCCTGGCGAAACTGCTGTCCTTGATCGAGGGTACCAATGCAACGCCGACTTCGATCAGTGGCAAGAAGACGGCAAACTCTTTATCTGCCGCATCCAGCAGAGAGCCAGAAAGAAGGTCGTCCGTCAAAATCCTCTTCCGCACAGTGACATCGTCTTTTATGACGCCATCGTTATTCTGGGCAAGAAGGGGCTCACTGAAGGGCAGAAAGAGCTCCGAGTAGTTGGCTATCGCGTTGACCGAAAGGAATACTGGGTTGCGACAAACCGCTATGACCTTACCGCTGAACAGGTGGCCGAAGCCTACAAACTACGTTGGAACATAGAGACCTTCTTTGGCTGGTGGAAACGATACCTCAACGTCTACCACTTAATCGCCAGAAGCCAGTATGGCGTGATGGTGCAGGTCCTTAGTGGACTTATCACTTACCTTCTCCTGGCCATTTACTGCCAAGAACAGCATAACGAGCGGGTGAGCATCAATCGTGTCAGAGAGCTAAGAAACAAAATCGCTAGTGAAGCTGCTGGAATGGCAGCTGAAGCCTCTAGACTGCGAAAAAATGAGGCCAAAAAAAACCGAAAAAAGCAGAAACGACGCAAAGCAAAAACCTAACCGGACAACGCTGCCCTGTCCCCCCTTCGCAAAGGGGGGAACGTGAGGGGGCGGTTCTTCGTTATGCGACCGGCCTAAATGACCGGAACGACAAAAGAAAAGGCGCAAAGGGCGGGGGCTATCCCCTCAGTACCCTTTGCGCCTTTTTTCTCTTCAGCTCAGCGCCAAACTACCACGCCCCTTCCGGCACACCCCTCATGGCCTCCACGATCTCCCGCCGGGCCGCCCCCACCGTGAGGGGGATCCTTCGGAACGGTAGTTTCTCCTCGTGCTTCAGCCGGTAGATAAGCTCCGCGATGTGCGGGAGCCGCAGCTTGACGCTGTGCAACTCCTCGGGCGCGGTGAAGACCTCCTCCGGAGTCCCTCCCCGCACCAGCCTGCCACGGCTGAGAATGTGCAGCCTGTGCAGGAAAACGGGGACCAGGTCGACGCTGTGGGTAGCCATCACCACAGTCACGCCGCGCTCCCTGTTGAGTCGCGTCAGGAGCTCCATCATGCGGTACTCCCCCATCGGGTCGAGCCCCGCCGTCGGCTCGTCCAGAAGGAGAATCCCGTGCCCCATCGCGAGAAGCCCCGCGATGCACACCCTTTTCTTCTGGCCGTAGCTCAGATGCTGTATCGCCTTCCCCGCATACTCCGCCATATCAACGCTGTACAGCGCCTCCTCCACCCTCTGGCGGACCTCGTTCTCCGCGCACCCCATGTTGCGGGGCCCGAAGGCGGTGTCCTCAAAGACCGAATGCGCGAAGAGCTGGTCATCGGGGTTCTGGAAGACGAGCCCCATCTTTGCATAGATCTCGCGCGGATGGAGACGCAGCACGTTCACGCCGTCCAGGCGCGACTCCCCTTCGTACCCCTTGATGAGCCCGTCCATGACCTTCAGAAGGGTGGTCTTGCCGGAGCCGTTGGAGCCGAGGATCCCTGCGAATTCCCCCTCCGTAATGGAGAGTTGGATATCGGCGAGCGCGACGCTGCCGTCCGGGTATGCGAACCGTTTTATGTCGACCGAGAGACGTTGCGGCTTTTCCATCAAGATTCCCGTTGAAGTTAGAGAGAGCGCAGCACAGCCATCCCGGAGACCAGGAGGACGGAGAAGAGGACCTCCGCGGCCACGAAAGGATGGTGCTGCAGCATCGGCAGTTCCCCGGTGTACCCTCGCTGCACCATGGCGGTGGTCATGCTCTGGCTGCTGTCGAACGCCTTCAGCACGAGCACTCCCGCGAGTGTCCCGAACGAGCGGAGCCCCCGACGGTACCCGGCATAGCCGAGGCGGTTTTTCTGCGCACTGTACACGACATGTGCGTCGTCGAGGAGGAGGAAAAGGTAGCGCCAGGCAAAGAGCGAGATCTCCAGAAAGACCTTCGGCACCTTGAGCCAGGAGAGCGCCGCCATGAGCTCGGTGAACTGGGTGGAGTACCCCACAACCGCCAGCACCGATACGCCCCCTGCAATGCGGCTGGCAATCACCGCCCCCTCGAGGAGACCGTCCCGATGTGCGAGCACCTCCAGCCCCCAAAGGTGCAGGGTGAAGAGGGGAACCTTCCCGGCGCAGAATATCTTCAGCAGCAAGAGAGTGCAGGCGATGAAGGCCGGCTCGGCGAAGCGGAGCAGCACCCTTTTTGCTGGTACTCCCAGGTGGAAACAGAGCCCGAGTGAAAAAAGCGCCACCAGCAGGGGGAAGACAATCCCTTTGCAGCTGATCACCATAACCAGGAGCACGACGGCGGTGACGACCTTCACCCTGGCATCCGCGCGGCACAGGCGATGTGCGGGACGGCTCTTTACATCGGAAAAGTGGTGGTGCATGGTTTACCTGCGAGTGAAATAGTTTTGGGCGAAGGCAGGAACTGCCTCCCTTCGTCATTTGCGCATGAGGTCCCGCCAGTAGTACCCGGCGATAAAGCCGCCTGCTGCGCCGGCGGCCAGGAATAGGAAGAGCAGGAGATCACCCTCCCCCGGATCGAAGAGCGGCCGCGATGCCTCCCGCCCATGTTCCCTCGCGATCTTTTCCACCACCGCCTCATCGACGCCGGTGTACGCTTTCGGAGCCGAGGTGAAGAAGTAAAACGCCAAAAGGAGACTCGGCACAAGCGCAAGACGCATGAAGCCCCTTTTTCCCCTCCCTCTTTTCTCAGCCATTCGTGGACACCTCCCCCGCTTTCAAGACCCGCATCCGTATCAGAAGATCCGGGCGCTTCTGGGAAAGAAGAGTCACCATCCCCGCCGTCACGGCTCCCTCCAGGATGCCGATCGGCAGCTGCGTCGGGACGAAGGCAAGGAGCACTTTCACGAAGAGGGGCATGAGGGGCGCATCCCCCCGAATCCCGCTGGCAAGCACAAACGAGGTCGCCGCATAGGTGAACCAGTCGGCGGCGATGCCGGCTAGGAAAGCGGCGACAGCAAGAGAGCCGCCCGCCCTGCGGACCGTTTTGAACACGGCGAATGCCGCGAAGGAGCCGACCACCCCCATGGAGAAGACGTTCGCGCCGAGTGTCGAGAGGCCGCCGTGCGCCAGAAAGAGCGCCTGGATCAGGAGAGCGACCGCCGATATCAGCACGCTCAGGAGCGGACCGGCGAGTATCGCGGCGATCCCGGTGCCGCAAGGGTGAGAGCAGGTCCCGGCTGTCGGGACCGGTATCGGCATGCAGGAGATTATGAAGACGACGGCCGCCAGCATCCCCACCAGCGGCTTCATGGAGAGATCTTCCCGCGCCAAAGCGGTGAGCCGCCTGACACCGAGAGCAACGAAGGGGAGCGCCGCTGCACTCCAGGCAATAGCCCAGGAGAACGGGAGGATTCCCTCCGAGATATGCATGGCGTGAGCGGGGGTAGCGGCTATGAGAAATAGCAGCAGTGCCGTAATTAAATTCATCAGTTCTCCATAACCGTGGTGGCGGCTTCGCGTCCCCCCCTCTTTTATTGCTCATCCGCAAATACCGGGGAGCCAGCGTGAGGAAGGTACCCCCTCCCTTGACGGGAGGGGGACAGGGGGTGGGTGAAGCTGCCATCTGCTGGACTGGGGGCACCTTCTCCCCCACCCTGTCCCTCCCCCGCAAGGGGGGAGGGGACGGTCCGGCCGACGTTAACGGAGGGGACAGGACCGCGACGAAATCCCATCATCTGCAGCTAGATCTTGTCTCCTGCCAGATCACCCGCAAAGAGTTTCGCCGCACCGCGGGAGGCGCAGAAATCTCCGCACATGGTGCAGGTGCTCTCGTCCTCCGGGGTCCGGCTTGCCCGAATCGCTGCGGCGTCGTGCGGGAAGAGCGCAAGCTCGAACTGGCGCTGCCAGTCCAGATCCCGTCGCGCCTTGCTCATCTCCTTGTCCCGCTCCCTGCCACGCTCCGGGTATTTGTTCATGTCCCCGATGTACGCCGCGATTTTCGCAGCCTTCACCCCCATACGGACATCCTCCTCGTTGGGGAGCGCCAGGTGCTCGGCGGGGGTGATGTAGCAGATGAGATCCGCGCCGTAGCGGGAGGATTGCGCAGCTCCTATTGCCGCGGTGATGTGGTCGAAGCCGGGCGCGACGTCGGTGGCAATCGGACCGAGCATGTAATACGGTGCTCCGCCGCTCATCCTCTTTTGCAGCTTTATGTTCCCCTCGATCTCGTCGAGCGGCACGTGTCCCGGCCCCTCCACCAGCATCTGGCACCCCATCTCGCGCCCCAGCTCGGCAAGCTCGCAGTTGATGAGGAGCTCCTGGATCTGGGCGCGGTCGCTGGAGTCGTGGATCGCCCCGGCCCGCAGCCCGTTTCCGAGGGAGAGGACCGTGTCGTACTTCTTGAGGATCCCCACCACCCTGTCGAACTGCTCGTACAGCGGGTTCTCACGCCCCGTCGCCAGCATCCACGCCGCCATGCTCACCCCACCCTTCGAGACGAGGCCGCCGTAGCGGTACCCCTGGCGCTTCAGGCGCTCCAGGGTGTACAGGTTGATGCCGCAGTGCACCGCCATGAAGGCCATGCCGTCGGCGCACTGCCGCTCGATGATGTCGAAGAGCATCTCGTCGTCCAGCTTGTTGGGGTTGCCGTACTTGCGGCTCGCCTCGCAAAACGCCTGGTACAGCGGGACGTTTCCTACCGGCAGGTCGACCGCCGCGATCACCTCGCGCCGCACCCGGTCGAGATCGCCGCCGACCGAGAGCTCCATGAGGGTATCGGCGCCTGATTCCTCTGCGGCACGGGCCTTGGCGACCTCGGAGGCGTAGTCGATGATGTCCGAAGAGGTGCCGATGGAGGCGTTCACCTTCGTCCGCAGCCCTTCCCCGATACCGACCGCTTTCGGCTTCCTCACGCTGTTCCAGGGGATGACGATCCGCCCCTGCGCCGTCTTCTCCCGTACGAATTCGGGAGACACGCCTTCGTTTTGGGCGACTGCCGCCATCTGCTCGCTGATTATCCCTGCGCGTGCTAGCTCGATCTGGGTCTTCATCTGGTAATCCTTTCGCGGTACTCCCTGCAGGAGTCGACAAAGCTGGCGGCCAGCCCCGGAGCGCTGCCGAAGTGGAGATGGATGTAGGAGGCGAGGCAATTTTTGTACAGGAACCCTTCGCTCCCGAGCGACACCCCTTTGCGGCGCACTGAGTAGAGACGCTCGACGCGGTCCGGAACCGCGTCCATTTCGGAGTAGTGGAATTCGTGTCCGCGTGCGGTCGTTCCGGTATCGCCGAGGAGCCCGTCGCGGGCGAAGGTGACCTCGCGGTAGCCGAGCGCCTTGCGACGCGGCAGCATCCTGGCCTGCACCGGATAGACCCCCACGAAACGCTCCGTCACCCCGTCCGCCAGGACGCCGTCGGTGAGGTAGATAAAGCCGCCGCACTCGGCGTACACCGGCATCCCCGCCTCCACCGCATCCCTGATGGCACCTGCCATGGCGTGATTTCTGGAGAGGTGCGAGGCGAAGAGCTCGGGGTAGCCACCGGGGAGGTAGATCCCGGATACCCCTTCCGGAAGTGCCGAATCCTCCAGCGGCGAGAATTCCTTCAACCGCGCCCCCGCTTTCTGCAGGAGGCGCAGGTTGTCTTCGTACACGAAGCAGAATGCCGCATCCCGCGCGACCGCAAGCTCCACGTCGCTGGCCGGGACAGCAGGAGAGCCCAGGACAGGTCGGGGCGCGGCGGCCGACACTTTCAGCAGACGGTCCAGATCGATGTGGCGCTCAATCACCTCGGCGAGGCGGCCGAGAAAGTCGGGGGAGAGCGGATTGTCCTCGGCGGTGACCAGTCCGAGGTGGCGGGAGGGTATCGCCAGGAAAGGGTCCCGGGGCAGGCAGCCGAGGACCGGCAGGTCGGGGTTGGAGGCAAGAAGCGCCTCGCGCAGGACCTTTTCGTGATTCTCGCTCCCCACGTTGTTGAAGATCACCCCGCACACCTTCAACGCTGGGTCGAAGGTGGTGAAGCCGTGCACCAGTGCAGCGGCGCTGCGCCCCTGGCTTCGGCCGTCCACCACCAGAAGTACCGGCGCACCGATAATTTTGGCGACCTGCGCCGTGCTCCCCGCCTCCGATGAGCCTCCGATACCGTCGAAAAGCCCCATGGCGCCTTCGATGACAGCCACGTCGGCGGCAGCGGCATGATGGGCGTAGGTGTCGCTAATAAAGGAAGTCGGGCACATCCAGCCGTCGAGGTTGACGGACGCGGTCCCGGTCACGGCGCGGTGGTAGCCGGGGTCGATGAAGTCAGGCCCCGTCTTGAAGGGAGCGATCCGCAGGCCGCGCCGCTTCAGTGCCTCCATGATCCCTAAGGAAACGGTGGTTTTGCCGCAGCCGCTGTGGGGCGCGGCGATGACGATGGCGCTGGTCACTCTCTTGCTCCGCCGTTAAGAAGTTTCACCACTGCATTGCCGTCGGCATAGTAGTCGATGATGTTGAGGCAGCAGTAGTCCTGCGCGATGTTGAAAAGGGCGCCAAGGGGGGCACCGATGGCGTGCAGGAGAATGACGCGGTTGACGCCGCCATGGGCCACCACCAGTACCTCCTCGCCCCGATGCCGCTCCACTATCTCGCGGAATCCTGGCATCACCCGCTCCGAAAGCTCCACCAGGGTCTCCCCTTTCGGCATGCGGAAATTGACGGGGTCCGCCAGGCGCTCCTCGAGCTCGCCGGGGCGGTTTTCCTGTATATCGGCGAGAGACAGTCCTTCCCACTCGCCGACGTTCAGTTCCCTGAGCGCACTCACCGGCACCGGCGTGATCCCCAGGTGGCCGGCGAGGATGTCGCCCCCCTGGATGCAGCGGGTGAGGTCGCTGGTGTAGCAGGCGGTGATCTTCGCCTTTTCCAGCCGCGGCTTGAGCAGGTGGTACTGCTCCACGCCTCGATCGGAGAGGGGGACATCGCGCTGGCCGTTGTAGCGGTGCGCCGGGTTGACCTCGCCGTGGCGGATCAGATGGATTCTCGTCTTCGGGGTCATGTGCCGGCTCCTCATGATATGGTGGAAATGGAGATGCCGGAAACGCTGCGCTTATTCCGGCCTACAACTTCAGATGCCTAACCAGTTTCTCTACCGCCCGCCGACCAGCATCAGCATCACCAGGAGGCAGCCGATCTCGTTGAGCTCGCTGTTACACCCGATGACGTCTCCGGTGATCCCGCCCAGCCTCCTGTGAGCCCACGATTTCATGCTCCAGGTCAAAGCCGCAAGCGCCGCGACGCAGTAGATTCCGTTGAGCCCGAAGAGGAAAAGACCGATGCCGAGAGTGCTGACGCCAGCGACCGCGAGCTGCCCCCATCCCGCGCCGCCGATGAAGAGCGACCCCAGCCCGTCCCGCCGCGCCCGCTGCGCCCCCACGGTCATCAGCACCTGGGAGAACCGCGCCACCAGCGGGAAGAAGAGGAGCACCTGCCGCTTGCAAGGGAGGGGTAGCGCCAGGAGGGCCTGATACTTCAAAAGAAGCGCCAGCACCAGCGCAGCGCCCCCCACCGCCCCCACCCGCGGGTCCTTCATGACCTCGAGAAACCTCTCCCGCGAGCCCCGCGCCGCGAGCCCATCGCAGACATCGGCGAGGCCGTCGAGGTGCAATCCGCCGGTCACCACGGTGCAGAGGGCCACGAGTATCAGATCCCCAACAGACCGCGGCAGCAGCGCCCCCATGAGGTAGTCGGCGCAGACGAGGAGCGCGCCGATGACCAGCCCGACGAGCGGGAAGACGGCCATGGAGCGCCCGAGATCATCGTCATCGCAACGCACCGCAAAGGGAAGCGGCACGATGGTCAGAAACTGGAATGCGATGACGAAAAACCTCATCGTCTTACCCCTCCGGACCTCTACCCTGCGCTGACTCCGGCCTCGTCAAATGTCGCCATCTCGTTCAGGACCTTTACCCCCGCCTCGATGAGAGACATGGCGAGAGCCGCGCCTGTCCCTTCGCCGAGGCGAAGCTTCAGGTCGAGCAACGGCTGGGCGCCCATTCTCTGCAGCATGAGGGCATGGCCGACCTCCACGGAAGAGTGGGCGGCAAAGACATAGTCACGCGCGGCGGGATGCATTTCGCAGGCGATGAGAGCTCCTGCCGTGGAGATGAAGCCGTCCACCACCACCGGAATCCTGTTTGCCGCCGCCCCGAGTACCAAACCGGCTATGCCCGCTATTTCCAGACCACCGACCTTCGCCAGCACCTCGAGCGGATCCTCCGGGTTCGGGCGGTGCAGCGCGAGAGCCTCCTCGATCACCTCGACCTTCCGCTTCAGTGCCGCGTCGTTGATACCGGTCCCGCGGCTGGTGACCTCGGAGACGGAGCACCCGGAGAGAGCGGCGATGATGGCGGAAGAAGGTGTGGTGTTTCCGATCCCCATCTCTCCGGTGCCGAGCATGGCAACCCCTTCCCGCTTCGCCTCGTCGGCGAGGGAAATGCCGACTTCGATCGCTGCGACAGCCTCCTCCGTCGTCATCGCGCTATTTTTCGCGAAGTTGCGGGTACCGCGTGCGATCTTCCGGATGGTGAGGCCCGGGGCGGGGACGAAATCGTAGTCTACGCCGATGTCGACGACGCGCACCTCGGCGCCGGCGTGGCGTGCCAGGACATTTACTCCGGCACCACCGGAGAGGAAGTTGAGGACCATCTGGGGAGTGACTTCTTTCGGAAAGGCCGAGACCCCTTCATCGACGACGCCATGGTCGCCGGCGAAGGTGTAGATGACTTTCTTCTCTGTTTCCGGGGAGAGGGTGCGCCTGATTGCCGCAACGCGGCGGGCGACCTCTTCGAGCCGCCCGAGGGACCCGACCGGCTTCGTCTTTTGATCGAGCTTTGCCTGCGCCTTCGTGAGGAATGCCTCTTCTACCGGCTCGATCCGGCCGAGCGTATTCTGTAACAGTTCCATTTCTCCCCTCCTTTAAAATTTCATCGCAATAAAACCAGCAGGTCCTGCTCACTTCAGCTTCAGCGGCATCCCCGAAATCGAAACGTAGACTTCATCAGCCGCGGCGGCGATGATCTGGTTCGCCTCCCCCGCTAGGTCTCGGAAAGTGCGAGCCAGCGGATGCTCCGGCACGATCCCCATCCCCACTTCGTTCGTCACCAGAATAAGGGGGGTGGAGAAGGTCGAAAAAGCCGCCGCGAGCTCCCGGACCCGCGAAATGATCTGCGAGGCGTCCCCCTCCAGAGCAAAGAGGAGGTTCGAAAGCCAGAGCGTGATGCAGTCGACGAGGAAGATGCTGTAGCGCCCCTCGTTCCTTTGGAGCGCCGCGAGAAGCTCCAGAGGCTCCTCAACCGTCTCCCATCCTGCCCCCCGCCTCTCCTGGTGACGCGCGATTCGTTCCGTCATCTCTGCGTCACGGGGCTCGGCGGTGGCAAGATAGCCGCGCAGGGGGGGATACCCCTCTGCCAACTGCTCCGCAAAACGGCTCTTGCCGCTGCGCGCCCCCCCGGTTACCAGTACGATCTTGGACATAAAAAAGACCCGCCTCCAGGTGGAGGACGGGTCTCAAGTCGGAAAGCGGGTGCGATTTCTGGCTTAGGCCCTCTGCCACGGAGGTTCCTTGAGCAAGCATCCAGGCAGGTTTCCTGACTTACGGGTCAATTTACTTGCCGCGCCTTCCCGAGATAGTCAGTGGCTTCAAAGCGGCTTTCATCACCGTTCACAGTTGCGGGACAGCGAGGGATTCTCACCCTCTTCCCTTTTACCCCCTCTCGGGGCACCTGAATGATTCTAGTATTTAATTTTGTGCGTTTTCTATCAGACGGAGCCAGCAAAGTCAAACAGAAAGGAGTCTGAGCTTCTTCTCACGCATTTTTTCTTACGTCTCAGCCAGCTTCCGGACGAAGGGGTGGTCAAGACGCTTCAATACCCGCGTTCTCCGGCTGCTCCGTTCCTTCAGCGCCGACTTCGAGGAGCGCGTCGATGCGCGCCCAGATGCCGTCCTTCCCCTCTTTGGAAAGGGCGGAGAAGAAGCTCAGCTCGCTCTTTTCGACCCCCAGCCGCTCGGCGATGATGGCAGTCTGCCTGGCGCGCTCGTTCTTGGAGACCTTGTCGCACTTCGTGACCACCACGATCGGCGGAACGGAGTAGGCACGCAGCCACTCGAGCATCTGCAGGTCCTCCTCCACCGGGGTCCGGCGGATGTCCACAATGAGGACGACCCCGCGCAGGTTGCGTCTCTTGGAGAGGTAGGTCTCCATCATCGGCCGCCACGCCTTCTTCACCTCCAGCGGGACCTTCGCATAGCCGTAGCCGGGAAGATCGACGAGGGTGAAGCAGTCGTTGACCTGGAAAAAGTTGATGAGCTGGGTGCGCCCGGGGGTCGAGCTGGTCCGCACCAGGTTCTTGCGGTTTACCAGCACGTTGACCAGCGAGGATTTCCCGACGTTGGAGCGGCCGGCAAAGGCGATCTCCGGAAGATCCCCCTCCGGGTAATGGGCTGGCCTCGTGGCACTTTTTACGAAATGGGCGCTTTTTACTATCACGGTCCGTCCTTTTTTTTCTGCAGTATAGCCGCGCGTTGCCGCCGCTTTCAATGATAATCGCCGCTTGCTGGCGATTTCCTCGAGGTGAATCTTATTTTCTGAGCAGCTGTCGTCACTCCTCAAGTTACCGGCGTTTCTTCCGAAGAGATGGATGGAACCCCATCCTGCCCCCGACCCTCCCGTTGGAAAGAGCTAAGTGGTTATCCATATCAGGTAAGACAGACAGAGGTATGCCGTGACAATGAACAAGGAACTAGAAGCCGCAATCAACTCGGCGGTTGATCTGCCGACCATCCCCGTGGTGGCACTGAAGGTGATGCAGCTGATCGAGAGCGAAAGCGCCACCGCCGATGAACTGGCGAAGGTGGTCGCTTCCGATCCTGCCGTGGCCGCCCGCGTCCTCAAGATATCGAACTCCTCCTTCTACGGGTGCCAGCGCCAGATCCAGACGCTATCGACCGCTGTCGTCATCCTCGGGTTCAGCACCTTGCGCAGCCTCGTGGTGGCGGCATCCGTGAAGCAGGTGTACAAGCCGTACGGCCTCACGGAGAAGATGCTGTGGGAGCACTCCTTTGCGGCGGGGCTGGCAGCGCGCATCATCGCCAGCGCGACCCGGGCCGCGAACGAGGAGGAGGCCTTCCTCGCCGGGCTCTTCCACGACATCGGGAAGATCATCATGAACACGCTGGACAAGAGGAAGTTCCAGGACGTGATGCAGCTGTGCTACAACGAGGGGATTTCCTTCCGGGAAGGGGAGAAGCTCCTGTACCCCTTCGGGCACGACGAGGTCGGAGCCCACGTGATCCGCAAGTGGAACTTCCCGCAGCTCCTTACCGACGCCGTCCTGCAGCACCATGCGCTGGACTTCGACGAGATCTCGGATCCAGCGGTGGTGAACCTCGCGGCAGTCATCTCCCTTGCGGACCTCTTCTGCCTGAAGCTGGGGATCGGGGTGAGGGAGCCGCAGGAGCTGGATGTAGCCGGCTCGAAGGCGGCAGCTCTCCTGCGCATGAATGAGCAGAAGGTGAACGAGGTCATGGAAATATTTCGGGAAGCGTTCGAGAAGGACCGCACCGTCTTCGCCTGACCTTGGCCCTGTCCGGGCCTCAGGCGTAGGTCTCTTCGTCGGAGCTCTCGCCGAGGACCCTTTTTCTCGCCTCCTCCGATATCGTTACACTGTCCCGCCGTTGCTTCTGCTTCGGCGGGTCTTCTTTTTTGCGCTGGCGCTCTCTCTGCCCCCCCAACGGCTCGATCGGCACATTCTCATAGACCTTTTCCACCGTGTAGTCCATATCCCCCTCCGTATTTGCCGAACGCATCAGCAGAAATGATATTCATGAACATGAATTTGTCCAGCGCCTCCGGGGACATACATCTTGTTTCACGGCCGGGGCTATTGTATAGTGCGAAGATGTGGTGGTTCTGCACAGTTACGGCCAAACCGCCCGCCATTTCGATGGACAATGCACCTCGCGGATCATTAAAACGGGCCTCCTGCCCTGGAAGAACACCGAAGGCAGGCACCGTGCAGCCAGTCAATCTTCCCCTCAGCGAACCCAGCTCACATCCAGCGATGGTCGCGAAGCCGGCGCGTCGAGCGGAAACCGCCCCGCAGGGGACGTCGTGCGGCAGGAGACACGCGACGCCGTCCCGCACCTTTCCAGGAGCTTCCTCTTCATGAAACTAAACACAAAGCTCGTGATGATCATGCTGTCCCTCCTGATCATGGCCGTGCTCATCCTCTTCGTGATGAACCAGGCCAGCCAGAACGACCTGGTGCAGGAGATCCAGGAGAGCTCCACGGAAGTATCAAAGGCGATCCAGCTCAGTGTCGAGGACCTGACCTCCGACTCGGAGCTCGAGTCGTCCCGCCTGAAGGAGTACATGAAACAGGCGAAGACGAAGGGGATCAACCAGATCAACATCATCAGCAACGAGGGGGAGATCATCAACTCCTCCGACCCGGCGCAGGTCGGGAAGAAGCGTGAGATAAAGAAGCTGGAAAAGGGGCTGAAGGCACGCAAAGGTGGAGCTAGCTCCGTGAATGCCTCACTGCACCCCTACGACCTGGTGGTCCCGGTCATCGTGGGGGATGAGCAGCTTGGCTACGTACAGGTCAATCTCCTGCTGGACAACATCCGGGACATCCAGCATGCGAACTTCGTGCGGCGTCTCGCGGCCACCAGCATGGTCTTCGTCATCGGCATGATCCTCACCATCTTCCTCGCCCGCAGGTACACGGCACCGATCCATCGACTGGCGAGCGGCGTGAAGGACGTCTCCGCCGGGGACCTGAGCGTGACCTTTCAGGTCCAGAGCGGCGACGAGATGGGGGAGCTCGCGGAGAACCTGAACGAGATGGTTGCAAAGCTGAAGGAGAGGGAGCTTCTGGAAAAGCGGCTTTTCGAGGCGGAACACCTCTCCAAGGTCGGGCAGCTCGCCTCCGGCATCGCCCACGAGATAAGAAACCCGCTGAACTACATAAGCCTTGCCATCGACCACCTGCAGAGCGAGCTTTTACCGATTTGCCCGGGGCGCAGCGACGAGCTCACCAGCATCACCTCCACGATCAAAGAAGAGGTGCGCAAGGCGAACTACATGGTGCTGAATTTCATGAACTACGGGCGCCCCCTCAAGCTGCGCCGGCAAAAGATCTCGTACGCTGACCTGCTGGACAAGACGATGCCGATCCTGCAGGACAAGCTGCGGGAGCAGCAGATAGAGGTCGTGCGGGAAATTGCGGCGGATCTGCCCGTTATAAATGTGGACCCGGAGCTCATGCGGAACTGCCTGACCAACTTCATCACCAACGCCGCGCAGTCGATGCACGATGGCGGGAAGATCGTGCTCGGCGCGACGCTCGATGAGAAGAACGGCACCGTCCGCCTTACCTTCAGCGACTCCGGAACAGGGATCCCCCCGCAGGACCTGGAAAAGGTGTTCCAGCCGTACTTCACCACGAAGGAAGCGGGGATCGGGCTCGGGCTCGCCATTACCGAGAGGATCGTGAAGGAACACGGCGGTTCGCTGGAAGTGGCGAGCACCGTGGGAGTGGGGACGACCTTCACTGTCATCCTCCCCGCGGAGCAGCAGCCCGCGCAGAACCAGGATTCAGCAGCGCCGCAGAGCTCCGCGGCGTAGCAGGATCGAGTCGGTCAGGCGACGGGAGGCCTTTGTAGGCCGGGATAAGCCAAAGGCGTTCCCGGCGTCGGCGCCAGCCGATTCACGTTGCGGACGAGGTTGCCGGAAACGCTTCGCTTATTCCGGCCTACATCTTACACAAGATCAGCATTTTTCATCTCCCGCACCTCCCTTCCAAGGGGAACCGGTGAGGATGGCATGAAATAGAAGGAGCGCGCATGAACGGCAGCATTCTGGTAGTCGACGACGAAAAGGGGCAGCGGGACATCCTCAGCACCATTCTCGGCAAGGAAGGGTACCGGGTCCGCGCCGTCTCCGGAGCCAGGGAGGCCCTCCTGGAACTGGAGCGGGAGGAGTTCGACCTCATCCTCACCGACCTGAAGATGCAGGGGATGTCCGGCATGGAGCTCATGGAACGGGTGCTCGCCGAGACGCCGCGCCAGTGCGTGGTGATGATGACCGCGCACGGCACCGTCGACTCGGCGGTGGAGGCGATGAAGAAGGGTGCGTTCGACTACCTGGAGAAACCGCTGGAGCGGGATGACCTGATCCTCACCCTGCAGCGCGCCTTCGAGCACATCGCGCTCCTGAAGGAAAACAGGGTCCTGCACAAGAAGCTCGCGGAGACGAAGCGGCTTCCGAACATGATCGGCGACCACCCGAAGATGATGGAGGTGGTGCGCATGATCAACAAGATCGCGCCGACGCAGACGACGGTTCTGATCTACGGCGAATCGGGGACCGGGAAGGAGCTGGTCGCCCGCGCGGTCCACGACGGCAGCCCCCGCAGGGAAAAGCCGTTCTTTGCCATCAACTGCGCGGCGATCCCCGATTCCCTTATGGAGAGCGAGCTCTTCGGCCACGAGAAAGGCTCCTTCACCGGCGCGGGGAGCCGCGAGATCGGGCTTTTCGAGGCCGCAGAGGGGGGGACCCTCTTCCTGGACGAGATCGGGGAGATGACGGTTTCCATGCAGGCAAAGCTTTTGCGAGCCATTCAGGAAAAGGAGATCCGGCGGGTCGGGGGAAAGTTCAACATTCCGGTGGACGTGCGGATCATCTCCGCCACCAACAAGGACCTGGAGCAGGAGACGAAGAAAGGGGGATTCCGTGAGGACCTCTTTTACCGTCTGAACGTCATCAGGGTCACCCTGCCGCCGTTGCGCGAGCGCGGCAACGACGTCATCACCCTTGCCGATTTCTTCCTGAAGAAATACAGCGCCTCCTGTGGCATTCCGGTGAAGGGGATATCGAAGCCGGCGATGAAGATACTTCTCGACTACAGCTGGCCGGGGAACGTGCGCCAGCTGGAAAGCGTCATCGAGAGAGGGGTGCTGATGGCCGAGAGCGACTACATCGTGCCGGAAGATCTTCCGGCGGAAGTGCACGAACACCCCTCCCGTACCCATCTCCCCTTTGAGTTCCCTGCAGGGGGGATCTCCATCGAGGAGCTGGAGCGCGATCTCATCATAAAGGCGATGGAGCGGGCGGACTGGGTCATCAGCAAGGCTGCGCCGTTGCTCGGCATCAGCTATAAGACGCTGCAGTATCGCCTGGAGAAGTTCAACATCGCAAAACCGGGGAGCTGACGCTCCGCCAGGAGGGGAAGGTCGAAGCGTGCCGTTCAACTATGAAAGCCAGCAACTTCATCACGAAGTGCTGGCTTTTTCTTTTCCTTCTTTCCGTTGTCATTCACAGGGAGCCCGGGTCCGGGTGCCACAGAAATACCTCGAGGGGGATGCGGCCGTCTCGCTCAAACGCTATCCCTTCCGCTTCCAGGCGTACTCTTTGGAACTCGTCCTCTGCCCCGCCGTCGGCGCGGAGGCTGATACGTCCTGCCGCATTGACGACGCGGTGCCACGGCACCCCCGACTGATTCGGCAGGGAGCGGAGGGCGTATCCCACGAGCCGCGCCCGCCCCGGCATTCCGGCCAGCCCCGCGACCTGCCCGTAGGTGGCGACGCGGCCAGGTGGGATGAGCGAGACCACCCGGTAGATGGCAGCATACTTTCCGCTCGCTGAAGATATCTGAGATGCCATGTGACGAACTCCTCCGCAGACTTTCTCACCCATTCCTATCAACCCGCGACCGGCAAGTCAACAATGCAGGGCCTGACTCTCCTGACGAAAAAAAAGCCAGGTCACCGCCGGTCTCACTTTGACCGGCGGTGCCTGGCTTTTTCCACTTCTTACTTTCTGTCTACCTGTTCCTTACCTTACCAAGGCATACCCCAGGTCGGAGCAGACGGTGCCATCGGGGAGCGATCGGGCCCGATCACCGGCCAATTGGCCGCCCGCCACCATGCCGGCTTCCCTGCGAGGTAGAGGCTCGCGGGGAGGACGCGGTCATCGGAGCCGTTCCACATCGTCTGGTTGTTGACGCTGTCCCAGTTGGCGTGGCGCAGCGATGTGGCCAGTCCACTGCCGTCGGCGAAGCTGTAGATCGCTTTCGCGCAGCTCGACTGCGGCGTCTCGTAGGCGGTTTCGAATCCGGGGGTACCGAGAACATTGCCGATCATGTTGTAGTACTGCTGGCGGCCGTGGATGTTGACCGCGTACTGCTTGCAGCTGAACCCAGTCTCGTTGATGACGCGGTTCCTGAAGAAGGTGTTGTTGCTGGAGGAGCCCCAGTAGTTGTCCGCAACCATCGACACCTTCGAGTAGTTCCCTTCGATCAGGTTCATCATCGCGTGGGACCCGTGGAAGGAGATCCCTGCCCCGGCGGTCGAGGTGCTGTTGTGATACAGGTCGTGGAGGTAGTTGTAGGCGAAGACGTTGCCGGAGCTCGCACCGTTGAAGGTGATGGCGAGTGCCAGGTGGTAGAACTCGTTATTTTCAAAGGTGTTGGCAGAGCCGCCGCTGAACCAGATGCCGTAGCCGCGGTTCCCGCCGAAGGATGCCCCGGAGGTCGCCGTCGTCGGGCTCCCCTCATGGAACTTGCAGCTGCGGATCGTGTTGCGGTAGCCGTTCCACACCCTGAAAAGCTCCTT
This sequence comes from Geomonas sp. RF6, assembly GCF_021044625.1. Classification (NCBI taxonomy): domain Bacteria; kingdom Pseudomonadati; phylum Thermodesulfobacteriota; class Desulfuromonadia; order Geobacterales; family Geobacteraceae; genus Geomonas; species Geomonas sp. RF6. The sequence goes on along the minus strand of NZ_CP087999.1, from coordinate 2,125,669 downwards.
GTAGGCGCTGACCATCTCGACGCCGACCGCCCAGCTGCTGTTCACGTTGTCCCACTGCATCGCCGCTTCCCTGGCTGCGCTCAGGCTGTTGTCCAAGGTCAGGTGCTCGATGCCGAAGCCGGTGACCTGCCCCGCGACCTTCACCACCTGTGGGGCGAGGGTGGAATCGTACGGCCAGTAGGTCGGCATCTCCAACGTCGCGGAGGTAGAGGACGGCACGGAGGTTACCCGCGCATACTGCCCGAGTGATCTGCCGCCGGAGGCCCTGCCGCACCAGGTGCACGCCCCGCCGTCCCCCTGGTTGCTGACCGGCGGGTTATCGGCGCCGTTGTTGACCTGGTCGATAAGGATGATGTCACCCGCTGCCAAGCCGTGGATCGCCGAGGTATTTATAGTAGTCGAACCTTTGGCAAGGCCGCCGGAAAGAGCGACGGAAGCCGGGCTGGTGAGGGAGTAGGACCACGAAGTCGGCTCGACAAGGATAAGCTGACTGCCGGCAAAGCCGGAAAGCCCCCTGATGATCGTGCTACCCATGCCGGAGCCGCGCAGGACGACGCCTTTGCGAACCGTAAGGGTGCTGGATATTTTATAGGTACCGGGGTTCAGTTTTATTACCTGGCCCTGGGGGCAGTTGTTGATGGCGGTCTGGAGAGCTGCAGTATCATTGCTGCCGTTCGGGCTCAAAACGGTGTAGATGGTGGTCGCGGCGGGGACATCCCCGCGGACGCCGACGTTACCTTGCCAGGTCACCTTCCTGGTAGCCGGGATATTGTAAGTAGCACTGGCCACAGAAGAAAGACCAGTCATCAGGGCAAAAGCCATAAAAGATATACGTCGCCAGCCACGTCCGTTGGTGTTGCATTTGGTCATCAATTGTCTCCCTTTGAGGTTGCTTCAGATTGGGGTGCGGAAATATCGCGCGCCGCAAAAAGCGTCACGCGGCTCGCACGCCGTGTCACCTGCATCGTTCGCTGGGTTTTACTAATTTGGGGGTTTTCCCGGCAGTTTGAAAATCCGGGGTTGGGTCGCTCGCAGCATTGCGCTATGCAGCGGGCTGATATGGAAGATAGCTATCGGCGGGTTTTTCAATGAAGGGCGTCGTTGCCCTTGCGATAAAGAGAAGGTACCAAACGGTGCCCGAATAAGATGTGACGTGCGTCACAAATATGAACTTCGGACGCGACGAGGCAGACCGGGCAACGTGGCCTGTCCGACCTGTCCGACCTGTCCGACCTGTCCGACTGGTCCGACTGGTCCGACCTACTCCGGCCTCTCCGGGTCGCGCTTTTTCGTGTTATCACGGTGCTCTTTCCTGCAGCGGTACAACCTTTCTGTGATGCCGCCCTGCTCCAGAAAGTCGCGCTCCAGCCGCTCCAGCTGCCGACGCAGGAGGTAGCTCGCCTGGTGTGCCAGGCACAGCAGGATATTTGCGCACACCTCGGAGGATCCTTTCCGTATCGCCGCCAGAGCCGCCCTCAATGGCTCGTCATAGCATTCCCGCCCCTTTACAACCGGAGGCTGTGGCTGCGCCACATCGGGCTTGAGCTTCCCCGCCAGCCGCGCCCGCATCAGGCGCACCCTCTCCGAATCCTTCTCCCAGACCTGCAGCCCGTGCTGCGTCAGGTAGTCCTCGTAGTCGCGTATCAATTCCCCAAGACTCGCCCTCGCCACCCCGGTCAGCTTCAGCTCCGTCTTTTTGGAGGTCGCAGAGGCCACCGAACCTTCCGCTATGTTCTGCGGTCCGCTGCGCGCCGCCTGGACCATCTGGTCGTGCGTCCGCGACCGCAGGTCTACAAAACGGTCGCAGAAGATCACCGTCCCGTCATAAGCGGCGAGAGCCACGACGAAGCTGCGTAGCTTGCGGTAACCGCCATGCGGCGGCAGTATCAAGTCGGAGCCGCTCATCTTCCCCTCCGGAAAGAACTTCGGCTAGCGCTTCCCCTTCAGGCCGTACACGTACGCGAGGACCTCGGCGACCGCTGCGTAAAGAGATTCCGGGATCTCGGCCCCTTCCTCCACCTGCGCATAGAGCTCGCGCGCCAGAAACCGGTTCTCCACCAGGACGACCTTCGCCTCCCGCGCGATCGCCTTTATCTGCTGGGCCATCTCGTCAACGCCCTTCACCAGGACCTTCGGCGCACCCATCTGCCCGCGCTCGTACTTCAGCGCCACCGCAAAGTGGGTCGGGTTGGTGACGACGACGTCGGCGGTCGGGATGATCTGCTTCAGGCGCCGACGCGCCAGCTGCATCTGCTTCTGGCGAATCTTCCCCTTGACGCTCGGATCCCCTTCCGTGTTCTTGTGCTCGTCCTTCACCTCCTGCTTCGTCATCTTCAGGTTCTCGAGGAAGCGCCACTTTACGAAGGCGAGGTCGATCGCGGCCAGCACCAGGAGAACGCCGCAGGTGTGCAGCACCAGCTTGAAGGAAAGGTGCCCGATGAAGGACATGACACCGGAGAGGTCCTGGTCCACGAGGTAGATGATCCCGTCCATCTCGTCGGCGATGATGTGGTACGCCATGTACCCCACGATCCCCATCTTTGCGAACGACTTCGCCACCTCGAAGAGGGAGTCCTTGTTGAAAAGGCGGGAGAGACCCTGCATCGGGTTCAGCTTCCCCAGGTCGAACTTGAACTTCTCCGTGCTGAAGCTGATCCCCGCCTGCCCCACGTCGACAGCGAGCGCCGCCACGAACATGATGATCAGGAAGGGGGCCAGCATGATCCCCAGGTTCAGGAACTCCTTGATCATCAGGGCGTGGACCCCGGAAGGAGTGACCTCTATGGTGGCAAGCTCCCCGAAAATGTCCCGCGACTCGCTCTTCAGCCGCGAGAGGATCATCCCGGCACTCCCGGAGAGGGCGATCATGGCGGCGATGAGGGACAAGGCGGAGGAGAGCTCGCGGCTGCGCGGGGCGCCGTTCTTATTTCGCGCCTCCTCTATCTTCTTTTGGGAAGGTTTTTCTGTTTTGGAGTGTTTGTCCTCGGACATGGCTTCCTAAAGGGGTCCCCGTGGTGGAGGATGCAGCGGTGGACCGGGAGGAGCTCATCAGCTCCCGAGCAGTTTGAAGATGGTGGTCATCTCGCCGGACATGGCGCCGAAGCTGTTTGCCAGCACCCGCAGGAACACAGGGAGGGAGATCCCCAGGAGGGCGAGACCCATCCCGATATTGAGGGGCATGCTCACCATGAAGACGTTCATCTGCGGAAAAGCGCGCGCCACGATCCCCAGCACGACGCTCGTGGCGAGGAGGGCGACCGAGACGGGGGCGGAGAGCTTCACCGCGATGATGAAGATGCCGGTACTGGCCTCGATCACGAACTGCAGGAGCCCGCCGCTCATATGCCACCCGCCGATCGGAATGCGCTGGTAGCTCTCCACGATGCCGCGCAGGAAGATGTGGTGGGCATTCAGCGAGACAAAGAGGAGAGTGGCGAGCGCGCCCTGGAACATCGCCATGGTCGGGACGTTGTTCTGCGTGGTCGGATCGAAGAGGGAGGCCATGGAGAGCCCCATCTGGGTCCCCACCAGCTGCCCGCAGAACTCCACCGCCGCAAAGATCGCCTGCGACATCAACCCGAGCGTGAGCCCGATCAGCACTTCGCCAAGGACAAGGAGCACGAGAGAGATGGTGTCGGTCGAGTCGGGGGGGATCTGCGGATGGATCACCGGGTAGAGGAGCAGGGAGAGGACAAAGACCAGCCCCGCCTTCACCCGCGCCGGGACGATGCGCGCCCCGAAGATCGGTATCGCCGAGAAGAGCCCCGCAACCCGCGCCAGCACCAGGGCGAACACCGGGAGGGCCTCCAGCGAGGTGAGCGGCAGGTTGCCGAACACCTAATGCCTCATGTTGGCGATCATGCCGTAAATTTCCCGGGTGAAGTCGCTCATGTAGGTCATCATCCACGGAAAGAATATGACCAGAGCCACCATCACCGCCACGATCTTCGGCGCAAAGGCGAGCGTCGCCTCGTTGATGGAGGTGACAGCCTGGAAGATGGAGATCAGGAGCCCTACAACGAGGGCGCATATGAGAAGGGGCGCGGAGAGGAGAAGAACCGCCTCGAAACTGCGCCTGCCGATCTGTGATACGAGTTCAGGTGTCATGGAAAACTCCTTCAGTAGAGTTGTGCGGGACGGAGGGCAGTCGCATGTCCGACTGGCCGGACTGCCGTTCCCGCGGCGTGCTGCTAGCTGAAGCTCTTGACGAGGGAGCCGATGACGAGTCCCCACCCGTCCACCAGCACAAAGAGGAGTAGCTTGAAGGGTAGCGAGATCATCGCCGGAGGGAGCATCATCATACCCATCGACATGAGCACGCTCGCCACCACCATGTCCAGCACGAGAAAGGGGATGTAGATCAGGAAGCCGATCTGGAACGCGGTCTTCAGCTCGCTCACCACGTACGCCGGGATCAGCGTCATCGTCGGGACGTCGTTCGCGTTGCGCGGCCGGGGGAGCTTCGAGAGGGAGAGAAAGAGGGCGAGATCCTTCTCCCGTACCTGCGAGAGCATGAAGCGCCGCACCGGCTCCACCCCCCTCTTGAATGCCTCCTCCTGCGTTATCGTCTGTGCCTTGTACGGCTGCAGCGCCTGCGTGTTAACCTGCTGCCACACCGGCGTCATGATGAAGAAGGTCAAAAAGAGGGAGAGCCCGATGACGATCTGGTTCGAGGGAGCCTGCTGCGTTCCCATCGCGCTGCGCAGGAAGGAGAGGACGACCACTATCCTCGTGAAGGAGGTCGTCATCATCAGAAGCCCCGGCGCCAGCGAGATCACCGTCATCAGGAAGAAGATCTGCAGCACCGTCGATACATCTCCGGGCTTGGAGACCTTCCCCATCCCCACGCTCACCGTCGGAATGGACAACGGCTCCGCATGGGCGACGCCGGCAAGCGCAAGGCAGGCCAGGGTCACAAGCAGAAGAATCTTTCCTATTTTCACGCAAGACCACCGTTTTTCTTGACGAGCGACAGGGGGAGTTCCTGCAGCATCCCGGCCACCCGTTCCTTCAGACGGCCGGGGATGAGGGAGGAGGCGCTTTTTTCTTCCACGACCTCGATCTCCTCCAGGAGCTCCAGTTTGGAGAGGAAGTTCACCCCGTCGCCGCTGTTGCTGAGGAGGAGGTACTCCCCCCCCACCTCCACCAGCATGAGGGACTTCTTCGGGGAAAGGTGCCGCGTTTCCAGCACCCGTATGTACCGGTTAGCCGCGCTCCCACCGTGCGAGAGCTTCATGAGCCGTCCGGCAAAATGGTAGATTATCAGTATGATGCCGATCACCAGGGCAAGAGAGGCCACGGTCTGCACCACGGAGCCGAGGAGATCGAAGGGACCTCCGGCGGCGACCGCCGTGGCGGGGAGCGCAAGCACTGCCGTTACGATCGGGAGTTTTCTCATAGCACCTTGTCCACGCGTTCGTTCGGGCTGATGATGTCCAGGAGACGGATGCCGAACTTGTCGTTCACCACCACCGCCTCGCCGCGCGCCACCAGCTTTGAGTTCACAAAGACATCGAGAGGCTCGCCGGCGAGCTTCGTGAGCTCCACCACGGAACCCTGGTTCAGCTGCAGCACGTCGCGCACCAGCAACCGCGTGCGCCCGAGTTCCACCGTGAGCTGCAGCGGGATGTCCATGATGAAATCAAGGTTCTTCATCTGCGGAGCGCTGGTCAGCTCCTCTAATTCCAGCTTGTCACTCAAGCCTCACCCCCTCCGCGGAGCACGCGGCTGATCTGCACGGCCTTGTTGCCGCTGCTCGTCCCCGCAACCCCCATAAACTTCCTGGTCTCCCCCACCTTCACCACCAATTCCTCCCGTCCCCCGCCATCGAGCATGATGGTATCACCGGGGGAGAGCGTGAAAAGATCCGAGAGGGAGATCGTCGCCCCCCCCATCTCCACCGAGAGCTCCAGCGGTACGTCCTGGAGCTCCTCGGAAAGGCGATAGGACCAGAGGGGATCCACCGCCATCATATCCGTCTGCATCCCCCGCTTCAGCTTGTCCCTGATCGGCTCGACCGTCATGAAGGGGACTGCGAGGATCATGCTCCCCACCGTCTCCTCGATCTGGATCTTCAGGGAGGTGGTGACGAGCTGATACTCGGGGGGGACGATATTCACCAGGCGCGGGTTCATCTCCATGCGCAGGAGACTGGTTTTCACCGGGCACAGCGGAGCCCACGCCTTTTCCATATCCACCAGGAGATCCTTCACGATCTTCTCCGCCAGCCGCATCTCGATCGGCGTGAAGAGCCTGCTGGCGGGGGGGGTGGAGGAGCCGCTGCCACCGAGGATGCTCTCCACGATGGTAAAGACGAGGGTGGAGTCAAAAACCACCAGCGCCGCGCCCTTCAGCGGTTCCAGCTTGTATATGCCGAGACAGACCGGCGAGGGGAGGATCTGGAGGAAGTCGCCGAACTTGTACGCCCGCGCCTCCTCCTTCTTGATCTCCACCATCCGCCCGAGCCGGTTCGACATGGTGATCCTGTTGTATCGGATGAACCCGTCGTAGACGATGTCGAGGTTCGGAATGACCCGGTGCGCCTCGATGTTCAGGAGATCGAAGCTCTGCGGCTCGCTGGCGGCGCTGGACAGTTCTTTGTCCGGCTCCACCCTCCCTTCGAGGACGGCCGCTACCAGCTCGTCAATTTCTTCCTTGCTGAGGATCGATTCCATCAGGTCACCCTACTACTGCACCACGAAGTCGGTAAAGTACACCTTCGTGACCTTCCCCGGGGTGGCGATCTTCCCTACCGCGGCGAGGATCTGTTCGCGCAGCTGGTTTTTACCCTGCAGGTCCTGGATCTCCTGCATCGTCTTCGTGGTGAGAAGGACGAGGATGGCATCCCGCAGCGGAGCCTGCTTCGCGTCCAGCTCACCCTTCACCTCGGGGGTGGCCAGCTCGAATTCCACCTTCAGCTTCAGGTAGCGGATCTCCTGGCCGTCGTAGATGTTGACGATGAACGGCTCCAGCGGATATACGTTCGTCGCGGCACCCTTTCCTTCGCCACCACCGCCGCCATGACCTCCGCCTTCCCCTTTCGACTCGGCCTTCGCCTCGCCCCCTTCGCTCGCCTCCACCTTCGCTTCCGCGCCGTGCCCCTTCTTCTCCTTACCGCCACCCATGAAGAACCCGGCGGCTACGCCTATGACGAGGAGAACGGCCACCGCAGCACCGATGATGATGAAAAGCTTCTTTTTGTCCTTCGGGGGGGGCGCCTGCTCTTTCGCCTGTTCGGCCATACTTGAATCTCCTTTGAAACCGTATTCCCCTGCCAGGGGGAGTGCTCCTTACCCTTTGCAACCGCGGTGCCAGAAGGGGCACAAAATGCCTCGGCGCTGTCATTTTTATATGCAGGGGGCCAAAACCCCACTACTCTGGCACCTTCCCCGGCCGCGTCAAAAAATTAACTTAGACTTATCGTTGGCGGGTGCCGGGAAAAGTCAAAGTCTTGACCTGTGCGTGTCGGGGTTGCTGTCGCCGAAAAACTTTCTTTGAGAGCAGTGATAGATGGAGTGCGGCAGAGCCCGTGGCCGTCGCAGGATCCTCGGCGGCCGCGGCTTGCGCCGCTGCTGCGGGTCTCCGGCGAGGTGGGAGGGGGTAGGGAGGGGGGATGCGCCCCCTCCCCTTCAGCTCAGGTGCTACCTGATCAGCCCAAGCACTTCCTGGGTCATCTGGTCCGTAGTGGTGATGATTCGAGAACTTGCGGAATAGGCGCGCTGCGTGGTGATCATGCTCACGAACTCAGACGCCATGTCCGTGTTGCTCCCCTCCAGCGCGTTGGAGATGAGCTTCTCGCTCGTCCCGTTCGGGGTGTTGGCGGCGAGGCTGAAACCCTCGTGCGGCACACCGGCGCCGGGAACCGCCTTGTACAGGGTGCCCCCCGCCTTCTGCAGCTCCGTCGGGTCCACCGCCGTCACCAGCGCGATCCGCTGCACCTTCCCGGCGTTGTCGGCGGTCGCGGCTATCCCCGCGCCTCCGCTCACGTTGTAGAAGTTCTCCGTGACGCCGTCCCTGCCGAGGTAGGTGATGAGACCGTCCTGGCTGATGCTGGAGACGCTGCCAAAGGAGGTCCTCCATGCGTTCGCCGCGGCGGCGGCGTCGGCGCTCAGGGTGGCGACGGTACCGGCGGCGGTGGTGAGGGCCGCCGGGGTCGCCGAGGAAGCGTTCGCCGCGACGATCGCGTTGTAGGCGGCGGATATGGCAGCGGCCAGCGTGGAGGAGGTGGCGGCGTTCGGCGAGCTGGCATACGCCGCCGCCGCGGAGGTCAACGCCGTGCACGCGGCATCTGCAGCATCGACCTTCGTGGCGTCCGTGTCGGCAAGGGCTTTCACCTTCGCGAGGTCTGCGGTGATGTCCGTGACGGTCGTCGTGCCGAGGTCGCTGCCGAATGTGTCCAGGGTCGCGCCGAAGGTGTCGGTGAAGACGATCGGGTTCCCCTGGGTGTCGAGCACCTGGTAGCCATCAGGGTTTACCAGCGTCAGATTTCCGTCCACATGAAATGTGCCGGCGCGGGTGAGGTAGGCCGCGTCCTGCGTCGTCACCGGCGATGGGCTCCCCGCCGCCTTCAGGGCGAAGAACGATTCTCCGGAGATGCACAGGTCCGTCACATTGCCGCTGGTGAGCATCGAGCCCTGGGTGAAGACCTCGTCCGATGTCTGCACCCTCGAACCGGTGCCGACCTGGAAGTTCCCCATGCTGTCCGACAGGAGATCGGCAAAAAGGGTCCTGGCGGTTTTGAAGCCGGTCGTGTTGACGTTGGCGATGTTGTTGCCGATAACGCTCATCGCCTGGCTGTTGCTTAAGAGTCCGCTTACACCGGTGTACATCGCAGAAGTTACGCTCATCGCTACCTCCTATGCAGACCAGGTTGCGGGACGCCTCTTTCGGTCGGAGTCCCCGGGCTTCCTCCAGGAGGGCCAGCCCGTAATCCTTATCCTTCACACGAGTATCGGGAGCTGCTGTAACCTTGCTACTTGTAACGGCGCGCGCTGCGGGAAAGTACCGGGCGGCGCAACTTGCGGGTAATGCAGAGAAGAGACCGGCAACAGAAAGAGTCAACATTTCGACAGCAGGAACGTGGCAGCGTGGGTGCTGCCCCAGTCCCCGGCATTGCAGGTATTCAGGAGGGGCGTTTAACGGAAGAGGGAGGGGACGCTTGCCGCCCCCTCCCTCTCAGGGTGTTACCTGATCAGACCGAGCACTTCCTGGGTCATCTGGTCAGTGGTGGTGATCGTCTTCGAGCTTGCCGAGTAGGCGCGCTGGGTGAGGATCATGTTCACGAACTCGTTCGCCATGTCCACGTTACTCGCCTCCAGCGAGTTGGAGATGACGCGCTCGCTGGTGGCGTTCGGAGCGTTCGCCGCGAGGGTGAAAGCTCCCGTCGGCACGCCGGCGGAAGGGACCGACTTGTAGAGGGAGCCGCCGACCTTCCTCAGCACCGCCGGGTTGGAAGCGGTCACCACGGCGAGGCGCGCGGCCGGGACGCCGGAGGTCGGGATCCCCACCGCGCCGCTGGCGTTGTAGAAGTTCTGGGTGACGCCGTCGGTGGCGAGGTAGGTGATGGTGCCGTTCGGGTCCACCTTCACGATCTTCGCGAAGTCCGTGGTGGGGGCGACGCCGGTGTTAAGGAACTTGATCGGGTTGCCGGTGGTGTCGAGCACCTGGAACCCCGCGGGGTTCACCAGGGTGTAGTTGTTGTCCACGGAGAAGGCGCCTGCGCGCGTCAGGAGCGCCTGGTCCTGCGTCGGCACCGGAGCTGCGGTGTTCGGCTCCTTCAGGGCGAAAAAGCTGCTCCCGGCGATGGAGAGGTCGGTGACGTTGCCGGTAACCTGGGCGGAGCCCTGGCTGAAGATATCGTTTACTGCCTGCAGCTGCGAACCGGTACCTATCTGGGAGTCGAGCATGTACATGTTGGAGAGCATGTCGGCGAAAATCGTCCTGCCGCTCTTGAAGCCGGTGGTGTTGACGTTGGAGATGTTGTTGCCGATGACGGTCAGTGCCTGCGCGTTGCTCAAAAGACCACTCACGCCAGTGTACATTGCAGAAGTAATACTCATTTCTTTATAGCCTCCAAAGCTTGGTTGTGGACACCTCTGTCGGTCGGTGTCCGCGGGCTTCCTCCAGGAGGGCCAGCCCATGTTGACGTTTGAAAGTTCCTGTTTTTAAAAGACGACTGCCGAATCTATGTTGGTAAAGACATGGCCGTTCATCGACTGCCGATCCATCGCAGTCACTACCGTCCTGTTCTTTATGCTGACCACGAGGGCCGCATCCCCTGTCATTACGAGGGATTCCTTTCCACCCTTTTGGGCGACGCTGTCCACCGCTCCGGAGAGCTGTTTCAGGTCCGTCTCGGAAAGGGTTATGCCGCGCGCCTTCAGTCTCTCCAGGGCGTGCTGCGAGAAGCGCACCGGCTCGCCCGGAAGCTTCTGGTCCAGTACCCTCGCGAAGGCGGAGTCGCCGCCGACCTGCTTCGCTGCCGGGGTGGATCCGGTCCCCCTCCTCGGAGCCTGTATCGGTTGCGGGAAGAGTACGCTGTTATCGATCATGTCAGCTCCGCTTCACCGAGGTGACGCTGTAGATCGGTACCTGTATATTTCCGACGCTCAGGGTCGGGGTGGAACCGGAAAGATCGACACCGTCGACCGTCCCCTTGATAAACGGTGTTGCCGCGACCTTCGTGCCGCTGGCATCGAGGGCGCTGACGGAGAAGGAGTATGCTCCGGAGGGGAGCGCCGCCCCGCTGTTGTCGGTGCCGTCCCAGGAGACCGCGTTGTCCCCCGCTCCTGCGGCGCCGGCGGTGATCGTCTTCACCGTGTTGCCGCTGGCGTCCTTCACCGTGACGGTGATGCTGCTTGCCGCCCCGCCGAGGTTGAAGTTGATGCTGCTCGGCGTGCCGGCGCTCAGGCTCACCTCGGAGCCCGCCGCCTGCACGGTTCCTCCCACGAAGGAGACCGCGTTCATGGCGATATTGTTCGTCCCCTGCGCCAGCAGGTTCTGGAGGTTCGTGTTTGTGTTGTAGGCCTGTTCCACCTGGGTGAGTTGCGCCAGCTGGCCGATGAACTGGGAGCTGTCCTGCGGGTTCATCGGGTCCTGATTCTTGAGCTGCGTCACGAAGAGCTGGAGGAAGTCGTTCTTGTTGAGCCCTGCCGTCTTCCTCATTTCGTTCGCTGCTGCCGTTGTGTCCGTGGTGGTGTTGACCGCTGTAATCATTCTTGTACCTCCTTTGCTAGGCTCTTACGTCCAGCAGAGTGTTGTCGCCTCCGGTCAGGTAGTTGACCCGTGCGATGTCGGACTCCTCTCCGTACCTTGCGCTGCGGGATGTCCTTCCTTGCGACTGCTGTCTCGGTTCCCTCTTGTCCTCCGGGAGCTGGCTGAAGGCGCCGCCGGTCGAGACGTTGAACCCCTCCATGTTGAAAGCCTTCGAGGAGAGGGCTGTCTTCAGACTGTCCAGGTTGCTGAGGAGAAGCTCCTTCACCGTGTGGTTCTCTGTGACTACTTCCACGCGCACCCGGTTGTCCTCCATGCGGACCTGGATCTTCAGCTCTCCCAGTTCTTCCGGATGGAGCCTGATGCTGATTTCGCGGTGCCCCCTGGCATCCTGGGTCACCGTCCCGTCCTTTACCTGCGACAGGATGCTCTCGTGCAGCGCGCTGTGCTGATGCGCGCTCTTCTGTTCCGGGAACGCCGCCTCGGTGGCGTGGGGTGTCGCAGCGGGTGTGGCGCTTTGCAGCGCCGCGTGCTGCTCGGGGTGCGAGCCATGCTCGTGTCCCCCTTTTTTGCTTCCCCCTCCCGATTTCGCTTCTGCGATCGGTGCCGCCGGCCCATCCCCTTTGGTAGGTGCCGCCGATTCGGAGCCCTTTGCTGCAGGTTTCGTCGCGCCTTCTGCGCCACTGGCTGCGGCCTCTTCTGTCGCTGTCGCGGCAGGGTTCTGTGCCGCCTCGAGTCCCCGGTTTCTCCGCAGCGTGGCGGAGCGCTCCGAAGGAGCCGCCTTCACCGCGGAGGTTGAGGGATCGGCGGGAACCGCCGCACCCTCCGGCGCAGACTCCGCACCCTGAGGTGCCGGGACGGGACGCGCCATCACCAGGTTCGGTACTGCACCAGCCGCCTCCCTGGAGAGAGGGGCCGGGTTCTCCACTGTAACCGGGGAAGCGGCCGCCGGTGCGGCACCCTCTTCCTCCACTGTCCGGGTGCCCGCCTCGGGCGCCTGGGCCGAGGCGACGAGCGTCTCACCCGCGGCGGGAGCGGCAGCTTCCAGCACCGTGCCACTCAAACTCTCGGAACCCTTTCCGGGGATCGCCGCGTGAAGGGCACGCCCCGGTATCCTTTCCGGCGTTTCGGGAGCAGCCATCGCGGGCATCCCCTTGGCGCCCTCGGAAGCCGGCTGCGAGGGAGCGCCCGGGAGGGGCTCCGACTGTGCCGGCGCTTGCGGATTTAGCAAGGGACGTGCCGATGCACTGTACACCATCCCACCTGCCGCGAATCCTACCTGATGCCTGAATACCCCCTGCGCCGCCAGAGGCGCTGCAGACGCGGGCTCGGCCGCTGCCACCACGATTTCAGCTGCAGCGACAGCGGGTGCTGCGGCAGCAGAGAGCACTTGAGAAGGAGCCTCTGTGGCGGCAGCGACGACGGAAAGAGGCGCCGGATCCTGTGCCGCAGCTGCCGTCGCCGGTTCGGCGGTGGCGAAGCTTCGCAGGAAGGAAGCAGCTGCAGGAGCCACTTCAGCGGCCTTGCGGAAGCTGGGAGCTGCGGGAGGAAGAACGGGTTCTGCCTTCGCGGGAGCCTGTACTGCTGTGGCCGAGGCCAGCCCCGTCTCTGACACCGCAGCGGGAGCGGAAAGAACCGGAGCAGCTGGAAGGGGCGCCTGCGTTGACGCAGCGTCGGCAATTTGACTTGCGGGTGCCGCTTCGGGAGGGGCGGGGTGAGTCACCGCTGCCGCCTCACCATCAGGTGCTGCCGGGGACGCGCTGACCGTTTCCACCTGCTTCGGCGCTGCGCGCAGCGTATGCGGCGCTGCTGCGGCGACCGCTGCCATTCGCGGCTCTCCCTTTGAAAACGCAGAAGGTTCCACAACTGGGGCGGCTTTCGAGGTCGCCGCCGGAGTCGGTACCGCCGGAGCTTCCGGGGAGACAGCGACCGATTCACCTGCCGTCACCGCGGCAGCGGCGGGAGGAGTCGTCTGCACCGCTGGCGGTCCCTGCGGATCGAGTGTCGCTGCGGTCCTTGCCGCCGCTGCTGGTTTTGCTGCGGGTGCGCTCTTCGCTGCACGGGGGGCACCAAGCTCGACGCGCTCGACCTGCGCCGGCGCCGCCGAAGTCGCAGCGGCCTCGGGCGCCGATGCCACAGTCGACGGAGCTGCCGCCGCAAGGGAAAGTTCCGCACCCTTTGCCTTCGTTCTCCCTTCTGCAACTGCTGCAGCAGGGATTGCGTTCCCGGCGGCCGAAGCGCGGCTCGTAACTGTTCCATTCTCCTCCGCCCGGGGGGCGCGAAGCTGTGCCGCCGCAGCTTCAGCGGGGCGGGCTGCATTGCGGTGAGGGGGAGCGGCAGCGACCTGTGCCTTCACTGCAGAGGCAACGGTCGCGGGGGCCGGAGAAATGTCGGGTGCCGTAGGTGCCGGTGCAGCCACAGCTGCGGGGACCTCATGCACGGGGGGCTGAACGGGGGAAGCTGTCTCACCGCGCTGCGGCGCCGCCATCACCGGGGGAGCGGGGGGCGCAGGTGCCGCCGGTGCGGCTGCAACCGTTTCAGCGTGCGCCGGGGGAGCCTCCGCGGCCTGAACCGGTGCGGCCGCTGCCGCCCCCCTCTCCGTCGCCAGGGGAATTGCGGGGACCACAAAGGAGAAACCGTTTGGAGTTACCTGCTGCAAGAGCGCTTCCCCGGCGGGAGCCGGCTCGGGCTCTTCCTGCACGATGACACCGCGCTCCGCTGCCGCGATCTCCGGCGCGCTTCCTTTCAGCGCGGAGAAACCTCCTTCCGGAAAGGGGGGGGGTGAGAACGGGTCGGCGGCTTCGGGGGAAAACGGGACAGCAACACCACGGGGTTGCGCCGGGACATTTCCTTTGCGCCCTGCTACGGAGGCGGCTCTCGTAAGACCTTTGGCCTCTCCCGCAGGGACGGCGGCGCTCTTCACCAGGTGCAGTTCCGGGGCGGCCGCTGCAGGGGGGGTAGCCTCCTCCGGCACGGGCTGGTGCGGCACGGAGGCGCCGTCGGCAGTCGCGGAAGGAGCGGGCTCATCGGGGCGTGCTTCAGCTTTTGCTGCGGGGAGAGGGGCAGAGAAAAGACGGACGTAGCGGGCCCCCTCGTCGGGACGGGCGGCCGCCGCGGGAGCCGGTGCGGCAGGGGAGGAAGCCGCAGGCGCCGCCGGGGTCTCCTTCGCCCCCTCCCCGCCCGGATCCTGGGCGGGATCCGGCGCCCTCTCAGCCATGAGACTGGCGAAGCCTCCCCTCTTTTGGCCATTGACGGGAGTAACGGCGTCGCGCTGTGCCGCCGCGCCCTGCGCGTCGGAAATTAGCGCCGACAGCGAGTTTTGCATTTGTCCCACCTGGACCGTCTTCACCGCTCCTACCCCCTTTTATCTGTGCCGGCGAGGGGTCTCCCTGCCTGACGACCTGTTTATGCAATGAACCGGCCAACCTATCGCCACACCCTTCACTCCCCCTTCTTTTCATCCGGATTCTCTTCTTTCGAGAGAAATCAGTGGGGAAAGCCGCGCTACTCCCTTCCGGAAAGTAAGAAGGCGCCCTTTTGAGGGGGCGCCCCGATAGCCAGCTCACTGACAGCCGTGCCAACCTTTTGACTTCCACTAAGGGACCGCGAGGTTCTCCCGGCTCCATTTCAGCACCCTCGGCTGGGTCAGGAGAGGGATCAGCTTTACCGCCGTCTTCTGGTCCATCTGGTTCAGCATCCCGATGACGGTCGGCTCGTCGAGCTTGTTCATGAGGTCGGCAGCCTGCTCCGGCTTCAGCGCCTTGTAGATCTTCAGCATCTTCTTGTAGCGCTCCTCGTCCAGCTTCTTCTTCCCGGCCAGCGACCCTTCCAGACCCTTCTTCGCCGCGTCGAGCTCCCGGATCCGGGCTTCGACCTGCGCGGAGAGCTTCCTGAGAGCATCCTCCTTCGCCTTCACGGCCGCTTCCCTCTCCGCCAGTTGCTGCCGCTTCAGCTCCAGCGCCGCAGCGCCCTCGTCCGGCGCGGGCCTGCCGGAGCCGGCGGCGCCACGAGCTTCGAGAAGCGAGGAGCAGCCGAGGGTGAGAAAGAGCACCGCCAGCAAGACTTTTCCCTTCATCGTGACTGTCCCCCTTTCTGAATCGATATCTCGTCCATGAAATCGCGCTCCTTGTGCTGGCGCTGCTGCTTCAGTATCCTCATCTGCTTTTCCTTGAAGATCTCCAGCGCCTTCTTGTCCTTTGCCGCCGCCATGAGCGCCTCCAGCTTGTCCTGCACCTTCTGCTCAAGGTCGAAGACGAGCGCCCGCAGGTTCTGGATCTCGATCCTCTTGCGCGCGCTGAAATCGCTGTAGAGGAGGAGCTCGTGGGCGTCGATCCCCCGCTGCTGCCTCTCCATGAACTGCTGCGCAAGCTCCTGCAGCGCCGTCTCCTCACGGGTAAGAAGGGCGCACGCCTCGTCGTGCTCCTCTCGTGCCGCGGCCAGTTCCAGTTGCTGGTTTCTCTCCACTTCTTTGCGGAACTTGAGTACCTGCTCCAGCCTGAACTCCGGTGCTGCCATCGGCTCTCCTCCTCGAAAAGTGCTTCAATTTTCTTCGGCTGAAGTCTCCCCCCGGGGGGAGGTGCCGGGCCATGCGGCGACGGCAGCGTCCTAGAAGGGGCGGTCCTCGAAGATCCGCTCCAGCGCCGCGATGGAGGTCTCCATACTCTCGCCGTCGTCCACCCTCTGCCTCATGAAGCTGATCATCTGGTCCATCTTCGCGATGGCGTAATCGATCTTCGCGTTGCTCCCCGCCTTGTAGGCGCCGATGTTGATCATGTCCTCGGCCTGGCGGTACGCCGCGAGGATCTCCTTGAAGAAGCCGGCGGCCTTCCGGTGCGACGGGGTGGTGACGTCGGACATGACACGGCTGGCGCTGTTCAGGAGGTCGATGGGCGGGTAGATGTTCTTCGCGGCGAGCTCGCGGGTCAGGATGATGTGGCCGTCCAGAATGGAGCGCATCGCGTCGGAGATCGGCTCGTTGAAGTCGTCACCCTCCACGAGGACCGTGTACAGCCCCGTGATGCTCCCTTCCTCGAAGTTCCCGGTGCGCTCCAGAAGGCGGGGGAGGGCGGCGAAAACCGACGGGGTGTACCCCTTGGTGGTGGGAGGCTCACCGATGGCGAGCCCTACCTCCCGCATCGCCATGGCGAAACGGGTGGCGGAGTCCATCATGAGGAGGACCTTCTTTCCCTGCGCCTGGAAGTACTCCGCAATGGTGGTGGCGATGTAGGCGCCCCGCATGCGCACCAGCGGAGGCTGGTCCGAGGTGGCGACCACCACCACCGACTTCTTCAGCCCGTCCGCCTGCAGGTCCTTCTCGATGAACTCCCGAAGCTCCCTGCCGCGCTCTCCGATGAGGGCGATGACGTTGACGTCGGCCTCCGTGTAGCGGGCGATCATGCCGAGCGTGGTGGACTTTCCGACCCCCGACCCCGCCATGATGCCGACACGCTGCCCTTCGCCGCAGGTGAGGAGCCCGTTGATGGCGCGGATACCGAGGTTGAGCGGCTTCCTGATGGGGCGGCGCAGCATCGGGTTCACCGGGAGGGCGTAGATAGGGTACTCGTCCGACACGGCGATCGGCCCCTTGTTGTCGATGGGGTTTCCCAGCCCGTCGAGGATCCGCCCGAGCATCGCTGGCCCGACCCCCAGTGAGGGCTTCTCACGGCGCACCGAGATGAAGCTCCCGAGCCCCACCCCCCTCAGCTCGCCGAGCGGCATGAGGAGCGTCTTGTTGTCGCGAAAGCCGACGACCTCCGCCGGAATGGGGGGGCTCCCCTCGGAGTACACCTCGCAGAGGCTGCCGACGGAGGTCTCCGGGCAGTACCCCTCGATGACCAGCCCCACCACCTGGGTCACCTTCCCGTGGAAGCGCACCGGCTTCGCCTGCTCCACCGTCCCGAGGTACCGGGCGAGATCAATGCGGTTGCGGTTCATCTTTCCGGGAGCTCCTTTCCTCCGCCAGCCTGCGGTACATCTCCTCCAGCTGGCTCTCCAGCCGGGCGTCCACGTTCCCTCGGACCGTCTCCACGAGGCACCCTCCCCTTTCGACGGCGGGGTCCCCCTTGAGCGTAATGCGCCGCTTTTCGGTGGAGAGCTGGGCAAACTCGGGGGTGTGCGCCACCACGGAATGGTCTTCGGGGTGCAGCCTCACCACGACCTCGTCGCACCCGGAGACGACCTCCACCGCCCCCTGCACCATCCCGCCGAGGATCTCAGGATGAAGGGAGATCTCCTTCACCACGATGCTGCGGGCAATCGCCACGGCCAGCTTCAGAAGATCCTCCTCGGCGTCGTGCAAGAGCTCCTGACGCAGTTTCCCTATGGCGATGAGGGCCTTTGCCAGCCCCTCGGTGACGGTGGAGAATTCATTCTCCGCTCCGCGTCGCCCTTCCCGCACCCCTTCCTCGTAGGCCGCCTCGATCCTTTCCTGCGCCTCCGCCTCCGGGATCATCGGGACTTCCGGGACGTGCGGCTCCCCTGCCGCGACCTCCACGGCAGAGGCGGTCGAGGAGGCGAAGGTGGCGGGGAGAAACTCCGCCCCCTGCGGGAGGATCGCCTCCCCCAGCGGACCGAGCGGGAGGGGGCGCGGCTCGTGAACGCCGCCGCGTATGATCTTAGACGAGAACATCGTCCGCACCGCGACCCGCGAGGACCACCTTCCCTTCCTCCTCCATCTTCCTCACGATCTTTATGATCTCCGACTGCGCCTTCTCCACGTCGGAGAGGCGCACCGGCCCCATGACCTCCAGGTCCTCCTTTATCATCTCGGCGGCGCGCGCGGAGATGTTGCGGAAGATCTTGTCCTTCACCTCGTCCGGCGAGGTCTTCATCGCCAGAGTGAGGGTGTCGTTGGAAATCTCCCGCATGATCGACTGGATCGCCCGGTCGTCGAGCTTGAAGATGTCCTCGAAGGTGAAGAGATGCTTGCGGATCACCTCCGCCAGCGGCGGGTTCATGGTGTCGAGCTTGTCGAGGATCTTCTTCTCCCTGGTGCGGTCCAGGTGGGCGAACATGTCCACCACCTTCTCCACGCCCCCGACCTTGTAGCGCTGCACGCCGCCGAGCGCCATGAGTTCCTTCCTGATCACCTCGTCGATCTCGGCGAGGATTTCCGGGGAGACCTGGTCGACCTCGGCGATGCGGATCACCACCTCCGCCTGCAGTTCCTGCGGCAGCAGCGAGATGATCTCGCTCGTCTGCTTCGGCTTCAGCTTCGCCAGCACCACCGCGATCGTCTGGGGGTGCTCCTGGGAGAAGAAGTTGGCGATCGTCTTCGCGTCGAGGCTCGCCAGGAGGTCGGACATCTCCCCCATCCCGGAGTTTCGAAGCTCCTGCAGGAGATGCTCGGCGCGGGCAGGGCCGAGCGCCTTCTCGAGGATCTTCTTCACGAACTCCTCACCCTGGGAGAAGAAGCCGGTGTCGGGGTTGGTGATGTCGGTGAACTCGTTCACGACGGTGGCGATCTCCTCCTTCTGCACGTGCCCCAGGCGCGCCATGCTCTGGCTGATCTTCTTGATGTCGCCGTCTTCCATGTGCTCGAAGACTTTCGCGGTGACATCGGGCCCCAGGTAGAGGAGGAGTATCGCTGCTTTTTCTGCTCCGGTCATGCGGTACCTCTATGAATCGGATTGATAAAACTGAAGGCTGAAGATTGACGGCTGAAGGGAAAACCCCTGCCCCGGTTCACTCTTCAGCCTTCATGGACGCCCCTCACTGGCAACTCATCTCAATGCACGGGCCCGGCCTGGCGGCCCCTCCCTTCACTAATCCTTCTGTATCAGCCAGTTCTGCAGGATCTGGGCTACCTGGTAGGGATCCTGCTTCGCCTTCTCCATGAGCTCCAGCTGGCTCGCCTTCCTCTGGGCCGTCTCGCTCCTCTGGAGGTCGAGGCGCGCGGCGTCCTGCTCCACCATAAGCGGCTCCAGCACCTCGCTCTCCTTCGGCTTCAGCATCTTCATGAGGGGACGGATAACCATGAAGAGGAGCGCCAGGAAGCCGAAACCGATGAGCCCGTTCTTGATGAGGCTCTGGGCCATCGGGGAGTTGTACCACTTCTCCGCCTCCAGCGCGCTCTCCCCGGTCTCCTGGAAAGGGATGTTCGCCACGGTGACCTGGTCCCCCCGCTCCGTGTTGAAGCCGACTGCGCTTTTTACCAGCGCCTCGATCTTCTGCATCTCCTCGGGGGAGCGCGGCTGGTACTTCGCCTTCGCGTCAGGCTTTCCTCCCACCGGGAGCTCGTACCTGCCGTCCACCAGCACCGCCACGGAAACCTTCGCCAGCGTCCCGACCGGCTCGATGATGCGGGCGGTGGAGCGGCTGACTTCGTAGTTGAGCGTCTCGTCGCTCTTCGATCCCCCCCCGACCGTCCCCGGGGTGGCCCCGGTGCGGTTCAGGTTCGACTGCACCCCGGGGATGCCGGTGGCGGTGGAAGTCCCCCCCGCCTTCTCCTCGGTGCGCTGCTCGCTGCGGACCGCTGCGGACTCCGGGTCGTAGCGCTCCTCGTACTTCTCCACCTGCTTGTAGTCGAAGTTCGCCGAGACGCGCGCGACGGAGCGCCCGCTCCCCACGACCTTGTCCAGGAGGGACTGCAGTTTCTCCTCCTCGCTCTTCTCGAAGGAACGCTGCGTCTCCTGCCTGCTACCGGAGAGTTTGCTCGCCGGGTCGGAACCGCTGTTCTTGCTAAGGGCGATCCCCCGGCTGTCGAGCACCGTCACGTTCTCCGGGTCCATCCCTTCCACGGAGGAGGCGACCAGATGCACGATCCCCTGGACCTCGCTGTCGCGCAGCGAGCGGCTGCCGCGCATCTTCAGGACTACGGAGGCGGTCGCCGGCTTTTCGCCGTCCTTGAAGAGACTCTTTTCCGGGATCGCCAGATGCACCCGGGCGGACTCCACCCCGGCGATCTGGGAGATGGTGCGGGAGAGTTCCCCCTGCAGCGCCCGCTGGTAATTGAGCTTCTGGACGAATTCGGTCATGCCGAAGTTCTTCCGGTCGAAGATCTCGAAGCCGACCCCACCCCCCTGGGGGAGGCCGTCGCTCGCCAGGGAGAGCCTCAGGTCGTACACCTTGTCGGAGGGGACGAGGATCGCCTTCCCGTCGCTGGCGATCTGGTACGGGACCTTCTGCTCCTTGAGCTTCTTGGTGATCTCCCCGGCGTCCTCCGCGTTGAGGTTGGAAAAGAGCGGACGGTAGTCGACCTTGTTCGCCACCGTGATGAGCGCGCCAAAGGCGAGAAGCGAGGCAAGCGCCACCCCGCCCACCACGAGCCGCTTCCCTGCGCTCAGAGCCAGAAAAGGCTCAAGAAGTTTTTTAAGGCCCTGCGGCATACCATCCCCACCTGAAACTGACGTCTTCCTCCGGGTTCTCCCGGGGTGCACCACCGTCCCGCGGCACTAGCGCCGCCCTACCTCTCCCGCGCAGGCTAGACCTGCATCCTCATCACTTCCTGGTACGCCTCCACCGCCTTGTTCCGTACCTGGGTAAGGAGCTGGAAGGAGATGTTCGCCTTCTCCACCGCCAGCATGACCTCGTGCAGCCCGGTCGGCCCGCCGGTGGCCATGCTCTGGATGGAGGCGTCGGCGCCCTTTTGCAGCGTATTCACCTTGCCGACCATCTCTTCCATGAATTTGCTGAAGTCCACCGCAGGGGAGGCCGCCTTCCCGGTCTGTTCCGGAAACGCCTTCTCCACCCCCATGCCGCTCTCGATCGCCTTGATGACCATGTGCTACTCCTTTTTCTGTGCGCGGGGCGGCGGACTAGCGTCCGAGCTCCAGCGTCTTCAGCGCCATATTCTTCGCCGCCTGCGCCGCAGTGACGTTCGCCTCGTAGGAGCGGGTGGCGGAGATCATGTCCGCCATCTCCTCCACCACGTTCACGTTCGGGTAGGCGACGTAGCCGCTGGCGTCGGCGTCCGGGTGGGTCGGCTCGTACTGCATGCGCGGGGGGTTCTGGTCCTCCACGATCTGGGAGACCTCCACGGAGCGGGCGGCCTGCGCCTTGTTCAGCGCGGCGCCGAAGGAGCCGGGGAGCGGGGTCGCGGTGAAGACCGCGTCCTTTCTCTTGTACGGCCCCCCCTCCGCAGTTCTCGTGGAGTTCACGTTCGCCAGGTTGCTGGAGATCAGGTTCATCCTGGTCCGCTCCGCCGAGAGGGCGGAGGCGCTGATGTCCATGGAGCTGAAGAGATCCATCGTTTAGTTCCCCTTTATCGCGAGCTTCAACGTCTCGAATTTCTTGTTCAGGAGCTGTATGGAGGCGTTGTACATGATCTGGTTCTCCGCCAGGTGCGACATCTCCGTCTCCATCTCCACCGCGTTCCCGTCAGGCCCCGGGGACTTCGACGGCGTCTCCAGCACGATCCCGCTCACCTCGGCGAGGCGGTGCGCACCCTTTTTCAGGGGGATGTGGCGCGGGTTCGTCACCACGACGTCCGCCCCCTTCTGCAGTGCGTTTTTCAGCTGCCCCTCGAAGGAGAGGGTGGTGGGGACGTAGCCGGGGGTCTCACCATTTGCGAGGTTCGCCGAGATCATTTCCTGCTGCTTCACGCGCAGGTCCAGGGTCTTCCCCAGGAGATCTACCGTCGTACCGAATATTCCATTTATGGGCATGTCCATCCTCCTCGACGCACAGGTTCCTACAGCAAAAGGCGTACCAGCAATTTTTTTGACACCGGCCGCGGCTCTCTCCCGCGCCACCCCCCTTCCCGATCTTCCGCCCGTGAAAGGGGAGTGCGACAGGGGGGAGAGGGGAGAAAAATTTCCCCGTCAGGGGGAGGTCATCTTTTTGACGGGGAGGAGAGCTCCCGCGCCATCCTCAGGCGCCACTGCAGGTCGTTCAGCGACTCCTGCGCCATGGTGCGCCATACCCCTTCCTTCCCTTCCTTCACGACCTTTTCCCAGGAGGCTGCCGCCTCCCGCATCTGCTTCAGCTGCAGGTGGAGCTCCCCCATACGGTAGAGGAGGTGGTCCGCGTTCTCCCCGGTCGCCCCTTTTACCCCCTGCCGGCACACCTCCAGCGCGCCGCGGCAGTCGCCGGCGGCGGAAAGGGCCTGCACCCGCCCGAAAAGGGCGTCGGAGGCGAGCGGCGAGGCGGGGGCCGCGGCGGCGAAGCGGGCGAGGGCGCGCTCGGCGCCCCGGTAGTCGCTGGCGGAGAGAAGCGCTTTCCCGAGATAGTAGTCGCTCTCTGCATGGACCGGGGGGGGGGAGCCTTTCGCGGAGAGGAAGCGCAGCCAGCCGGAGGTCTCCTTCAGGTTGCCGCGGTCAAAGGCGAGGCGCCCGAGGAGCTCCTTCATCCTCCCCGTCGCCGGGTGCGCCGGGTAGCGGGCCACGAAGGCCCTCGCGTTCCCCTCCGCCACGCTTTGCCTCCCCAGCGCCATGCCGTCCTCCACCAGGTGCTGCATGAGAAGGGGGGCGGCCTGGGCGGCGAAGGTGCGCTCGGCGAGAACGGCGAAGAGGTCGAGCTCGCGGGAAAGCTGGCCGCTGTCGTGGAAGGCCCGGGAGACCTTCGGGGCGAACTGCGGGTCCTGGAAGGCGCGGGAGAGGTAGTCGCGGTTCTCCGTCACGAGCTTCACAATCCCTTCGCGCCCCTCGCGCCCCCCGTCCTGCGCCAGGCCGTTGGTGAGCTCGTGGTAGGCGATGTACACCAGTTCCTCCCGCATGTTGCGGACGATGGTGACGAAGATCCCGCGGGGGTACATCTTCTCGTAGGTTGCGGCGTGCTCCAGCGCGTCCTGATACGGGCCGTAGAGCGCCTGCAAGAGGGCGACCTTGAAGAGCGCCTCGTCGCGCAGCGGCAGCGATGCCGCCTCGCTGGCGATAGTGCGGTACTTCTGCAGAAGGGGCTTCAAGCCGTCGCGCGGGATGGTGAACATTTCCCGGTCCGCGAGCTTCATGCGCGCGCTCGAAGCCGCGACGCTTCCGGGGAAGCGCTCCGCGACGAGCTTGTACAGGTGCAGGGCGATCTCCCCGTCCCCGTGGCGGGCGGTCATCTGGGCCAGGTGATTGATCAGTGCCGGCTGGTAGGCGTCGCCGGAGTAGGCGGCGATCAGCCGCCCCATGAGGTGGCGCCCGGCGAGGTACTCGCCGCTGCGGGCGAGCGCCTCCGCGTACTCCTCCGTAAGGGAGGGGACCTGCGCCAGGAACTCGGGGCAGAGGAGCTCCCCTTCCCGGTACGACTTCAGCGCGGCGTCGTAGCGCTCCATGAGGGAGTACGCCTCCCCGATGCGGTACGCCGCGAGCCCCTTCACCTGCCCTGTCTTCGCCAGAAACGGCGTCAGCACCTCGAGCGCCTCCGCCCCCTTCTCGCGGTACAGCAGCCCCTCGCCACCCTCGAACTGCTCCACCTCCGCAGGACTCAGGAGCTTCTGCAGTATCTTCCGGTCGGTCGGCGCAAAGGGGAGCGCGGAACGGGAGGGGGGAGTAAAGTCGCGCACGAAGCGCTCGGTGCCGGAGAGGATCGGCTCCCGCCCGGGAAGTATCTCCGGCGGGGGCGCCGTGGAGCTCTGCGGGCCGATGTCGAGGGAAAGGGAGAGGGCTCCGTAGTAGAGAGGGCGCACCGCGCCCCCCCCCTTCAGCGGAATCTCCACCTGCAGGTCCGGACCGTGCTGCGAGAAGTGCAGCCCGGAGAAGTACGGACCGGAGACCCCCCGCAGCTTCTTGAACGCGGGGGAGTCGGTCCCGGAGAACTTCAGCCGTCCCGCGGCAGGGAGGCGGCTCACCTGATAGGAGGGGGGCTCCAGAAAGTAGAGGGTGACCCTGGTGTATCCGGAGCGCGGCACGACCTTCACGCGCAGCAGACGGTTTTCTCCCTCTGCCTGCGCAGGGCGCGGGTACGCTCCCAGGAGCAGGATAAGGAGAAGCCACAGGTAGCGGCCGGGAAGAGGTAGTTGCCTATCGGTAAGCATGAGGTGGGTAAGGCAAAAGGCGTGCCGACGCTGGAGGAATGGGGATTTGCGCGGCAGCAAAGGGAAAAGGGGGGGGAGAAGCCCCCCTCTCCGGAAACGGCAGTCAAAAAAACCTCGATGACGATATTTTTTTGACAAAGGGTTCGGAAACCGCTCCGCAGGCGCTGTCGGGGCGTGTCACGGTCCGGGGGAGATGGGGAGAGGCCTCAGAACGGCGAAAGGACTTTTCCGAGCTTCGACTGGAGCTCCTCAGCGGTGAAGGGGTGCATGAGGATGCCGCGGGCTCCCGCCTTCATCGCCTTCATAAGGGAGGTGCGAGTCCACTGCGGCGCGCAAAGAAGAACGGAACCCCCTCCTTTGCCGACCAGCGGCACCACCTTGTCGCAGATCGCCAGATCCGGGTCCGCTGTCTGCCGCAGCGAGATCACCGCCGCCCTCACATCCGAGGCTGCGCAGAGGGCGGAGACGTCCGCCATGAGGGGGGCATCGATGAGCTCCAGGCCGCACGCCCCGAGGTGCCCCATGATCGTCCTGCGCTCCCCTTCGTCTGCTGCGAGGACGAGGACCGTCTTCGCAGGCTGCGGCTCCCCCCCCTCTTCCGGCGCTCCCTCCTGGGCCTCTTCGGCCGCTACCTCCTCCTGGGGCGCTGCCTCCTCCACCGGCTGGGGGTCGAAGAGTTCCGCGAGCGCGTGGGGGACCATGATGTCCACCCGGTTCATCTCCTGCCCGGCGATCTCCAGGGGGGCGCGGAACATGAGGTACCCTCCCTCCGGAAAGGGGAGCTCGTCGGTGAGCTCGTCCACCTCCGGCACGTACTTCTGCGGGGGGAGGAGTTTCAGGTGCACCTTCTGGGGGAGCTTCGGCTGGAAGATGGAGTTGAAGGAGCCGATGATCTGGTTGGCGATCTCGCCGAAGGCGTCGGTGTCGTCCGGCTCCTGGATGCAGAGCCGGCGCTTCTCCTGGATGCGCGCCGGCGGGATCCCGAGCAGGATCGAGCTCATGACGATGGAATCGGCGAGGGCGAAGATGAGGTAGAAGTGACCGGGGTAGGCCTCGCGGGACTCTACCCCCACCACATACAGCGCATCGTCCATCCCCCCGAGGTAGCTCTTGCGGTCCGTGTTGAGGACGTCCGAGGGCTGGACAGACATCGGCTGTCCGAGCAGCATGCTGCTCTCCTCGCTCGCCTGCGTCATGGCGGCATCGAGCATCTCCTGTAACTTTTGATACGCCATGGAGAACCCGCTACCCTTCCTTCTGCAGTTTCAGCCCGACCAGGAAGCGCTCACCCTCGTTTATGAAGGGGATGATGACGCACTCGCTCTCGGACATGGAGTTGATGGTGTAGTCCTCCCCGGCGATGACGGTCGGGATGGAGAGGTTGATGTCCAGCCCCCCCTTGGAGAGGATCTGCTTCACGTAGCCGCCGAGCATGTTGGCGATCTCGCCGAGGGCGTCGTTCACGTCCTCGCCCACATCGTCGACATCCATCCCGAGCATGTTGGAGGTGATGCGCAGTGCGAACGGCTTCGGGCAGTGGATGGAGAGGATCCCGGTATAGGTCCCCGCCAGTCCCACCATCCCGGTCACGCTGCAGTGAAAGGAGGTGACAGGCTCCTTCAGGGGGTAGGAATCCTGCAGTTCCATCATCACCATGGTGTTGAACACCTCTTTCGTGGCGTTGATGACGTAACCGGCGAGATCCTCCTCCTCGATGCTGACGGCTTCGCAAATCGTCTTGTTGAGGGTCATAACAGTCCTCCGAGCTTCTCATGGAGCTGGTCGGGGGTGAAGGGCTTCTTGATGGAATCGCTGGCGCCGTTGGTGAGCGCCTCCTTCAGGATGTCCTCGCCACCCTCCGTGGTAATCATCACGATGGGAACCTTGCTCCCCTTCGCCCGGACGCTCTTGATGAATTCCAGACCGTCCATGTTCGGCATGTTGATGTCGGAGAGGATAAGGTCGATGGTCTTCCCCTCCATGGCGTTCAGCCCCTCGATGCCGTCCCCTGCCTCGTAGATCTCGTCCACCGCGAGACCTGCCTGGCGCAGGCTGCGGGAGATGATCTTCCTCATTGTGGAGGAATCGTCCACAATCAATACGTTGCCCATGCTCTCCTCCTTCATAGCTGTCGATTGCCCCCGGGGTCCCGGGCGGCTGCTTGTTTTGGTGCCGGCAGCCGCCGCGGCGCCCTCGCTCCCGGCGCGCCGTCAGGTGCGGCTTCTTGGAAGCTAATCGGCGGCTGTGCCGGAAACTTTAGTCAATTACCGTTCGCTTCGTTCCCCTCCAGCGGGATGCGCACCGAAAAACGGCTCCCCCCGCCGCTCTGGCTCTCCACGCTGATGCTACCCCCGTGCGCCTCCACTATCGCCTTGCTGATGGTGAGCCCCAGCCCGGTCCCCTTGAATCCCTGGGCCGACGAGGAACGGTAGTACTTGTTGAAGATGAGAGGGAGCTCGTCCTGGGCGATACCGATGCCGGTATCCTTCACCTCCACTACCAGATCCTTCTCCTCCACCGCGCTGTGCACGGAGATCGATCCGCGCCGGGGGGTGAATTTGACCGCGTTTCCGATGAGGTTCGCAAAGACGCGGCCGATCTGCTTCCCGTCCAGCCTGAGCACGGGGAGGTCGTGGGTGATGACCTTTTCAAAGGAGGAGCCGTGCACCTGGGCGTCGCGCGCACCGTCGCTGCAGCACGCCTCGAGAATCCCGCCGAGGTCGCAGGGACTCTTGTCGATTTGCAAAAGACCCGCCTCGAGCCGGTAGGCGTCGAGGACGTCGTCGATCATGGCGAGCATCTTCCCGGCGCTCTTTTCCATCTCCTGCACGCACAGGTGCAGGGTCGGATCGATCCTCTCCTCCTTTTGCGCCGTGAGGGTCTGGATGTAGCCGGTGATGACGGTGAGGGGGGACTTGAGGTCGTGGGTCATCATCGCTACGAACTCCTCGCGCTGCCGCATCTCCTGGCGCACGGCGGTGATGTCCCGAAGCTCGTACATCTCCCCCGCCGACCCGTTGTCCCCCAGCGGGGTGGAGTGCACAGCCACGATGGCGCCGTCGACACTCATCTCCACAGGGATGTCCCTGCAGTTCTCGCTCAGCATCCGGTAGATGTGGGTGCGCAGCGGGAGCATGTCCACCCTCCTGCCGACGACCTCCCCCCGGGGTACCTGGAGTATCTCCTCCGCCCTGCGGTTCAGGAGCACGATCGTCCCCGTCTGGTCCGTGTACACGACTCCACTGTCGACCTTTTCCAGGAGCATCGCGGCCACAGCATCTCCTTGCGCGCTCATACAAGACCCTCCTCGTTACCTGATGTTCGCTGTCGCTTATCGGATGCGGCATCGGGAGCTTGAGCCTTAAAGCGTTATGCCAGATGAAGTTTACCAGAAATTAAGTAAGGTCCCATGAGGAGGAGGGTGCTGCTCCTTCATTGGGTGTGGGGGGATCCGGAGAAGGGGAGGGGGTGCCGCTGGGGGAAGGGTAAGAGCTCCAGCTTACGGCTAGGCGTGCTGACAATGTAGGCCGGATAAGCGGTAGCGTTTCCGGCATTCGCTGCCGCGCGGCTGCGTCGGTGGTGGAGTGCCGGGAACGCCTGGCGGCTTATCCCGGCCTACATTGACCACATTGACGCGCGAGGCTCAAACCCCATCACAGGGTGAAGCTGCTACAGCTCGCACTCGATGGTGTAGCCGACCTGGGCGGGGCGGAATGCGCCGGGGAGGTCGCGCTCCAGACGCGCGGCTGCGCTGAATCCGGTGCAGTGGCCGCCGCAGACTTTCCGCACTCCGTAAGCGCGCAGCGCCTTCACCGTCCCCTCAAGCTGCTGTGCGGAGGAGAACGCGAGGTGGCAGCCGCCGATGATCCCGTACACCTCGGCCACACCGGTGCGCTCGCGGGCGAGTTCGATGGTGTTCACGACCCCCGCATGGCAGCAGCCGAGGAGGAGGAGAAGCCCTTTGCGCGTCACCAGGACGAGGGACTGGTCGTCCGGCACGGTGTCGCGCTCGACGCCGGCGGCATCGCAGCAGAGGGAGGGATCCCCCTCCTCGAAGGGGGTGCGGCGCGGAACTTCACCGGTGCAGTAGAGCCCGGGGAGGAGCTCGCGAAAATCGCGCTCGAGGGAAAAGGTGGCGCCAAGGCCGGCGAGAAAGTCGCGACTGTAGGGAATCCCCACGGAGCGGCACTCACCTTCGTGGATGGTATAGCGGGGGGTGAAAAGGGCGGGGTGGGCGATGAGCTCCTTGCGGCCGCAGCTTTGCAGGAGGGGATAGAGGCCGCCGGTATGGTCGTAATGGCCGTGGGAAAGGACGACGCGCTCGACGCGCCGCAGATCGAGATGCATGCGCTGGGCGTTGTGCAACAGCGTGAGGCCTCCTCCGCTGTCGAAGAGGAGCATTTCGCCGCCGCACTCCAGGAGGGCACAGAAGCCGTTTTCGCCGAGCGTCCCGGAGAGGCGCCCTGCGCTGTTCTCACATATGACGGTGATGCGGCATTTCATGCTCCCTCCGATCTGCCGAAAAAGGTGACTCTTCCAGCTTTAGGGAGGTATCATCTTTCGCCGCCCCTGTCGAGACCGGCGACGCAGAATATGGGCAATTGACTACAGCGGGGCGTGCCCCATAAGGAGCTCCGCCACCTTCGCTGCCACATTGGCGGTAAGGGCCTGGCAACCGCTCTTGCCGTTGGCGGTAATGCTCCTGCAGCAGGTGGTGCGATATTCCGCTTTGAACCAGGTATGAAGATCGGTGGTCAGCTTTGCCACAGCCTTTCTGTCGCCGGACAAAACAAGACCGAAAGCAATGGTACCGCCGGAAACCGCTCCGCAAAGGCAACCGGAGGCGGAACCCCCGCCGAATCCGCTGGCAAGCCGCACCACATGATCCGGAGTCTCGGGGGAGAAACGCTCCCTCACCGCGGCGAGGACCGCCTCTGCACAGTTCATCTTACCGGAACGAAATAAGGCATCTGCCCGTGCGCCGACCCGGGCCACTACGTCATTAATCTCACCTGCCGCCAGCCTGCTGAACATCTGCTTCTCCAGCCTCCTTGCCGTCTCCGGTTTTGTAGCTGCCCCCGTGCATCAGCGCTCTGCTCAGGGGCTTAGACGGGGGCCAAGATTACACGTTGCAGAGATGGCGGTAAAGCATTTTCCCGACGTAAACATTTAAATTCCTGTCATTGTTTCTGCCTCACACCCGCCGGCGCCTGCGCTTGCCAACTCCGCACTCGCAACAGCTAGATGCCATTGTGACACCTATCCCATGTGGTAACGTTACGCTCTGAAGCTCAATGGGGGGGTGCACAATGGATCTTAGCCTCATGCACAGCGTCGGGAATCTGAAATTGCTCTCCCTGCACAAGGTGGCCTTCCTCTGCTCGCGCCACTGTCCTGCGGCTGTCAGGGAGAGAGCAGTCGCGTGGGCGGCGCGGGAGAGGGAGCGCGGCACCTGCGTCCTCTCAGGATTCCATTCGTCGATTGAAAAGGAGGTGCTGCAGCAGCTGCTGAAAGGGACCCAGCCCCTCGTCGTGGTCCTTGCCAGGGGGTTCGGCAGGGCGCTCCAGGAGGACTTCGACGTGCCGCTCGCGGAGGGGCGCCTGCTCCTCCTGACCCGCTACGCAGAGAGCGTCACCCACGCCTCGGAGGAGTCGTGCTACCAGCGAAACCGCCTGATGATCGAAGTTGCGGAGGAGACCGTCGTAGGGTACGCCGCCCCCGGCGGAAAGCTGGAGAGACTGGTACGTGACTTCGCCGCTCTCAAGCCGATCCACTTTCTCGAGGAGCACTCGCCTCCTGCCCCATCGACTGAGCCTCCGAAGCCCCTTCCCGCCGACCTTATTTCTTGACAGATCTGCGCAAGCTGTGCTACCAGACCGCAGATTAAGCACTCAATTTCCCAAGCCAGGTGAGGAGTCTCGACCATGCAAAACAGCCGATCCAGTCAACTTTTTCAAAAGGCGCAGCAATCGATCCCCGGTGGGGTTAACAGCCCCGTGCGTGCCTTCAGGTCGGTAGGCTCCGACCCCCTCTTCATCAAGAAGGCCCTCGGTCCCCGGATCTTTGACGAGGACGGCAACGGCTTCATCGATTACGTCGGCTCCTGGGGTCCGATGATCCTCGGCCATTGCCACCCCCAGGTCGCGGCCGCCGTGAAAGCTGCAGTCGACAGCGGCTGCTCCTTCGGCGCCCCGACCGAGCTTGAGATCACCCTCGCCGAGATGGTTATCGCAGCGGTCCCCTCCATCGAGATGGTGCGCATGGTGAGCTCCGGCACCGAGGCGACCATGAGCGCCATCAGGCTCGCCCGCGGCTACACCGGCCGCGACAACATCATCAAGTTCTCCGGCTGCTACCACGGCCACTCCGACTCTCTTCTGGTGAAGGCCGGCTCCGGCGCCGCCACCTTCGGGGTACCCGACTCCCCGGGGGTACCGGCGGACTTCGCACGCCACACACTCACCGCCACCTATAACGACCTCGACTCGGTGCGCGCCCTCATCGCGGAGAACAAGGACACCGTCGCCTGCATCATCGTGGAGCCGGTCGCGGGGAACATGGGAACCGTTCCGCCGCGTGAGGGATTCCTCGAAGGGCTGCGTGAAGTGTGCACCCAGGAAGGAATCGTACTGATCTTCGATGAGGTCATGTCCGGCTTCCGCGTCGCCTACGGCGGAGCACAGGAAGTGTACGGGGTCACCCCCGACATGACCACCCTCGGAAAGATCATCGGCGGCGGTCTGCCGGTGGGCGCCTTCGGCGGGAAGAAGGAGATCATGAGCCTCCTCTCCCCGGCAGGTGGCGTGTACCAGGCGGGCACCCTCTCCGGGAACCCGCTGGCTATGACGGCGGGGATCGAGACGCTGAAACTGCTGCAGCAGGACGGGTTCTACCAGAAGCTGGAGGAAAAGAGCGCATTCGTGGCACAGGGGATCGCCAAGGCAGCGCAGGACGCCGGGGTGCCGATCTATTCCACCCGCGTCGGGAGCATGTTCTGCGCCTTCTTCTCCCAGAACCCCGTGTACGACTGGGAAAGTGCCGCGGCCTGCGACACCGCCGCCTTCGGAAAGTACTTCCGCGCCATGCTCGGCGAGGGCGTGTACCTTGCTCCCTCCCAGTTCGAGACCGCCTTCGTTTCCATCTCCCACACCGAGAAGGACCTGGAAGATACCATCGCGGCAGCTGCGCGCTGCTTCAAGGCGCTGTAACTGATTGAACGATGAAGGTAAAAAGGCGGCGTCCCTCTCCGGGGCGCCGCCTTTTTTTGGTTCTTCCAACCGCTGCCTGGGGTCCCCCTCCCTTGACGGGAGGGGGACAGGGGGTGGGTGAAGCTGCCATCTGCTGGAATGGTGGCACCTTCCCCCCCACCCTGTCCCTCCCCCGCAAGGGGGGAGGAGAGGACGTCCTGCACCCGGCTCTTCTGTTCACGATCCCATGATTTTCTTCCGCAATGCCTGCACCTTGAAAGCGAGCGCCCCTTTTTCCGCGACCTGCTGCAATTCCTTCATCCCGCCGCTCAGCTTGCTACCACGGTCTTCCGCATAGATGAAGGCGACCACCTCCCCGTCGATGAGGAGTGGGAGGAAAAGGACCGTCTGCGGCACCTCCCCGCCGAGCTTCTCGAGGAGGCGCGTGTCGATGCATTCCTGCGGGAGTTCCCCCAGGTAGAAGTGCTTCTCCTGGACCGCCTTCTGGAGGAAGGGGAGCCTGGAGAGGTCCGCGACGTACCCGCTGAAGCCATCGATCTCGCACCCCTGCGAAATGGCGCGCACCCCGGCAACGCTCCCGCTGCGAAGGATCAGGAAGGCCGCCCGGCGGTACTCCCCCGTGAGGTAGTCAAGAAGCGCCGTCACCACGTCGCGCCGCTCCTTCACCTCGGCGAGCCGCTCGCACAGGGCATGGAAGGAGACCCGCCATTCCTTCCCTCCGGGGGCGACGGAGCCGCAGGTCGCAGCGCCCTTCCCCTCGGCACCTTCCCCTTCGGTCTGGGCGATGTACCGGGACCGCAGCCCGCCGGCAACGGGAATGTAGCGCACTTCCCTCTTGATGCCGTAGTAACGCTCCAGCGCCATGGAGAGACTGAGTTCGGTGGCGACGCAGGGGACGATCACCAGACCGGTGACGAAGCCGATTTCCTCTATCGCCACGAAGTCGCTCGGATCAACCATCGCCAGGGTCAACCTCTTGTTGTTCAGCGCGACCGGCAGCACGCGGTGCTTGATCACCAGCTCACGCGGCACCAGCGCGACGACTTCCTGCGACACGCTGTTCAGCGCGCTCCCGTCCACGCAGGTGACACCGAGTTTCTCGTGCAGCAGGCGGACAAGGTCCCGCTCCTCGATGAGCCCCATCTCCACGAGATTGGTGCCGAGCCTCCCGCCGAACGCCGCCTGCGAGCGCAACACCTCCTCCAATTGGGACGGGGTGAGCATCCCCGCATGCAACATCATCTCGCCAAGTCTCACAGCCATGAAGCACCTCCTCGAGCGCCTCTGGATTGGGAATCTTGCCAACCGCAAGTTTATCAAAGGAGAAATGTGGCACCATAAAATATTTTAATGGAATTCCAACTTCGGCTCTCTCACGGAGCGCCGGACAGGGGTATGACAACAGGGGCGGAGCCTTGCTTGACGCGGGGCGCCGCCTTGCCTCATAATCAAAAACGATTGACAGTACAGCTGTTACTGTGCTATTTAGCCTAGGTTTTCTTCCGCCCCTTTAACAAAGGGTGGCATGGGAGCAGACATGGATGAGGAAAAGAAGAGCCTGCTGAAGACTCTTGGGATGGTCTCCACCATGGGGATCTCGTTCGCGGTGGCGATAGCCATCGGGGTCTGGGCAGGGCTGAAACTGGACGCGTGGCTTGGAACAAAGCCGTGGTTTTTCTTCATCTTTCTGTTTTTCGGCATTGCGGCCGGCTTCCGCAACATCTACATAATAGCCGGAAAAGAAATGCGCAGTGACGGAACGGATGAAGATAAACGAGGATAACATTTTCCCGGTTCTGGTAGCCGGGACGCTCATAGTTACAGCAGCAGTGAGCGCACTTTCAGCGTTTGTGGCATCCGGAAGGTTCGCACTTTCGGTCCTCGCGGGAGGGGTGCTCGCAACAGCAAACTTCTGCTGGCTCCGCGCGGGGCTGGCGGCGGTACTCGGGATGGCCGAAGGGCCTGCTGCCCGCTTCGCGGTGATGAGGTACCTGCTGCGGCTCGCCATCGTGGGACTTCTGCTGTACGTACTGGTCGTACCCCTCAGGGCCGATGTCATCGGCCTCCTGCTGGGGCTCTCGATCCTGGTTTTGACACTGATCACGTTTTCCCTATATATCTGCACCCGTAAAGGAGGCTAGCCGCAATGGTTCACCCGTATTTATTTCTCCAGCCCGCCCGCGAGATCCTGGAGCCGCTGCACGTATCTGAGGCGGGGGCTGATGCCATCGCCTATACCTGGCTCATCATGATTGCCCTGGTGGCGGTGTCGGTGATCACCACCTCCGCACTCAAGTCTGTCCCCTCCGGGATGCAGAACTTCATGGAAGTCGTGGTCGGCGGGATTGAAAACATGCTCAACGAGACGATGGGAGAGCACGGCAAGCCGTACTTCATGCTCATCGCCTCGCTGGCCCTCTTCATCCTGGTCTCCAACCTGATCGGCCTGATCCCGGGCTTCTATCCGCCGACCGCCAACATCAACACCACTGCGGCCCTGGCCGTGGTCGTGTTCATCACCACCCACATCGTCGGCGTCAAAGAGCACGGCGTGAAATACGTGAAGCACTTCATGGGGCCGATCATCTGGCTTGCCCCGATGATGATCTTCATCGAGGTGATCGGCCACCTGAGCCGCGTCATCTCCCTCACCCTCCGTCTCTTCGGTAACATGAACGGCCACGAGATGGTTCTGATCATCTTCTTCGGTCTGGCTCCGTTCCTGGTACCGGTACCGATGCAGCTCATGGGGGTTCTGGTTTCCTTCATCCAGTCCTTCGTCTTCATGCTGCTCGCCATGATCTACATCCAGGGCTCCCTGGAGCACGCGCACTAAATTTGACGACTGCGGAGGGGCCGCACGGTCCCTCCGATAAAATTTCAATTCCTATACTGTTTAGGAAAAATCAAACCCACAGAAGGAGAAGTAAAGATGAACTTTTTCACTTGGTGCATCATCGCAGCAGGCTTCGGCATGGCAATCGGTACCCTCGGCACTGCAATCGGCCAGGGCCTCGCAGTAAAGAGCGCTGTTGAAGGCGTTTCCCGCAACCCGGGCGCTTCCGGCAAGATCCTCACCACCATGATGATCGGTCTCGCGATGATCGAGTCCCTCGCGATCTACGCGCTGGTTATCTGCCTCATCATCCTCTTCGCTAACCCCTACACTGCAACCGTTCTGCAGAACCTGGGCGCTGTAGCGAAGTAAGTAACGCCTCCAGCTTGCTGGTATAAAGGGATGGGTCTCGCGACTCATCCCTTTTTTTATTCCTCTTTCTCGAGCCTTTTCCCTGCCTTGACTTTTGCCAGGCCGTATGGAACCATTCCGCCCATGAAGATCATCGCCGACCTGCACACCCACACCGTCGCCTCCGGGCACGGCTACTCCACCGTCAACGAGCTCGCCCAGGCCGCAGCAGAAAAAGGGCTGCAGGCTCTAGCCGTCACCGACCACGGCCCGGCCATGCCGGGGGGCCCCCACCGCTACCACTTCATGGCCATGCGCTTTATCCCCCGCTCCATAGCCGGCGTCAGGATCCTTCGGGGAGTGGAGGCGAATATCCAGGACGTGCAGGGGGGGCTGGATCTGGAGGACGAGATCCTGGAGTCACTCGATTTCGTTATGGTCGGACTGCATGAGAGATGCGGATATGAGGAGGGGGGGATGGCGCGCAACACGGAGGCGGTCCTCGCTGCGATGGAGAACCCGCGGGTGCGCTGCATCTCCCACCCGGGAAACCTCCTCTACCCACTCGATTACGAGGCTATCGTGCGCGGCGCGGTGGCAACGGGGACGGCCCTGGAGCTCAACAACTCGTCTCTGGGGCCGAGCAGGAAGGGGAGCTGCATGAACTGCCGGGAGATCGCCAGGCTCTGCGCAAGACACGGGGCGCCGCTCCTCATCGGCAGCGATGCCCACATCGCCCAGGGGGTCGGCATTTTTGACGATGCCGTGCAGATGGCGGTGGAAGAAGGGGTCCAGGAGAGCCAGGTGATGAATGCCTCGCTGGAGAGGCTTCTGGTTTTCCTGGGGCTGGAGGGGTAGACATCAGCTTGTGCCGGAAACGCTTCGCTTATTCCGGCCTACATGTACACGCCGTCACAGTGAGATGCCTGCGGCGGGTTTTTGACAGCAGCTGCAGTGCGCAAACAGAAAAAGGCCCCGGGAATGACACCGGGGCCTTTTTCTGTTTATGGAGATCAGGAGATCAGGTTCTAGCTGTGCTCGCTCGTTGCCTGGAAGGTGAGATCCTTCCAGTTCTCCATGGTGTTATCCAGGCGCCACTGGCTCCCGGCCAAGTAGGCGAGCTTCCCTTCCCCGTCGGTATAGAGGCTCATCGCCTCCCTCTTCTGGAATTCATCGAGCTTTTTCCTGTCGCCGCTCACCCAGCGCGCCGTGACGTAGGAGACCGGTTCGTACACGGCCTTCACGCCGTACTCATGCTCCAGGCGGTGCATGACCACGTCGAACTGCAGCACACCCACCGCTCCGACGATCCAGTCGGCGCCCATCAGGGGGCGGAAAACCTGCGTCGTCCCTTCTTCCGCGAGCTGCACCAGCCCCTTTTCCAGCGCCTTTGACTTCAGCGGATTCAGGATGCGCACCTTCCTGAAGTGCTCCGGAGCGAAGTTGGGGATTCCCGTGTACCTCAGGTCCTCCCCCTGCGTGAAGGTGTCGCCGATCTTGATCGTCCCGTGATTGTGGATGCCGATGATGTCGCCGGCATACGCCTCGTCCACGTTGGTGCGGTCCTGCGCCATGAAGATCGTGGCGTTGGCGATCTGCACCTCGCGCCCGAGCCGGAGGTGCTTCACCTTCATGCCGCGGGTGAATTTGCCGGAGCAGATCCGGAAAAAGGCAATGCGGTCGCGATGCGCCGGGTCCATGTTGGCCTGTATCTTGAAAGTGAAGCCCGTGAACGGCTCCTCGTACGGAGAAACGGTGCGGGAAGCGGACTCACGCGGCAGAGGCGCGGGGGCGTTCTCCACGAAGCTGTCCAGGAGCTGCTGGACCCCGAAGGTGTTGATGGCGCTGCCGAAGAAGACGGGGGTCTGCAGCCCGGCGAGATACGCCTCAGCCTCAAACGGGTGCGCGGCCGCTTCCAGGAGTTCCACGTCGGCGCGCAGCTCGTCGACCTGGCTCCCGAGAAGCTCGTCGAGCCGCGGGTCGTTCAGACCGCTCAGCGAAATGACCTCACCGACGCCATGGTGAGCCTCCGGGTCATAGACGGTCAGTTCGCCGCTGTAGAGATGGTAGGTCCCGCGGAAACGTTTACCCATCCCCACCGGCCAGGTCATCGGCGCGCACTGGATCCCGAGATTGCTCTCTATGTCGTCCAGAAGCTCCAGCGGCTCGCGCCCTTCACGATCGAGCTTGTTGATGAAGGTCATGATCGGGGTATGACGCAGGCGGCACACCTCGAGGAGCTTCTTCGTCTGGCTCTCCACCCCTTTCACGGAGTCGATGACCATGAGGACGGAGTCGACGGCGGTAAGGGTGCGGTAGGTATCTTCGGAAAAGTCGTTGTGGCCCGGAGTGTCGAGCAGGTTCACCTCGTAGTCCCGGTAGGTGAATTTCATGACGGAGGAGGTGACGGAGATGCCACGCTGCTTCTCCATCTCCATCCAGTCACTGGTCGCGTGACGCGCCGACTTCCTCGCGCGAACCTCCCCCGCCTGCTGTATCGCCCCTCCGAAGAGGAGGAGTTTTTCGGTAATAGTCGTTTTACCCGCGTCCGGGTGGCTGATGATGGCGAAGGTACGCCTCTTTTCGATCTCCTCGCGGTAGCTCACTACTGACGACTCCTTGCTTAAAAAACGCTGGACAAAAGAAAGGCGAAGAGGGTATCTTCGCCGCTAAAACTGCCCAATAATCGCATGCCTGCCTCAAAAGGGCAATGATTTTTTTCCCAGGATAGACCATATGGACGAAGACTACCAGCGGTTCCAGATTGCCGGCGAGACAGAAGACAGCGCCCGCATTCTCTCGATCCTCAGCGCGATACAAGAAGGAAAATTGAAGAACGACCTGAGACTGGTGAACTACTTCCACGAGGTTCCCCTGAGCTACGCGGCGACCGTCGTCTCGGTCGCTCCCGGCGCTGTGGAGCTCGAGGTGCACCAGCACCAGGCCGTGGCGATATCCCTCGCGAAGCTCACGGTGCTGAAGAGCAGCCACTTCCCGCAGGACGTCATCGCCTCCGTCGTCGACGTGAGCGTGAAGCACTCCCTGGTGCGGATGAACCGCTTCGCCTTCGGGATCCTGCGGGCCGAGCGGCGCATGTCGGTGCGGGTGCGGCTCGACGACCACATCCGGGCCGACTTCTCCTCCCCGGACGAGCAGGCTTCGGGGACCCTCGAGGACATGTCGCTGAGCGGCGTCTCCGTGGTGATCGACGGGACGTCCCGCCCCTTCGCCGGAAGCGTCAAGGGCGATCTCACCGTGGAGCTACCCACCGGCACCGTAACTGTGCAGGCTTCCCTCCTGAAGCTCCGCCAGGTGCCCAAGGGGTGGCGCGCCGTCTTCCAGATCAGCGCCGGACGGGTGGAGGAGGAGTCGATCGCGAGATTCATCATGCAGCGCCAGGTTGCGATCATCAGGGAGCTCAAGGACCACCCAGAACTGAAGCGCTCGGCATGACATGCTCATAGACACCCACTGCCATCTCGATGACCCGTTGCTGAAGGAATCGCTGCCGCTCCATCTCCAGAGGGCGAGCTCAGCGGGAGTCATCGCCTGCGTCATACCCGGGATCGCGCCGGCCGGGTGGAAGGCAATCCTCTCCCTCTCCCGCGACTGCGACGCTGCCCCCCGCCTCTTCCCCGCCTTTGGGGTGC
Source organism: Geomonas sp. RF6 (assembly GCF_021044625.1). NCBI lineage: Bacteria > Pseudomonadati > Thermodesulfobacteriota > Desulfuromonadia > Geobacterales > Geobacteraceae > Geomonas > Geomonas sp. RF6. Next base: position 2,087,515 of record NZ_CP087999.1, on the reverse strand, counting down.
ACCCCATGAACGCCCACCTGCTCGACCAGAAAGCTCTCTGGGAACTGGAAACTCTCGCCCCCTCCGCAACCGCGATAGGGGAAATAGGGCTCGACTACAGCGAAGGGATGCCGGCCAGGGAGGTGCAGCAGCACGCCTTCCTGACGCAGCTGCGCCTCGCGCGGCGACACGACCTTCCGGTGCTGATCCACTGCCGCAAGGCCTTCGGAGACCTTCTCGAGCTGCTGCGCGGGGAGGGGGTGGCGCAATACCGCGGTGTCATGCACGCCTTTTCCGGCAGTGTCGAAACCGCCCTCCAGTGCGTCAAAATCGGCCTCGCCATCTCCGTCTGCGGCACCATTACCTACCGGAATGCCGTAAAGCCGGTTGCGGTGGCCGCCGAAATCCCGCTGCAGCACCTCCTCATCGAGACAGACGCCCCCGATCTCCCCCCCGAGCCGCACCGCGGCGAGACGAACCTCCCGGAAAACCTGCGCCTTACCGCCCGGCATCTTGCTTCGGTCAAAGGGGTGACAGAAGAGGAAGTGGCGCACGCAACGACGCAGAACGCAAAAAGCCTCTTCCGCCTCCCCCTCTAGCGCCTCCGTTCAGATGTCTACACTCCATTTTCCGCACAGTTAGCCCCCTCACTCCCCATCTCTCCACCATTGACGCCCACACCCGGACGGATATACTTTCCTGCGTCAGCGCACCCTTTCAGGAGGTGGACGCCATGGGAAGAGAATACACGGTGCAAGAGGCTCTCAAGCTCGCCATCGAAGCGGAAAAGGACAGCATGGAGTTCTACAGGAAGGCCCGAATGGTGACGAAGGATGAGAGGTCGCGGCGGGTATTCGATCTCCTGGCGACAGAGGAGATGGAGCACCTGCACGCCTTTCTGAACGAGTACCAGGGGGGTGAGGCGCAGGGGGTGGCGAACTTCCTGAAGGTGCCGACGCCGCGGCGCTCCCCGACGCATGTGGCGCTGCAAAAGGCGTTCACCCCGGACATCCAGGAACAGAAAGCGCTGGAGATCGCCCTGCAAAAGGAAAAGGCGTGCGTGGAGCTGTACAGCATGCTGGCAAGGGATGTGGTCGACCCCCTCGTGCGGCGCATCTTCGAGGCGGTGGTCAGGGACAGCCAGGGGCATTACGACATCATCGAGGACGAGTATATGCGGGTGATGCGGATGGTGGACCGCTCCGATCAGGATACCTACGTGCGGGAGTGAAACTTCAAATCCCCCCTGTCCCCCCTTCGCAAAGGGGGGAACGTGAGGGGTCGTGCAGCGGTCGTGAAAACATATCCCCGGGGTCCGGCGGAATCACTGATACCCCGAACCAAGAACAAAAAGGCGCCCTGGTCAGCAGACCGGGCGCCTTTTTCATTCTTCTGTAGATGCCGTCAGGCGGTGTACTCGGCGTAGTACCCTTTCACCTTCCTGAGGTAATCTCTCGTTTCCCTGGGGAGAGTGCCGGTGCTTCTTTCCAGGTTCCCGGGCCCCCAGTTGTAGGCGGCGAGCGCGGAGTCGACGTCGCCTCCGTAGCGCTGCAGGAGGTCCTTCAAAAATCTCGTCCCCGCCATGACATTCTGCTCGGGGTCAAACGAGTCGCGCACCCCGAGCATCTTCGCGGTGGAGGGCATGAGCTGCATAAGCCCCTGCGCCCCGGCCGACGACACGGCTCGCGGGTTGAAACCGCTCTCGGCCTTGATGACCGCCCGGATCAGTGCGCGGTCGACGCCGTAATGGCGCGAGGCCTTCTCTATGACGTCGTCGGCGCCGGTGGCCGCCCCTCGGCCGGCTCCGGGGTCTATCCCCTCTACAATCCCCTCGGCCGGCGCTTCTCCCGACTCCCCGACGGCGCTGGCGACGGACCCGCCGGTCTCGCCCTTTGCCAGATTGGCCAGAAAGTTGTCCAGCGCCCTCATGGTGGCACTCGGGGCGGCGGCCTTGTTCGTCCCGCCGTCGTTGCCGAGGGCTAGCGCACTGCCCAGCATCTTCACCCGCAGGATCTCCGCCGCGAGCTCCGGATTCGCCTTCCCATCGCTGCCGCGCCCCGCAGACTCCAGCGCTTCCTCGAACTGCGCAGCGGAAGGGGTCGTGTGCCCCTTGGGCTGCGTTACGTCAAAAGTCTGCCGTGGCTCGATGGGGTTTATTGACATGATGCCGGGGACCTCTTTCAGGCCGACGGCGAGGAGGGGGGATCACCGTAGACCAGCTTTTTCTTTTTGAGCTTCTCGATGAGGGTGGTGCGCTTCAGATTCAGGAGCTCAGCCGCCTCTTTCTTGTTCCCGCCGCTCTTTTGCAGGGCCTGCAGGATCAGGCGGTTCTCGAACTCCTCGACGGCGCTGTTGAGACAGAAGCCGGCTTCGGGGAGGACCACCTGCTCCGTCCTTGCAACACTCCTGCCACCACGATACTTCTCCGGGAGGTCGTGCGCCGTGATGATGCCGCTCCCCTTGATGATCACCAGGCGCTCCACCAGGTTTTCGAGCTCACGCACGTTACCCGGCCACTCGTAACCCATGAGGAGGTCCATGACCTGCTTGTCGAAGCCGGTGACCTTGCGCTGCTTGCTGCGGTTGAACTTCTCCAGAAAGCTGTTCAGAAGGAGCGCGATGTCGGCCTCCCGCTCCCTGAGCGGCGGCAGGTGGATCGGAATGACCGAGAGGCGGTAGTAGAGGTCCTCGCGGAAAGCCTTTGAGGCGACCATGCTCTCCAGATTCTGGTTCGTCGCGGCGATGATGCGGACGTCCACCTTTTTCGGCCTCGTGGCGCCGACCGGCTCCAGCTCCCGGTTTTGCAGCACCCTCAAAAGCTTCACCTGCAGGTTCGCCTTCATGTCCCCGATCTCGTCGAGGAAGAGGGTCCCCTTGTCCGCCATTTCGAAGCGGCCGATGCGGGTCGCCACGGCGCCGGTGAAGGAGCCCTTCACGTGGCCGAAGAGTTCGCTCTCCAGGAGGTCATCCGGGATCGCGGCACAGTTCACCGCCACGAAATTCTTGGAGGAGCGGTTGCTGAGGTCGTGGATGGCGCGCGCCACCAGCTCCTTACCGGTCCCCGACTCACCCTGGATGAGGACGGTCGAGTCGGCGGTGGCGACCTTCTCCACCATCTCGAAAAGAGAGAGCATCTTCTCGCTTTCGCCGATGATGTTGTTCAGAAGCGCCCGGTTCTTTATGCACGGCTTCGAGCGGAAGCTCTTGCTCTGCAGCGCCTGGTGCTCCAGGCCGCGCTTCACGTGCGTTTCCAGGTCTTCCAGGTTGAAGGGCTTCTCTAGGTAGAAGAAGGCGCCCGCCTTCAAAAGATTGGCGGTCATCTCGAAGTTTGCGAAAGCACTGTATGCGATGGTGACGATTTCCGGGCGCACAGACTTGAGCTGCTTGATGAACTCCAGGCCGTTGACCCGGGGCATCATGATGTCGGTGATGACCATCTGCACGTCGTTTAGCTCGATCTTTTGCAGGGCATCCTGCCCGTCGAACGCCTGGAAAACCTGGTACCCCTTGTAGCTCAGGAAGGCAGCCACAAAGTCCCGGGTCTTCTTGTCGTCGTCCGCGATCAGTATTCTCGGTGTTTCCATCATCACTCCGATTTCGGATTAAAGTTGCTTGCGCTCAAACCGATACAGGATCATAGCGCGCCACAAACTATAGCGGGATCGGACGCCAATGTCAATAAAATGACGTGATCCATGACACCGTTTCTGAATTTTTGTTGCGCGCATTTTGACGCCTCGTCAAATAGTTACCGCTGTGCCTCCCGGACCGGCGGAAAGATTTTGCTTCAACAATTTCGGCTCAAAGCCGATAGGTATCTTTAGTACGTACCCGTGCGGAAGAATTACCATTTCAGGAGGTCGCCATGCAGACCGCGCTTAAGGTAAAGGGAGAGGAGTCGGTGGGGGAGCTGATCCAGCTCGTCAGCTTCAACCTCGAGAAGGAAGAATACGGCATCAACGTGCTGATGGTAAGGGAAATCATCCGCATGCTCAATATCACCCGGGTCCCCAACACCCCCCACTACGTGGAAGGTGTCATTAACCTTCGCGGCAAGGTCATCCCGATCATCTCGCTGCGCCGCAAGTTTGACCTGCCTGAGGCAGAGTGGGACAAGCGCACCCGCATCATGGTGATGGAAGTCATGGGGGAGCTCATGGGGTTCATCGTGGACGAGGTCTCCGAGGTGATCCGTATCTCCGAAAAGGAAATCCAGCCTCCCCCTCCGGTGGTCTCCACCGGGATCGAGCAGGAGTGCATGGCCGGCGTCATCAACCAGGCGGAGAGGCTCCTCGTCCTTCTCGACCTGGAGAAGATGTTCTCCGCGGATGAGCGCCGTATGTTCGGTTCGGTCGCCTAGCTGACGCCTCTGGGAGCGAAGACATGTCTATTGAATGCGAAGATCAAGAGCTGTTGGAAGGTTTCCTCGCGGAGACCACAGAGCTTTTGGAAAAACTTGACGACGATCTGGTGACACTGGAGAAGACCCCCTCCGATGCGGACCTCCTGAACCGGATCTTCCGATCGATCCACACGGTGAAGGGCGCCTCGAGCTTCCTCGGCTTCGACCAGCTGGTGAAAGTCACCCACAAGACCGAGGACGTGCTGAACCGCCTGCGCAAGGGGGAGCTTACCGTCGACCCGGAGATCATGGACGTGATCCTCGAGGCGGTGGACCTGGTGAAGACCCTGGTGAACGACATCAAGCAGGGTGAGATGGTGGAGCGGGAAATCGAGGGGACGATCGCGAAGCTCCTCCCTTTCCTGTCGGAAGGGGCTGGAGAAGCGAAGGTCCTCGCTGCCGCTCCCGCCACACCGCCAGCGCCGCCGGCGCCGGAAGTTGAGGCCGCCGCTCCGGCATCGCCCGCCGAGGCCGCACCTGCCGCTCCGCCCGCCGAAGCGTCCGCTCCGGCACCGGCTGCAGCAGCCGCACCCGCCCCTGCAGCAACCGCTGCTCCCCAGGGAAAGACACCGGCGCCGGAAGCGCCCGCCGTCAAAAAGCCCGCACCGGCCCCTGGAGCCCCGAAAGGGGAGGAGCTCGCCGACAACTCCACCGTCAGGGTAGATGTCAAAAGGCTGGACGACCTCATGAACCAGGTGGGGGAGCTTGTCCTGGAACGAAACCGCATGGTGCAGCTCTACGCCGATTACCAGGCGGGGCTGGACGAGACCGGCTTCAGCGACGACTTCGGCAAGCTCTCCAAGCGCCTCAACTTCGTCACCTCGGAGCTGCAGATGCAGGTCCTCAAGATGCGCATGCTGCCGGTGGAGAAGGTGTTCAAGAAGTTCCCGCGCATCGTGCGCAACCTGGCGCGCGACCTCGGCAAGGAGGTCGACCTGCAGATCATCGGTGAGGAGACCGAGCTCGACCGCTCCGTCGTGGACGAGATCGGCGATCCGCTCATCCACCTGATCCGCAACGCCCTCGACCACGGGCTGGAGACCCCCGAGGAGCGGCTCGCGGCCGGCAAGGAGCGAAACGGCACAGTCGTTCTCTCAGCTGCCCACGAGGGGAACCAGATCGTCATCAGCATAAAGGACAACGGCCGCGGCATCGATCCTGAGAAGGTCTCCAGGAAGGCGCTGGAAAAGGGGCTGGTCACCGAGAGCGAGCTCGCCGGCATGGGGCAGCGGGAGATCCTCGATCTCCTCTTCCTCCCCGGCTTCTCCACCAAGGAGAAGGCGACGGACCTCTCCGGGCGCGGCGTCGGGATGGACGTGGTGCGCACCAACATCCGCAAGCTGAACGGCATCATCGAGATCAAGAACGATGTGGGGAAGGGAAGCGAATTCATCCTGAAGCTCCCCCTCACCCTCGCCATCATCCAGTCCCTCCTCGTGGAGGTGGAAGGGGAGGTGTACTCCGTACCGCTCGCCTCCGTCATCGAGACGCTGAGGGTCGAGGAGGCCGACTTCCACATCATCGGCGGGCAGGAGGTCCTGAAGCTCAGGGACTCCGTCCTGCCACTCCTGCGGCTGCAGAAGATCTTCGGCTCCAGCAGGAAAGCGTTCAGCAGCACCGAGAAGAGCACCTGCTATGTGGTCATCGTTGGGATTGCGGAGAAACGTATCGGACTGGTGGTTACCAGGCTCCTCGGGCAACAGGAGGTTGCCATCAAGAGCCTCGGGAAGTTCCTGGCCAACCTGCCGGGTATCGGCGGTTCCACCATCATGGGTGACGGCAGGGTCGCACTGATCGTCGACCCCATGGGGCTTGTAGGGGACGGCGAGTCTACCGGCGCACGCATATCAGTCTGAGGGGACGATAATGACACCGGAAACAAAAGCGCTGGAACAGAAAGGTATCTCCCTGAAGATCTCCGACAAGGACTTCGAGCAACTCAGGGACTACATATATAACGTCTGCGGGATCTATTTCCACAGCACGAAAAAATATTTTCTGGAGAGCCGCCTGTCACGGCGCCTGGAGGCGACCGGCTGCAGGAGCCACAGCGACTACTATCAGTATCTGAAAAGCGGAACGACCGGCGGTGTGGAACTCAGGAAGCTTCTGGACGAGGTAACCACCAACGAGACCTGTTTTTTCCGCAACCCCCCGCAGCTCACCGCACTGGAGAACAAGTTCCTGCCGGAGATCGTGGCACAGAAGGGAAAGATCGGCTTCAAGAAGCTGCGCATCTGGAGCGCCGGCTCCTCCTCCGGGGAAGAGGCGTACACCATGGCGATGATCCTCCTGGAGAAGCGCAGCACGCTCCTGAAAGACTGGATCATAGAGATCGTGGGGACCGACATCAACGAGACGGTCATCGCCCAGGCGAAACTGGGGGTGTACAACAGCTACTCGGTCCGCAACACCCCCGACTACTACCTGAAGAAGTACTTCAAGGAGGAGACCCCGGGGAAGTTCCACCTCGCCCCCGAGGTGAAGCGGCTCGCCAACTTCTCGCAGCTGAACCTTTACGACGACAACAAGATGCTCTTCATGAAGAGCTTCGACTTCATCTTCTGCGCCAACGTGCTCATCTACTTCGACACTGCGAGCAAGAGCAAGGTCGTGCAGCATTTCTACAACAACCTGCAGCCGTACGGCTACTTCTTCGTGGGGCAGTCCGAATCGCTGCACGGGGTCAACGACAAGTTCAAGACCGTCCACTTCCCAGGTGGCTTTACCTATAACAAGTGAGGATGATGGTATGGAAAAAACAGCCATGATACAGACGGCTCAGGAAATGGTGGAGAGCTTTGTGGACCTCCCTACCATTCCCCAGGTGGCCACCAGGGTCATCGAACTCCTGGACCGGCCGGGAGTCGAGCTTGATGAGGTGGCCGATATGATCCTCGCCGACCAGGTGCTGGCGGCGCGCGTCATCAGGATGGTCAACTCCCCCATCTACCGCCCAGCCCACGAGATAAAATCGGTGAAGCGCGCCCTCATCTACCTCGGCTTCCGTCACATCCGCGAGCTTGCCTTCACCTGCTCCTTTGTCGACATCTTCCAGGGGCGGGACGGCATCTTCGACATCAAGTCCTTCTGGGAGCATTCCTTCGGCGTCGGGGTGGTGGCGAAGATCATCGCGCAGCGCGTGCGCTACCCGGACACCGAGAAGGCGTACCTTGTCGGTATCGTGCACGACATAGGGGAGGTCTTCCTCTCCTACTACAAGCAGGACACCTTCCGGCTTCTTCTCGACTCCGTGAAGGGGCTCCCCTTCCGGCTCGGCGAGAAGGAAGTGGAGTTCTTCGGCACCTCCCACAACGAGGTCGGGTACTGCCTGGCGAGAAAGTGGAATTTCCCGAAGGACTACTGCGAGGCGATCGCGCTGCACCACGCCCCTGGGGAGGCGATGCTCGACCCCACGCTGTGCGCCATCGTCAATCTCGCCGACCTCTTCTGCTCGGTCTGCCAGCTCGACTACGGCGGGAGCTCCTGGGTCTCCTTCAACCTGGCGGAGGAGCCCGCCTGGTCCATACTGAAAGGGTTCGCCCCCCATCTCGCGGACCTCGATGTAGAGCGTTTCTGCTATGAGCTCGAGGACCGCGTGCCGGAGATACAGGAGCTGGTCCAGTCCATATTCCAAGGGATAGGAGCGAAATAGCACCATGATGCCGACACCACGAGAAAGCAAGCTTCGGGTCCTTATCGTAGACGACTCGTCCTTCATGCGGATGGCGATTCGCGGCGTGCTCTCCCGCGCGCCCAACGTCGAGATCGTGGGCATCGCCTCCGACGGGGTGGAAGGGGTGGAGAAGGCTCTCGCCCTGAAGCCAGACCTCATCACCATGGACGTGGAGATGCCGCGCCTGGACGGCATCAGCGCCCTGAAACAGATCATGGCGAAGCAGCCGACCCGGGTGCTCATGGTCTCGACACTGACATGCGAAGGGGCGAAGGCCACCTTCGAGGCGCTGGAGGCGGGGGCTGTGGACTACGTCTCCAAGAACGTCAGCGACTCGAAGGACGCGCAGAGCACCTTCCAGGGAGAGCTTCTCTCCAAGGTGCGTGAGGCCTCAGTTTCTGCTGTGCCGAAAAAAGCTCTTGGGATCGAGAGGCCGCGCATCGTGCGTCCCGCAGAGGTGCGCCCGTCGCGCTTTGCCCACAGGAAGATCGGCTTTGTGGGGATAGGCGCCTCCACCGGAGGTCCCGTCGCGCTCCAGGAGGTTATCTCCCGCATCCCGGTGAACTTCCCGCACGGCATCGTCGTGGCCATTCACATGCCGAAAGCCTTCACCGGCCCCTACGCCGACCGCCTCAACGCCAGGTGCTCCCTCTCCATCAGGGAAGCGGCGGACGGCGACATCGTGCGCGGCGGCGAGGTCCTCATCGCCCCCGGCGGGCGGCACACAGCCATCGTGCGCCAGGGAAACAACCTGGTGGTGCGCACCTCGCCGACAACGGAACACCCGCAATACATATACATCCCCTCCGTCGACCACCTGATCACCACGATGTCGGAGGCGAGCAACGGCGCCATGCTCGGCGTCATCCTCACCGGAATGGGGAATGACGGTTTGAAGGGGATGAAGCATCTGAAGGGGAAAGGGGGGGTTACCCTGGTGCAGAACGAGGAGACCTCCACCATCTACGGGATGCCGCGAGCCTGCATCGAAGGTGGCGTGGCGGATGTGGTGCTCCCTCTGGAGCAGATCGGTTTCGAGATAGGAAAGATAGGGAGCTAGCCCCTCTAGCGCCTGCAGTACAGCGCTACACCCTCCGGCAGCGACTCCGCGCGGCAGCCTGAGAAGCCTTCCCTCTTGACGCGGAAAAGGAGTGCGGTCGCCGCTATCGGCAGACAGCGCGGAAAGAAGACCCGCACCTCTCCCCCTTCCTTTCCTGCCCCCCGCAGCGGCGAGTACGGACAGGAGGCGCTTGCCAGACTGCGCGACGGACGAAGCAGCGCGTCAAAAATGACGGTGGCCGTCTCCGCCAGCGAGCTTTCTTCCCCTTCCCTCTTTTTCTCCGTCATAATCCCTACCCTTGGTCAATAATTTGAAGCTGCTGCACCGCCTGTCAAAACCAGCGGATCACCTCATTCTCCACGTCGATCTGGTAGCGCTGCCTGCCGAGGAAATCCATCCCCAGAAAGCCGTCAAAACCCTGGTCGCTCCCGTTGTACGGAAAGAACTCCAGCTCGAAGGAAGGGAGCGCCCGACTACCGACCGCCACGACATCGACGGTCGCCAGCTTCGAGTGCAGCACCCTGCCGTCCGCTACCTCCACCAGCGACCCCCTGGCACGAGTGAGGTCCACTCCGAGTTTCGCCGCGAACTGCTCGCCGAGTGCAGTTCGGGTCGACCCGGTGTCGAGGAGGAGGGTAACCTTTACCGACTCCCCTCCGTTTTTCACGATAACCGGCACCAAGACCTGGCTCGCCACCACCTTTATCTTCGTAAGGTGCTCCCCCATTTCCACCTTCATGGCGCGCTTCGCCGGTGCCTCGGCGCCCGGGGCTCCGTTCTCATGGGGAACCGGCGGTCGATACGGCGTGATCTCCAGTGGCTGCGACACCGTCGTCTCGCTCCGCGCCCCGGGCCCCCCGTCCCTGCTAAGGACCGAGGTACGCTTCGGAGGCTGCAGGGAAAGGAGGAGGTAGCTTATCAGCACGACTGAAACGGCTGCCGTGCCGGCTATGTACCACCCTATCCCTGACGACCCCTGCGCGGCGCCCTCTTCGCGCTGCGACTGCGACAGTACCTGTTTCGCGTAGCCGGTCAGCTTCTTCTCCAGCACCGGGTCGGAACACCCTTCCGCGACCTCCACGAGCAGACTCACCAGATCGCGCGTCCCGCTCTTTACCCGCACCAGCGGGAGGGCGAGAAAGACGATGAGGTCCAGCGCCGCGCTTTGCCCCTTCAGATAGCGCTCCGACCTCCCCGGCTTCCCCATCTCCGCAAGTACCAGGTCGTTCAGCTGATAGAGCCCCTGAACGAGAATCTCGGTACGCGCCTCCTCGTCATGGGTGGCAGAAAGCTCCCCTTCCACCTGCGCCCGTATCTCCTGGCAGCGCTGAGGGATGTCCATGGCAGGCTCCGGAACGATGATCGCAGAGGCCGCTCCCCCTCCGCGAATGCAGTTCATATTCTAGCGTAGAAAGGAGCGGGCGGGAGGGTGGTCCATCATTCCTTCATGCCGTACAGCGCCCCCCTCCTCCCCACCAGGCTGTCGACGGTGCGCCCCACGAACCAGAGGGAGACGACGGCGGCGATCCAGGTGATGACGAGGAACCCCCACCATACGCCGTACAGCCCCCAGCCGAAGCTCTCTGCAAAGAGGAAGAAGACCGGGACAGGGAGGACGACCTGCCGTACCATCCCGATCACCAGGGGGAAGAGGGGCCTCCTGAGCCCCTGGAGCGCCGAGACGCTGGAGTAGAGGATCGAATAGGCGATGAGGACGAAGCACTCGATCCTCAGGAAGGAGACCCCGGTAGCAATGACGGCGGGATCGCTGGTAAAGAGCTCCATGAGGGGCGCTGCACAGAGATAGATAAGGCCGGTGCCCAGGAGCATGAAAAGGGATCCCCCCCCGTAAGCCAGGCGGATCGTCTGCATCACCCGCTCCACCTTTCCGGCGCCGCTGTTCTGGGCCACCAGCGCAAGGACCGCAACGTTCATCCCGAGGGCGGGGAGAAGCGCCAGCTGCTCGATGCGCGTCCCGATCCCGTAGGCGGCGACCGCACTCCCGCCAAAGCGCCCGATGAACCAGGTGATGACGAAGATGCCGCTGGCAATGGTAAGGACGTTGAGCCCCGAGGGGAATCCCTGCTGCGCGAGCGCCAGGTAGGCGCGCCCCTGGGGGATCAGCTGCCACCATCGAAAGCCCGCCAGCATCCCGCTCTTCGCCACGCGCCTCAGGAGGTAGCAATTCCCCAGAAACTGCACCACAACGGTCGACCAGGAGATGCCCGCAACGCCGAGGGGCGGAATGCCGGCGCTTCCGAAGAGGAACCAGGGGTCGAGGACCAGGTTTACCAGAAAGGAGCAGATAAGGAAGTTGCGGTAACTGCGGCTGTCCCCGGTGGCGTTCAGGATGGCATTCAGCACGAAGTTGATGATGAAGAAGACGCTCCCCACGAAAAGGGGGGAGATGTAGGAGACGGCGAGGGAGAGGGTGGTCCCCCCGGCTCCCATGATGCGGAAGAGGTGCGGGGCGCTCAGGAGTCCTACTATGGTGACCAGTACGGAGTTGGCCAGAGCAAACGATATCCCCTGGCTCGCCAGGAGGCGCGCCTCCTCCCGGTTCCCTCCTCCCAGTGCATGGCCTATGAGGGCGGTGGTGCCGGTAGAGATGCCGGAGCCGTTGGCTATGATCAGGAAGAAGACGGGGAAGGAAAGAGAGAGGGCGGCCAGCGCCTCGGTGGAGACCTGCCCGGCATAGAAGGTGTCCACCACGTTGAACATGGTGTTGAAGAAGAAGCCGGTGCCGGCGGGAACGGCCAGCTTTCGCAGCAGTGCCGGGATCGGATGGCTTACCAGTTCGTGCTGCACGTGCATGGGACCTCTGGGCTCAAACGGGAGTGAACCCAGTGTAGCACAGACGGCTTCCGGGGCGAAGTTCTCAACAATCGTACATGTGGTACATGTAGGCCGGAATAAGCGCAGCGTTTCCGGCATTCGCCGGCGCGGGCTGCGTCGGTGGTGGACTGCCGGGAACGCCTGCGGCTTATCCCGGCCTACATGGACCGAATCTGCAGCCGGCGAGGCCAGCAAAAAAAAAAAGAGCGGACACGAGGCCCGCTCTACCAAACTCAATTGTATGTCACTCTTACGACTTTGCCTTCCCTGCGACCTGAACCCTGATCACCGCGCGCTCGAGAGCGGCTTCGGCGACGCGGAAATTGTGGTCTTCCGGGGAGAGGGTCTTCAGAGCCTCTTCAGCACGGCCCATGGCAGTCCTTGCGCGCTCCAGGTCGATCTCGTCGGCACGCTCGGCGGTCTCCACCAGCACGGTGACCTTGTCGTCCTCGACCTCGAAGTACCCCCAGTTCACAGCAAGGTGATGCACCTTCCCGTCCTGCTTGTAGGCAAGCTCGCCGATCTTCAGGGAGGTCAAAAAAGGCGCGTGGCCCGGGAGTACCCCGAACTCGCCGAGTGCACCGTTGGCGGTGATCTCGTCCACCTCTTCCGAAAGGACCTTCCGGTACGGCGTAATCAGCTCAATCTTCAGTTTTTCAGCCATATTAACCTCAAAAGGCGAAAGGGGAGGGGAAGGCATGCGCCCTCCCCTCTACTTGTGCCTGTAATTAATTACACAGCAAGCTTTTTGGCTTTCTCGATGGCCTCTTCGATCGGGCCGACCATGTAGAAGGCCTGCTCGGGCAGGTCGTCGTGCTTGCCGGCAACGATCTCGGCAAAGCCCTTGATGGTGTCCTTCAGCTCGACGTACTTGCCGGGGGAGCCGGTGAAGGCTTCCGCGACGTGGAACGGCTGGGAGAGGAACCTCTGGATCTTCCTGGCGCGGGCAACGACCAGCTTGTCCTCCTCGGAGAGCTCGTCCATACCGAGGATCGCGATGATGTCCTGGAGATCCTTGTACTTCTGGAGGACGTACTGTACCTGGCGGGCAACCTTGTAGTGCTCCTCGCCGATAACCTGCGGGTCGAGAATCCTGGAGGTGGAGTCCAGCGGGTCCACTGCCGGGTAGATCCCGAGCTCGGCGATCTGACGGGAAAGAACGGTCGTCGCGTCGAGGTGGGCGAAGGCGGTTGCCGGAGCCGGGTCGGTAAGGTCGTCGGCCGGTACGTAGATCGCCTGAACGGAGGTGATGGAGCCCTTGGTGGTGGAGGTGATGCGCTCCTGGAGCTCGCCCATCTCGGTTGCCAGGGTCGGCTGGTAACCAACGGCGGAAGGGATACGGCCGAGGAGTGCGGAAACCTCGGAACCCGCCTGGGTGAAGCGGAAGATGTTGTCGATGAAGAGGAGAACGTCCTGCCCTTCTTCGTCACGGAAGTACTCTGCGATGGAGAGCGCGGAGAGAGCAACGCGGGCACGTGCCCCCGGGGGCTCGTTCATCTGGCCGTACACGAGGGAGGCCTTGTCGAGAACGCCGGACTCCTTCATTTCCATCCAGAGGTCGTTCCCTTCACGGGTACGCTCGCCGACGCCTGCGAAAACGGAGAAACCGCCGTGCTGCTTCGCGATGTTGTTGATGAGCTCCATGATGAGAACGGTCTTGCCGACGCCTGCGCCGCCGAACAGACCGATCTTGCCGCCCCTTGCGTACGGTGCGAGGAGGTCGACGACCTTGATGCCGGTGGTGAACGCCTCGACCTTGGTGGACTGCTCAACGAAGGCCGGAGCGTCGCGGTGGATGCCGTACTCTTTCTCGTTCCCTACCGGACCCATCTCGTCCACCGGCTCGCCGATGACGTTGAGGATGCGCCCCAGGGTCTTGCGACCGACCGGAACGGAGATCTGCTTGCCGGTGTCCAGAACCTTCTGGCCGCGCACCAGACCGTCGGTGGAGTCCATTGCGATGGTACGGACGGCGTTCTCACCCAGGTGCTGAGCAACTTCCAGAACCAGGTTGTTCTCCTGGTCGTCGATCGCCGGGTTGGTCACCCTGAGGGCGTTGTAGATCGGCGGCAGTTTGCCGGGCTCGAACTCGACGTCGATGACGGCGCCGATGACCTGCGATATTTTTCCGAAGTTCTGACTCATTGTAACCTCTTCCTCCTGCGGCCTTGGAGGCCACTATTTTTAAAGTGTTAGCCTTTAATCGATTCCGAACCGGAGATGATCTCCATGAGCTCCGTGGTGATGGCTGCCTGACGCGCACGGTTGTACATGAGGGTCAGTTTGCCGATCATCTCGGTTGCGTTCTTGGAGGCGCTGTCCATCGCGGTCATCCTGGCGCCGTGCTCTGCTGCGACCGACTCGAGGAGGGCCTTGAAGACCTGGACCTCGATGTGCTTCGGAAGCAGTTCGTCCAAGAGCGCTCCCTTGGACGGCTCGTAGATGTACTCGCGGGCCGGCTCATCTGTTTCGGCAGCCACCGCAGGTGCAATCGGAAGGAGCTTCTCCAGGGTGATGTCCTGGCTCATGACGCTTCTGAAGGCGTTGTACAGGACGTAGACTTCATCGTACTCTTCTGCCAGGTACCCCTCGATGAGCTCGGAGGCCACCATTGCGGCGGTCTGGTAGTTGAGGGCGGCGAAGATGTTGCCGTGGTGCTTGCGGACGGTGTGGCGGTTCCTAAGGAACTCGTTCCCTTTTCTCCCGATGGTGACGAGGGAAATCTCCTTGGACTGCCCGGCACGCTCGTGGATGAAGCGCTCCGCCGCCTTGGAGATGTTGGCGTTGAAGCCGCCGCACAGCCCGCGGTCAGAGGTGACCACCACCAGAAGCACCCTGCCGCCGTCCCGCGGAGTCATCAGCGGGGAGGCGTCAGCATCCTGCGTGAGCGCCAGGCGCTCCAACACCTCGGCGAGCTTGCCGGCGTAGGGGCGCGCCGCGACCACGTTTTCCTGGGCGCGACGCAGCTTCGCCGCCGAGACCATCTTCATGGCCTTGGTGATCTGCCTGGTATTTTTGACAGAAACGATACGTTTCTTGATTGCTTTCAGGTTCGCCATTACGCTTTCCGTCCTTGATTAGGCAGTAAATTCCTTCTTGAACTCTTCCAGCGATGCCACGATCGTAGCCTTCAGGGCGTCGTCGATCGCCTTCTTCTCACGGAGTTCCTTGAGAACGTCGGCCTTCCTCGCGTCGAAGAAAGCGTACAGTTCCTGCTCGTAACGACCCAGCACGTTGACCGGGTAGTCGTCGACGAAGCCGTTGTTGGCTGCGAAGATGACCAGAACCTGCTTCTCGTTCGGGATCGGACGGTACTGCGGCTGCTTGAGGATCTCAACCAGACGGGCGCCGCGGGCGAGCTGCATCTGGGTCGCCTTGTCGAGGTCGGAACCGAACTGGGCGAATGCCGCCATCTCGCGGTACTGGGCGAGTGCGAGGCGCAGCGTACCGGCAACCTGCTTCATCGCCTTTACCTGTGCGGAGCCGCCGACGCGGGAAACGGAGAGACCGACGTTGATCGCCGGGCGGACGCCGGAGTAGAAGAGGTCGCTCTCCAGGTAGATCTGACCGTCCGTAATGGAAATAACGTTGGTCGGGATGTACGCGGAAACGTCACCTGCCTGGGTCTCGATGACCGGCAGAGCGGTCAGGGAGCCGGCACCGCACTCGTCGGAAACCTTGCACGCACGCTCGAGGAGACGGCTGTGGAGGTAGAAGACGTCGCCCGGGTATGCTTCACGCCCCGGCGGACGGCGGAGAAGGAGCGAAAGCTGGCGGTATGCCACTGCCTGCTTGGAAAGGTCATCGTAGATGATGAGGGCGTGCTTGCCGGAGTCGCGGAAGAACTCGCCCATGGTGACGCCGGTGTACGGTGCGATGAACTGCAGCGGTGCCGGCTCGGAAGCGGAAGCGGCGACGACGATGGTGTAGTCCATTGCGCCGTGCTCTTTCAGCTTGGAAACGACCTGGGCAACCGTGGAGCGCTTCTGGCCGATCGCGACGTAGATGCACACCACGTCACCGCCCTTCTGGTTGATGATGGTGTCGATGGCGACGGCGGTCTTGCCGGTCTGGCGGTCGCCGATGATGAGCTCGCGCTGGCCGCGCCCGATCGGAACCATGGAGTCGATAGCCTTGAGACCGGTCTGCATCGGCTGGTGAACCGACTTGCGCTTTACGATACCGGGGGCCTTCACTTCCACCTTGCCGAAGGTGGTGGTGTTGATCGGGCCGAGGCCGTCGATCGGCTGGCCGATAGCGTCGACAACGCGGCCGATGAGGGCCTCGCCAACCGGAACCTCAACGATCCTGCCGGTCAGCTTGACGGAGTCGCCTTCCTTGATCTCGGAGAAGTCACCGAGGATCGCAGCACCGACGTTGTCCTCTTCGAGGTTGAGCACCATGCCGCTGATGCCGCCCGGGAACTCGAGGAGCTCGCCGGCCATCGCCTTGTCAAGACCATGAATACGTGCGATACCGTCACCGATGGAGATAATGGTGCCGGTCTCGGCCACCGCTACCTCGGTGCCGTACTCCTTGATCTGCTTCCTGATAATCTGGCTGATTTCTTCCGCTTTGATTTCCATAGAACCGTCTCACCCCTTCTGTAATATATCCTGAAGTCTAGCTAACTGTGTCTTCACGCTTCCGTCGAATACCTTATCGCCGATCTTGGCTACCACGCCGCCGATGAGCGACGGATCAACTTCCAGCTTGAGCTCAACCTTCTTGCCGGTTGCTTTCGCCAGAGCGCCCTTGATCTCCTCGACCTGGGCCGGCTCCAGCGGGAGACCGGAGGTCACCACCGGGCGGATAACGCCGGAAAGCTCGTCGGCGAAGGCGCCGTAGCGGGTTGCGATCTCCGGAACGACGGAGATGCGGCCGCGCTCAAGAAGGAGCATGAGCAGGTTGGATACCGTGGTGGAGAGTCCGAGCTTCGCGACCATCTCCTTCAGGATCTCAGCCTTCTTTTCAACACCGTAGGCGGGGTTGGCAAACACCGCTCCCAGTTCACGGTTCTCGGCGAGAAGTCCGCTGAAGCGGGTGAGCTCAGTGTTGTACTTCTCCACTGCCCCCTCTTCAGAGCCTATCTGCACGAGGGCTTTTGCATAACGTTTGGCAATAGCGTTTGCGCTCAATGTAGAGTCACCACCTTGGAAATATAGTCGCCCACCAGTTTGTCCTGGTCGCCCTTTGCAATGTTTGCTTTGATCTTCTGCTCTGCGAGTTCAACCGCGAGCTTCGCCGCTTCGGCACGGAGTTCAGCCCTCGCCTTCTGCACTTCCTGGTTGGCGGCAGCCTCAGCCTGCTCCAGGATGCGGGCGGCGGTGGTCTGCGCCTCGGCGATGATGCGCTCCTTCTCGAGCTCACCCTCACGCTTCATGTTTGCCGACATCTCCTCGATGTCCTTGTTGGCGCGGGCCAGCTTGTCGCTGTACTCGTTGAACTTCGCCTCGGCGAGCTCCCTTGCGGCGACCGCTTCCTTCAGCTGACGCTCGATGGTGCTGCGGCGTGCGGCGAGGGTCCCCTTCATGTCCGCCTTCTTGATGGCGTACACGAGGATGCCGGCGAGGACCGCAAAGTCGACGCAGCGCCACATGAAGTCCTTCATCTGGGCGGCCTTGTCGACGTGGTGCGCACCCTCCTCGGCGCAGTAGCCGATGGCGCACAGCCCCACGATAAGGGCGAAGGGAACGGCTGCTACCGCTATCCGGGTAATCTTCTTTCTTTGCATGCTACAAACTCCTCCCCAGGACTTTCTCACAGATCTCGGCAGACAGGGTCTGAGCGCTGTCCTTCAGGAGCTGGCGTGCATCTTCAGCTTCCTTGGCCACGCGCGCCTTGATGGCGGAGACCTTCTCGGTGGCCTCGTCCTTCGCCTTCTCGAGGATTGCCGTCTCCTGGGCGACCGCTTCCTTCTTCAGGGCGCCACGCTCGTCGGCGGCGCTGCTGCGGATCGCACGCAGGCGTGCCTCGTACTCGGCCATCTTTTCCTGCACCTCGGCGTCAACGGCAGCACTTTTCTCCTTGGCCCCGGAGATCTCGGCAGTTCTCTGGGCAAGCACTTTTCTGACGGGCTTGTACAGGAACTGATTGAGCAAAAGCATCAGGACCAGGAAATTGACCAGCTGGATTACAAACGTGATGTCTAAGTTGATCACCAAACCACCTCTTGCCGTTTCATTTTTGAGCTATTCAATGATGCGAATACAATATAGCCTTGGCGCAAAACAGGGGATAACTAACACAAAACCCCCGTACTGTCAAGCAGTCTATCGGGTTTTAATTCACCCGCGGTATACACGAGAGGTCGTCGTTGAGCTGTCGTATCGGGAAGGGATCCTTCAGTGAAGGAAAGAAGTATGAAGGGTGGAGCGACGGACTCCGGACGAGCTTCAGTTGCCCTCAAGGCGTCGACAGCCGAGGGCAATGCAGCTGCATGTTATCAGTGTTTCGCACCGGGCGAAAGCATAAAATTAAAAAAAAGGAACAAAGTCTCGTCTGAAGCTGGTGAAGGATTAAGATCAGCCTCCCTCACACTCAGGAGCGGCTCCCGTTTATGAGCTTTTGATGGCTCTGAGCATGCGGGGCCCGCGCCCTAGAGGTTGAGCAGGTCGATGATCCTCGTCAACTCCTTCATGTCGCCGAAGCTGATCTCCAGCTTTCCACCGCGGCCGCTGCGGCGGATCGCCACCTTCGCCTGGAAATGCCGCTGCAGGCGCTCCATGAGGTCCTGCTCCTCCCCGTCGCGCGCCGGCACCCTCTTTTTGGGGGCGGCCGCCGACTTCGCCTTCTTCACCAGCGCTTCCGCCTGACGCACGGAGAGGTGGTTCTTCACGATCTCGTCGCGCGCTTCCTTCTGCGCCTCCAGGGTCTCCAGGGTGAGGAGCGCCCGGGCATGCCCCATCGATATGCGGTCTTCGGCGAGGTCGCGCTTGATCTCGTGCGGGAGTTTCAGGAGCCTGAGGGCGTTGGCGATCGTCGAGCGCTCCTTTCCCACCCTCTTGGCGAGCTCTTCCTGTGAAAGGGAAAAGCGCTCCAGGAGCTGGCGGTATGCCTCGGCCTCCTCCACCGCGTTCAGGTCCTCGCGCTGGATGTTCTCGATCAGGGCCATTTCCAGGGCCGTCTCCTCGGAGACGTCCTGGATCACCACCGGCACCTCGCGAAGCCCCGCCTTCTGCGCCGCGCGCCAGCGCCTCTCCCCCGCGATCAGGAGGTAGTGGTCACCCTTTCGCACCACGACCAGGGGCTGGATGATCCCCTTTTCCCGGATGGACGCCGCAAGCTCCTCGAGCTTCTCGTTCACGAAGGTCTTGCGCGGCTGGTCCTTGTTCGGCTTTATGTCCTCGATCGGGCAGGAGAAGTACTTTTTCCCCTGCTCCTCCACCACCGGCAGGAGCGCTCCCATTCCTTTCCCGAGTCCCATCTTTTTAACCACCATGTGCAGCCTCCCGAACTATGATCTCCTTGGCCAGTTCCATGTAGCTCATGGCACCGCGCGAGGTGATGTCGTAGAGCACGATCGGCTTGCCGTGGGAGGGAGCCTCGGAAAGCCGCACATTGCGGGGAATCACCGTGGCGAACGTTTCCTTTTTGAAGTGTGCCCTGATCTCCTCGCTCACCTGGCGCGACAGGTTGTTGCGCGCGTCGAACATGGTGAGGAGGATTCCCTCGATGTAGAGCGGACTGTTCAGCCCCTGCTGGATCAGCGAAATGGTCTTCAGAATCTGTGAAAGCCCCTCCATCGCGTAGAACTCGCACTGCAGCGGGATCAGGACGGAATCCGCCGCAGTCATGGCGTTGATGGTCAGAAGGGAGAGCGAAGGGGGGCAATCTATAAAAATATAGTCGTAGGAGTCGGAGAGAGTCGCCAGCACCTTCTTCAGCCTGCGCTCGCGCCCGCTCATGCCGGCGAGCTCGAGCTCGGCCCCGGCGAGGTCGGAGGTGGCGGGGAGAAGGTGCAGATAGGGGAGCTCCGTCTGCAGCACGATGGAGGAAGGGGCCGCGTCGTTGATGAGGCAGTCGTAGACGCTCTCCTCGAGGGCACCCTTGTCGACCCCTACGCCGCTTCCGGCGTTCCCCTGCGGATCGAGGTCCACCAGGAGCACGCGCCGTTCGGCCACGGCGAGAGAGGCGGCGACATTGACTGCCGTCGTGGTCTTTCCCACCCCTCCTTTTTGATTTGCCACACAGATTATCTTTGCCATTTTCAGGTTCCAGGTTGTTGTACCGCCGCCGATACGGGGAAGGCAGCCAGCGAAAGACCAGAAAAATTAACACACCGCCGACGCTATGGAAAGTCTTTTCTCACCCCGAAGGGCGTCCTCGCTTTGGCTGTCTTTGACTTAGGTCAAGGCAACTCCCTTCTGTTGCCGCTACTGTGCCTTCAGCAATGGGCTCGCCACTGCAGATCAAAGAACGAAGGAGTCAACGTGAAGACATCTACCCTCCTGATAACGCTGCTACTCGGTGCAGTGCAGGCGCAAGCCTTTGAGTGCAACGAATGCCACAGCAAGAATCCCGCGATGGTGCGCATGCACCAGGCATTGAAGGGTAAGAACTGCTTTGACTGCCACAAGATCGGCGAGAAGCTGATGGGAAAAGGGGTACCGCGCAATCGCGAGGCGCAGATGAGCCGCCGGGTCAGCGATCCCCTCTGCACTTCCTGCCACAAGAACTAGCCTTCAAGAGTCCCCCTTTCGAGGGGAGGGCGGGGCGGGGATGTCGTAGATCCGCGTAGTCAAAAGCATCCCTCTCCTGCTCTCCCCTCGAATCCTTTCGCCCCTCCCCCGCCGCACCGTTCGAAACAAGTTGCCAATTCCTTTCGCCTCTCCTAAGATGGCCTGTTGTAATTCAGCGGAGGCCGGGTCTATGGCAGACATCCTGGTGATCACAGACCAGCAGAGAGTATCCGAACTCTTCACCCGGGCGAGCAGCGCGCTGGAGAACCGGCTGCGCATTGTGCCCACGCTCGCGCAAGGTGAAGAGGAGATAGCCGCCGCGCCCCCTTCCCACGCCTTCGTGCAGGGCACGATCTCCGGCGTGAGCGGGGACGAGGTGCTGGCGTACCTCAACAGGCTCCTCCCTCCGACGACGAAGGTCGTGCTGCTGGCTGCCGACCGCGACAGTGCCGACCGCATCCGATGTGAAACGCTAGTTACGGCGCAGGACGACGCGGCGCTCGAGCGAGCCATCACGGCCTGCATAACATTGGGCGCCATAGAGTCGGCACGTGAAAAGGGCGATGCTGCGGCTCCGGCGCCCGCTGAAGCCGCAAGGGACCTGCTTTTCTCCGCGCATCATGATGAAGGGGATGGAAGCGGGCGCAGCAGCCGCGGCGTGTGGTATGTCGCCGCCCTCATAGCCGCCATCGGGACTGGAGCCATCGCCGCCCATCTCGTCAAACATCCCGCCCCTCCAGCCACCGTCGCGCAGGTAACGCCGCAGCGAATAGCTCCGGCGGCGCCGCAGGCAGCGACTCCCGCACCGGCCCCGCAACCAGGGTCCGCCCAGGAGAAGCTGCGGGAGGTACCGGCCGCTGCGCCGGCGGATCGACGTATTTCGCACCTGGTGCGGGAGGGGGACACGATCTGGAAGATTCTGGCGTCCCACGGAATCGGCGAGAGTGCCGGAGCCCCGCTCCTTCCGGAGATAAAGCGGCTGAACCATCTAAGGGAACTGGAGCGGCTGAAGCCGGGGCAGACTCTGGTCATCCCCCTCGACAAACGGTGAGTGTCACCGAGAGGCGCGGGACGGCCGCCCCTCCGGTGTGCTAGAGTAAATTGCATTGCAGTCATCAGAAAGGAGCAAGAACAAATGGCCAAGGAGCTATACGTCGGCAAACTGTCGTACGACGCCACCGAAGAGGACCTGAAGAGGGTCTTTTCCGTCTCGGGAACCGTTACCTCGGTCCATATTATCACCGACCCCCACACGGGGCAGTCGAAAGGGTGCGCCTACGTGAGGATGTCCACTGAAGCCGAGGCGAAGGATGCCATCCTTTCCCTCGACGGCGCCATCGTCATGGACCGCACCATCACCGTCTCCATCGCGACGCCGCAGAAGCACACGACCGCCGGGTACAAGCCGGGAAGCCGCGGTGCGGGGAAGCGCCCCGGCGGGTTCAGCCGTGGCGGCTCCGCAAAGCCGGGGAGGAAGTAGGCACCTTGTGCGTGAGCGGGGCCTCCCTCCCGCCATGCACGCCGCATTTTCAGTACGAATCCACCTTTGTTGCCCACGCAGTGTGAATCAGTGATCCTCTCCGATACCATCAACAATTTCCCCAACTCCCCCGGCGTCTACATCATGAAGGACGAGAAGGGGACCGTCCTCTATGTCGGGAAGGCGCGCGACCTCAAGAAGCGGGTGAAGAGCTACTTCAAGCCTGCCCAGGACGCGCGCTACCAGATCCGCTTCCTCATGCAGCGCGTCTGCGCCCTCGAGTACATCGTCACCGACACCGAAAAAGAAGCGCTGATCCTCGAAAACACGCTCATCAAGCAGCACCGCCCGCGCTACAACATCAACCTGCGCGACGACAAGACGTATTTCTCGCTGCGCATG